>QHUT01000137.1 GCA_003222055.1 Gemmatimonadota bacterium
CCGCGGCGGCCTTGATGGTGCGGTCGTCCACGTCGGTGAGGTTCATGATGTGGAACACGTCGTACCCCGAGTAGACGAGGTAGCGGCGCAGCAGGTCCTCGAACAAGAACGTCCGGAAGTTCCCGAGGTGTGCGTAGTTCCAGACCGTCGGGCCGCAGGTATAGACAGTGACGCGGGGGGGAGCGAGCGGCGTGAACGGCTCGACGCGCCGGCTGAGCGTGTTGTAGAGCGCGAGGGTCATCGGTGCGGCTGAAACGTAGGAGCGCCTCCGGGGAGCGTCAACGCACGCGCGGCGCACGCGGGTGCAGCGCCACGTCGAGCGTCCACGCGCCGGGCGGCCGCTCGCACACGACGGGGCCGCGACGGAACACCAGCAGCCGCGCCCGGCGCCAGTCGCCGCGCGCCGCGTCGCCCGGCGCGAGCAACCCGCGGCGGACCAGACGCGCCGCCACGTCGGTCACGACCAGCACGGGTCCGGACCCACGCGTCACCATGGGGCGAGCGTAGCCGCGCCAGCGGCGGCGGGCGCCATCCGATCGCCGCCGCGTGAAGCAAAAAAAGACAGGGGCTGGGGGCTAGGGCTTAGGGGCTAGTGGCTCCGACGTGACACCCGAACCCTGACCCCCGACCCCCGACCCCGAACGGACCGCTGCTGCCCCGCGCTCGATCGCGTCCACGAGAGGCGTGGCGCCGAACCGCACCGGATCGGTGGCGGGGAGCCCCGTCTCTTCCGCCGCGCGGGCCACGGCGTCGCGCGCCCGCGCCTCGCTCAGGTCGAACGTGTTGAGGCAGATCCCGATCACTTTCGTCGGTCGCACCGGTGCCGCGGCACGCTCGTAGAGGTCCACCAGCGCCGCGAGCGGGGGGATCTTCACCCACGGCTCGCGCCCGTGATAGTCGCCGATGTACGCGCGCGTCGCCTGATGGCACAGGATCAGGGCGTCGGGGCAGCAGCCGTGCAACAGCCCCAGCGTGACGCCGGAATAGCCAGGGTGCACCAGGCTCCCCTGCCCTTCGACGAGGATGATGTCGGCGTCCTTGGCCCCCTCGAGCACGAGCCATTCGGCCGCCCCGGCGACGAAGTCGGCCACCACGGCGTCGACGGCGATGCCCCACCCCTCGATGAAGATGCCCGTCTGCCCGGTGGCGACGAAGCGCGTGCGGTGGCCGCGCTCGATCAGGGCGTTCCGCAGTTCCACCTGCGCCGTCATCTTCCCGACATTGCAGTCGGATCCCACGGTGTGCACCACGTACGCGTCCACCTCGGCCGCGCGCCCGTCCGCGACCGGCAGATTCAGGGGCGGCTTGCGGGCATCGAAGATCCGCACGCCGCGCTCCCGGGCCAGCGTGCCCAGCTCGGGGTCGTCCCCGATGAACGTGTGCAGGCCGCTCCAGACCTCGAGGCCATGCTCGATCGCGCAGCGCAGCCAGCCGCGCCATTCGGCCGGCAGCCGACCTCCCATCGGCGCGATGCCGACGAGGATGGCGGTGGGGCCGAGGCGCAGCCCCTGCTCGAAATCACCCACGACCGGAATCGGGCCGCCGAAGCCCAGCACGTCCCGCACCGTGTTGCCGGCGTGGCCGCGGTCGAACACCGCCACCACGCGCTCGGGCATATAGCGGATGCAGCAGTTGGCCGTCTTCGAGGTCATGGGCCCGAACTGCCCGTCGGCGATGATGAGGAAGCGCTGCGTATTGGCCGGCGGCATCAGACGCGCACCTTGGACCGGGGCGTCGCGAACTCGCCCGTCGCGCGCAGCACGGCGGGCTCGGCGTGGCCGGCGTCGCCGTACATCTCCGCCTGCAGCACGTGTCGCAGCACGACCAGCGTGACCGCCAGCACCGGCACCGCGACCACCAGGCCCACGACGCCGATCAGCGTGCCCATGGTCAGCACGCTCGCGATGGTCAGCACCGGGGGCAAGGCCAGGCGTCGCTCCATGATCCGGGGCACCACCACATTCGCCTCGACGACGTGCACCAGCACGCCGAGCAGGATCACGGCGAGCACTTTGACCCAGTTGCCCGTACTCACGACGAACAACGCCGGCAGCAGGGTCGAGACGAGCGTGCCGAAGAACGGCACCACGGCGACGAGCCCGGTGAAAATCCCGAACGCGAGCCAGTACGGCACGCCCAGCACCCACAGGCCGATGGCGGTCAGCAGCGCCAGCACCAGCATGGCGAGCAGCTGGCCGACGACCCAGGCGCGCATCGTGGCGCCCGCGTCGTCCAGGACCCGGGCCCCGACGGGGCGGTAGCGGGGCGGGAGCAGCGACAGGATGCCGTCGCGGTACAGGCGCGGCTGGACGGCCAGATACAGCGCCATGACCACCACGCTGGCGCCCTCGATGAAGAGCTTTCCTCCGGCGGTGACGTAGGGCAGGATCGATCCCTTCAGGAAGGTGGTCGCGTCGATGATCAGCCCGGCGACCAATCCGGACTGGGCATTGGCCAGCTCGGTGTCGCGCAGCACCGGGTACTCCCGCGCCCACGCGGCGATCACGTTCTGGATGTTGGTGAGCGTCTGGGGCAGCCCGGAAATCAGCGCCTGCGTCTGCTCCAGCACGGGCGGAACGATGACCGCGCCGATGGCCACCACGACCGCGATCGTGGCGACCACGGCCATGGCGAGGCCCAGCCAGCGCGCCAACCGGAAGCGACGCTCGAGCAGGTCGGTCACGCCCGAGAGATAGACGGCGCACAGGACGGCGATGAAGACGAGGAGCAGCACTTCGACCACCCGGACGACGAACCAGATGGCCAGGGCGGCAACGAAGAGCGCCACGAACGTGGCGCCCGACAACCGAGAGGCGGACGGCTCTGTGTTCAGCGGTGGTGCTCGGGCGGGCCGTCGTCGTCCTCGACGAGCTCGGCCTCCGCGGCGCCCTTGCCGAGCTGCTTCGATTCACCGCCCGAGGCGGCCGGAAGCAGCCCCAGCTTGCGCTTCAGGTCGAGCAGCTGCTGATCGGCGTCCGCTTTCACTTCCAGGTTCTGGAACTGCTTCACCAGCGTGTCGCCCGACAGGTCCTCGTTCACTTCTGCCGCGGCGATCAGCTTGCGCTCCTCGTGCTCGATCTGCTCGGTCATGCGCTCGAACGTCTCGAACACGCTCTTGTCGCCGATCGAGGACATCGTCTCCTGAATCCGCTTGTGCGCCTCGGCGCGCTTCTGGCGGGCGATGAGGATGTTCTTCTTCCGCTTCGCCTCCTCGATCCGGTCGTTGAGCTGACGCAGCGACAGCTTGAGCTTCTCGGTCTCCTCGCGATGCTTGATCCACGTCTCGTGCAGCTGCACCGCACCCTGGGCATGCTCGTTGTGTCGCAGCAGCGCCTGCTTCGCCAGGTCGTCGCGCCCCTCCTGCACCGCGAGCACGGCCCGGCGCTCCCAGTCCTCGGCGCTCTTCTTTTCCGTGTCCACCTGCGCCGCGAGGCGTTTCTCGTCGGCGATGGCCGCGGCCACCTGCTGCTTCGCTTTCGCCAGCTGACTCCGCATGTCCACGATCAGCTGGTTCAGCATCTTCTCGGGGTCTTCGGCGCGCGAGATCAGTTCGTTGATGTTCGACCGGATCAGCGTCGAGAGACGGTCAAAGATTCCCATGAGAACCCTCGGTGTGCTGGCGGGGCGTCACTGTCCCGCACCCAACTTGCGCTCCCGCCGCTCGGCCAGCATGCGCTCGGCGAAATCTAAGCGCTCGGCGAGCTCGGAGACTTGGCCCTGCAGCTGGGCCACCTGCTCCTCCAGCGCAGCCACCCGCTGCGGATCCTCCCCCACCGCGCCCCAGCGCCGCTGCGACCGATGCCGGATGCGCTCGGCCAGCGCTTCACCCACCGGCGACCGCAACAGCCACCGCACGCCCATGAACATGAGAAGCAGCCCGACGAACGGCGACATCTGGTGGATCAGGTAGTTGATGTCCGCCACCCCCGGTGGAACCGGTGGAAACTGCATCACGTAGACGCCGTACGCCTTTCCCCGGGCCCCAGTTTCCCGGCCTCACCATCCCGCGCCTTGGCCAGCAATCGCTCCGCGAAATCTACTCGCTCCGCGAGTTCCGCCACCTCGTGCCGCAGCGCTTCCACCGCCTGCAGCAGCTCCTGCCGCTCCCCGTCGTCGCCCGGCCGCGCCTGGTTGCGCAGCCGCTCGGCGAACGCCTTCCCGACCGGCGAGATCGCGATCATCCAGGCGAAGAACCCGGCGACGCTTATAATCGGGATGAAGAGCGCGACCACGCCTTCCATCAGCGGTCCCCCGGTCCGATCCGCTCCCCGTCGCGCTGCTTCGCGAGCAGGCGCTCGGTGAAGTCCACCCGCTCGGCGAGCTCGCCAACCTGTTGGCGTACCTGCTGCATTTCGTCCAGGAGCTCGGTGCGCCACAGCGCGAGCTGGTCGGGCGAGGCAGCACGCTTGGGGCCGTCCCCGATGCGCTTGGCGAGCGCGCCAAAGAGGGGGCGCAAGATCCAAAAGGCGCCGCCCACCGTGAAGAAGGCGAACAACGTGAGGAGTAGGTCCTTGTCGTCCACTATCCCGGTCCGATCCGCTGTCCCTCGCGCTGTTTGGTGAGCAGCCGCTCGGCGAAGTCCACCCGCTCCGCCAGTTCCGCCACCTCACGCCGCACCGCCTCGAGCTGCTGCTCGAGCGCCGCCTTGTGCTCGACGAGCTCGGACCGCACGTCCCCCTGCCCCTTGGCGCGGATGCGATCTGCGAACGCCCTCCCGATCGGGGAGATGGCGAGGAGGAAGAGCGTGCCACCTCCGAACAGGAAGATGATCGCGAGAACGCCCTCGATGTCCATGCTCAGCGGGGCGGCGCGAGACGCTCCTGATCCCGCTCTCGCGCCAGCAGGCGCTCGGTGAAATCCAGCCGCTCTTCGATTTCGGACAAGCGCCGCTTGAGCTCGTCGACCTCGGCGAGCAGGCTCTCCGACGCACCGAGGACGGTGCCGTGCTTCGCGGCCTGTACAGCCAGCCATTGCTCATCGGTCCTGGACCACCCGCGGATCCATTGCGCGAGGGCTTTCCCCATCGGTCCCCTCAAGACGACCGTGGTGCCGATCACCAACACGATACCGACCATCGCGACCGCGGGTACCCACATTCCCATGCGACTGAGTCCTCCCTCGCGTGAACTTACCGACCTAGTCCGCCACCGCCAGCACCTTCCGCAGAAACTGCCCTGTGAAGGAGCCTTTCACCCGGGCCACGTCCTCGGGCGCCCCGGCGGCGACCACGGCACCACCTGCAGCACCGCCCTCGGGCCCGAGGTCGATCACCCAGTCGGCGGTCTTGACGACGTCGAGGTTGTGCTCGATCACCACCACAGTATTCCCCTTGTCCACCAGCCGGTGCAGCACCTCGAGCAGCAGGCGCACGTCTTCGAAGTGCAGGCCGGTGGTCGGCTCGTCCAGGATGTAGAGGGTACGGCCCGTGTCGCGCTTGGCCAGCTCGGTCGCGAGCTTGACCCGCTGCGCCTCGCCACCCGACAGGGTCGTCGCCGATTGGCCGAGGTGGATGTAGCCCAGCCCTACGTCGTTCAGGAGCTCGAGTTTCGTGCGGATGCGCGGCTGGTTCTCGAAGAAATCCAGCGCCTCGGCCACCGACATGTCCAGCACGTCGGCGATCGACTTTCCTTTATAGCGCACCTCGAGGGTCTCCCGGTTGTAGCGGCGCCCCTTGCACACCTCGCACGGCACGTAGACGTCGGGGAGGAAGTGCATCTCGACCTTCACCAGCCCGTCCCCCTGACACGCCTCGCACCGCCCGCCCTTCACGTTGAACGAGAACCGGCCTGGACCGTACCCCCGGATCTTCGACTCCGGGAGATAGGTGAACAGCTCGCGGATGGGCGTGAACAGGCCCGTATAGGTCGCCGGGTTGGAGCGCGGGGTCCGGCCGATCGGGCTCTGGTCGATGTCGATCACCTTGTCGATCTGGTCGAGGCCCTCGATGCGGTCGTGCGCGCCGGGCATCACCTTGGCGCGGTAGAAGTGGCGGGCGAGGGCGCGGTACAGGATGTCGGTCACCAGGGTGGACTTCCCCGATCCCGACACCCCCGTCACGGCCACGAACAGGCCAAGCGGAAACGGCACCGTGAGGTCGCGGAGGTTGTGCTGCTTGGCTCCGACCACCCCCAGCGTGCGCTGGGGGTCAGGGACGCGCCGTCGCGGCGGTATGGGGATGCGCAGCTCGCCCCGGAGGTAGCGCCCGGTGAGCGAGTCGGCGTGCTGCAGCACGGCATCGAGCGTCCCCGCAACCACCACTTCGCCGCCATGGCGGCCGGCGCGCGGCCCCAGGTCGACGAGGTGGTCGGCCGCCCGGATCGTTTCTTCGTCGTGCTCGACGACCAGGACCGTGTTGCCGATGTCGCGCAGCTCCTTGAGGGTCGCGAGCAACCGCGCATTGTCGCGCTGGTGCAGCCCGATCGACGGCTCGTCGAGGATATAGAGGACCCCCACCAGCCGGCTGCCGATCTGGGTCGCGAGCCGGATGCGCTGCGCCTCGCCTCCCGAGAGCGAGTCCGCGGACCGCCCCAGAGTCAGGTAGTCCAGTCCCACGTTGCGGAGGAACCGTAGCCGGTCGTTCACCTCCTTGAGGATGGGCCGGGCGATCTCCGGGTCGAGCCCCTCGCCCGGGCGGCCGTTGCGGCGCAGCGGAACGCTCTCGAAAAACGCCAGCGCATCCGACACGGGCAGGTCCACCACATCGCCGATGCTCTTGCCGTGCAGCAGCACCGACAGGCTCTCCGGACGTAACCGTTTGCCGTGACACGTGGGGCACGGCTGCTCGACCATGAACTCCTCCAGCTGCTCGCGCACGCTGTCGGACGCGGTCTCCCGGTAGCGCCGCTCGACGTGCTTCAGGACGCCGTCCCAGCCGGATTCATATTGCCCGTGCCAGCGCTCGCTGTCGTACTGGAACGTCAGCGTCTTTCCCGGCGCGCCGGACAACACGACCTTCTTTGCCTGCGCCGGCAGCGCTTTCCACGGCGCATTGAGGTCGAACTTGAACGCGCGCGCCAGGCTCGGGAGGATGACCTTGCGGATATAGCCCGAGGGCTCGCCCCAGGGGAGGATCACGCCTTCCAGGATCGACAGGCTCGGGTCGCCGAGCACGAGGTCCGGGTTCACCTCGCGGCGCGTCCCCAGGCCGGAGCAGTCGGGGCACGCTCCGAACGGTGAGTTGAACGAGAACTGCCGCGGCTCGAGCTCGGGAAGCGACAGGCCGCACGTGGGACAGGCGTAGCGCTCCGAGTAGAGCGTGGACTTGGAGCCCTGAACGACCTCCACCGTGCCGTCGGCCGCTTTGAGCGCCGTCTCGATCGAGTCGGCGAGGCGCGAGCGATCCGCCTTGCGCACCACCAGCCGATCCACCACGACGGCCACGTCGTGATTCTGGCGGCGGTTGAGCTTCGGCACGTCGCTCAGATCGTGCGTCTCCCCGTCCACGCGCACACGCACGAACCCCTGCTTCTTCGCCGCCTCGAACACGTCGCGAAACTCGCCCTTGCGGCCGCGCACCAGCGGCGCCAGCACTTCGATCTTCGTCCCCTCGGGCCAGGCGAGCACGAGATCGGTGATCTGCGAGGCGTTCTGTCGCTGGATCGGTGAGCCGTCGTTGGGGCAGTGCGGCGTGCCGAGCCGCGCCCAGAGAAGGCGGAGGTAGTCGTATACCTCGGTGATCGTGCCCACGGTCGAGCGCGGGTTGTGGCCGGCGCTCTTCTGCTCGATGGAGATCGCGGGGGAGAGTCCCTCGATCGCGTCTACATCGGGCTTCTCCATCAGTCCGAGGAACTGGCGGGCATACGCGGACAGCGACTCGACGTAGCGACGCTGCCCCTCGGCGTAAATCGTGTCGAAGGCGAGGGAGGACTTGCCGGATCCGGACAACCCGGTGATCACGGTGAGGCTGTCGCGTGGGATCTCGACGGTGATGTTCTTGAGGTTGTGCTCGCGGGCGCCGCGGACGACTAAGGACTCGCTGGACATAGCCTTTTAGGCTAGATGGCTCATGGTGCCCGGGTCAACTCTCGGGCGGCGGTAGAGGGCGGTAGAGGGCGGTAGCGCGGCCTCAACCGTCTTCTACCGTCCTCTACCGTCTTCTCCCACCGCTTCCCTTGCCTAACCCCACGCGCCTCCGTACGTTAGCGCTCCCCATGCCTACGACCGCCTTGGTGGCACTTACGACGCTCGCGAGCGAAGCCGACGCCCGGGCCCTGGTCACAGCGCTGCTGGGCGACCGCCTGATAGCTTGCGGGACGCTCCTGCCCGGGGGGCGCTCGCTGTACCGCTGGCAGGGAAAGATGACGGAGGAATCCGAGGTGGTCGTGTTGCTGAAGACGGACCGATCGAAGTGGGACGCGCTGTGCGGCGTGGTGCGGCAGCGGCATCCGTACGAAGTGCCGGAGCTGCTCGCGCTGCCGGTCGAGGGCGGGCTGGAGCGGTATCTGTCCTGGCTCGCGCAGGAGGTGGTCGGGTGATTCGCAAGCGTGAACCGCGCTGGCAATCGGCGGCCGATCGGGCCCGTGTCGCGGCGGAGCTGATCGAGGAGGCGGCCTCGCTGACGGACGAGAGCACCATCGCGTCGCCCGCCGATGTGGCCCGGGCGGGGTTGCCGCCGCCGATCAGCGTCGAGCTGCCCTTGGCCTCCGCGCGGCCCGGCGACGAGGCGGGACTGGCGCCGGATGCGCCGCCGGCGGCGCCGATGCTGGACGATGCACTCGACCGGGACCCGGACAATGTCGCGCTCCTGGTCGAGCGCGCCGCCCGGCTCGGGGCCGCGGCGCATTACACCACGGCCCAGCTCGATTATGAGCGGGCGCTGCGGGTCGATCCGGCGCACGGCGAAGCCCTGACCGGCCTGGGCGTCCTGCTCACGCGCCGCGGGCTCTGGACCGAAGCCTTGCCGCACCTGCGGCGTGCCTCGGAGGTCGACCCCGGCCGCGCGGCGGCGTGGTATTACCTCGGCGAAGCGCTCAACCATGTGGACGACCTCACCGCCGCGCAGGCCGCCTACGAGCGGGCGGTGGAGCTCGAGCCCCGCAACGCGCGCGCGTTGCACCGTCTCGGCATCGTGCTCGATCGCCTGAACCGGCCCGACGAAGCGACGCGCATGTATCGCCGCTCCCGGGAGGCCGCCGCCCGGTGATTCACGTGGTCGTGGACGACCTCGCGTTCCGCTCCGCCGACGCGATCGTCCGCCCCGCCACCACCCGCCTGGACTCGACCACGCCTGCAGTGCGGCGGCTGGAGACGGTGGGCGGTTCCGAGTTCGCCGGCCACCTGCGACTTCAAAAGGAGCTGCCCGTGGGCGCGGCGGTGGTGACGGCGGGTGGAGGCGAGCTCCCGGCGGATTTCGTGATCCACGCCGTCATCCGCAGCGACACCGAGCCGGTCACGCGAGACGGCGTCGCGCGCGCGTGGCGCTCCGCGCTGCAGCAGGTACAGGAATGGGAGTTCAGCACGGTCACCGTGCCACCGATCGGCACCGGGGCCGGCAACCTGACGGTCGAGGACGCCGCCGAGATCATGGTGCCGATTCTCAAGATCCACCTGGGCAGCGCCACGTTCCCCGCAGAAGTCTCCTTCGTCGTGGAGACCCCCGCGGAGCGGGACGCATTCGAGGCCGTGCTGCGCCGCGGCGAGGCGGCCGAGTCGTGAGCCGGCGCACCCTGGCCGCGGTGATTCTCGGCGCGTGGATCGTGTCGCTCGGATGGCTCGTGAAGCGCGAGATCTTCCCGCCGACCGGCGCGCGCCTGGCGGAGGCCGCGCTGCGCGTGCCTCCGGGCGCCGTGTACTACCGCCTCGCCGTCGGCGAACGGCAGGTCGGGTTCGCCTCGTCCACCATCGATACCTCCGGCACGAGCGTCCAGGTGACCGATGTCCTCGTGCTCCAGGTCCCGACCCTGGGCACCCTGCGCCACACGGCGGCGATGAGCCGGGCCACGCTGTCCCGCACGCTGCGGTTCGAGCGCGTGGAGGCCAAGGTCGCCGACGACGTCGGTCGCTTTGCCGCCCGGGGCATCGTGAACGGCGACACGGTGCTCACGGTCAGCCTTGCGTCGGGGACCGACTCCGAAACCGCGCGCGTGCCGCTCGTCCGTCCGATCGTGCTCCCCAGCATTCTTCCGCTGCGCCTCGCGTTCGGCGGAGAGCTCAAGCCGGGGAAGGTCTACAGGAGCGCCGTATTCGACCCCATGCTGCTCGCGCAGCGCGCGGTCGACGTCACGGTCGCGGCGGAGTCGACGCTGGTCGTGCCTGACAGCGCGGGCTTCGATTCGACGGCCATGGCCTGGGTGGCGGTGCACTTCGACACGGTGCACGCCTTCCGGATCGAGGAGACATCGGGCGGCAGCCCCACGACGGCGTGGATCGACGCCCAGGGCCACATCGTCCGGGCGGTGAGCCCGGCGGGCTTCACGATGGAGCGCACGGCGTTCGAACTGGCGTACGTGAACTTCCGGCATCGCGACACTGCGCGCGTGGCCCGGGCGAGCGCGAATCCCGGGCCCGGAGAGGTGGTGGCGACCACGGCGCTCGTCGCGCGCGCGCCCCCGCTCCCCGGCCGCGCCACGCTGTCGCTGTTGCGCGTCCGACTCTCCGGGGCGGCGCCCGCGGGGCCGGACTTCGCGACGGGACGGCAGCGGCTGGCTGGAGACACACTCGTGGTGCGACGCCAGGCGGGGGCCGAGCTCACGGCACGCTACCGGCTTCCGGTGCGTGAGCCGCGGCTGGCACCATTCCTCGCGCCCGAGCCGTGGATCGAAAGCGACGACGCGCGCATCCAGGCCCAGGCCCGTCTGATCGTGGGTCGCGAAGGGGATCCGGCGCGCGTCGCCCGTCTGATCCACGATTGGGTGGCCAAGCACGTCGAGGGGAAGGTCGCGGCCGGCGCGCCCGGGTCGGTGCGCGTGCTCGAGACCAGAAGTGGCGACTGCAACGAGCGCACGGTGCTCTACGTGGCGCTCGCGCGGGCTGCCGGGCTCCCCGCCCGCCCCGTCGCCGGCCTCCTCTACCGGGCGGGGCACTTCTACTATCATGCGTGGCCCGAGGTGTATCTGGGCGATTGGGTCGCCGTGGACCCCGCGCTCGATCAGTTTCCCGCCGACGCGGCGCACGTGCGGTTCGTCGTCGGCGGGCTCGCCCGTCAGGCCGAGCTGGTGCGCCTGATCGGGAGTCTCAAGCTCGAGGTGCTATGATCCGGCTCGAGAACCTGACCAAGCACTACGGCAGCTTCGTCGCGGTGGACGACGTCTCGCTCGAGGTGTCGCGTGGCGTGCTGTACGGATTTCTCGGGCCCAACGGCGCGGGGAAGACCACGACGCTCCGCATGATCGCCGGGATCCTGCGACCCACCGACGGCCGCGTGCTGTTGGGCGGCGACGACGTGCACCGCAATCCGATCGCGGCCAAACAGCGGCTCGGCTTCATCCCCGACCGGCCGTTCGTGTACGACAAGCTCACGGGGGCCGAGTTCCTGCGGTTCGTGGCGGCCCTGTACGGCCAGGAAGGTGACGCCGTCGACCGGCGGGTCGCCGAGCTGCTCGAGGTGTTCGAGCTGGCGAGCTGGAAAGACGAGCTGGTGGAGGCATACAGCCACGGGATGCGCCAGAAGTTGATCATCTCGAGCGCGCTGATCCATCGGCCCGAGTACATCGTGGTGGACGAGCCGATGGTCGGGCTCGACCCGAAGGCGGCACGGCTGCTGAAGGACATTTTCCGCCAGTTCGCGAGCCGGGGCGGCACGGTGCTCATGAGCACCCACACGCTCGAGGTGGCCGAGGCGATGTGCGACCGCGTCGCGATCATCCAGCACGGCAAGATCGTGGCCGAGGGAACGGTCGACGACCTGCGGCGGCAGCACCGCGCCGGTGACGCCAGCCTGGAAGAGCTGTTCCTGAAGCTCACCGGCGGCGCCCAGGTGCGCGAGCTGGCGGAGGTGCTGGGCCACGGCGGGGGGGACGGCCCGCCGTGACCCAGCCGTCGCTGTGGCGTGTGCTCGAGCCCAAGTGGCGGACCGCGCTGCAGCGCATCCGCGAGGAACGCTCGCGCGGCGGCTCGGGCAAGCTGCTGCTGCTCGTGGCCGTAGGGGCGCTGTTCTGGCTCGCCGTGTTCCGGGTGCTGTACGTGATCCTGCGCTATTTCCGCGGCGTGGAGGAGCTGGGACCGCTGCTCGCGGGCAAGCTGCTCGGCCTGGTGCTGCTGTCGTTCGTCGCGATTCTCGTGCTGTCCAACGTGATCACGGCATTGTCGAGCTTCTTCCTGGCGAAGGACCTGGACCTGCTCGTCTCCGCACCGGTGGACTGGCTGCGGATCTACCTGGCGAAGCTCGGCGAGACGCTGCTGCATTCGTCGTGGATGGTGGCGCTGATGGCCGTGCCGATCCTCACGGCCTACGGCGTGATCTACCGCGGAGGCCCGCTGTTCGCACCGTTCGCGGTCCTCACGCTATTCCCCATGCTGGTGCTGCCCGCGGTCGCGGGCTCCGCCCTGACGCTCGTGCTCGTCAACGTGTTCCCGGCACGCCGCACCCGCGACCTGCTGTCGATCGTGGCCCTGGGCGCGGCAGGCGGGCTGATCCTGCTGCTCCGGGTGATCCGTCCGGAGCGGCTCGCCTCGCCCGAAGGATTTCGCAACCTGCTCGACTTCATCGCGGTGCTGCGCACGCCGACCTCGCCGTTCCTGCCGAGCGAGTGGGCCACCAAGGCGATCATGACGTTTCTGCGCGGCGAGCTCGACCCGTTGCCGCTGCTGCTGCTCTGGACCACCGCCGCCGCGCTCGTGACGATCGGCGCGATGCTGCATCGCGCGCTGTTCGCCGCGGGCTTCACCAAGGCGCAGGAGGGCGCCGAGCGCTTCGTGCGGGGCGCGTGGTGGCGCTGGACCGTGGGCACGCTGCTCGGCTTCCTTCCCGTCGCGAAGCGCGAGTTCGTGCTCAAGGACGTCAAGCTCTTCTTCCGCGACACGACCCAGTGGAGCCAGCTCATCTTGCTGGCGGTGCTCGTCGTGGTGTATCTGTTCAACATCAAAGCCCTGCCGCTGCACCGCGGCGAGCAGGTGGGCTTCTTCTACGTCACGCTGGTGTCGTTCTTGAACCTCGGGCTGGCGGGCTTCGTGCTCGCCGCCATCGCCGCGCGATTCATTTTCCCCGCGGTGTCGCTCGAAGGGCGGCACATGTGGCTGTTGCGCTCGAGCCCGCTCGAGCTGAAGACGCTGCTCTGGTCCAAATACTGGGTGGGCACGGTCCCGCTACTCGTGCTCGCGCTGCTGCTCACCGGCCTCACCAACGTGCTGCTCCAGGTGCGGCCGTTCATGATGGTCGTCGGCATGCTGACGATCGGCGGCCTCACCTTCGCGATCGCGGCGTTGGCGCTCGGGTTCGGGGCGCTGTACCCGCAGTTCGAGACGGAGAACGCGGCGCAGATCCCGACGTCGTTCGGCGGGCTGGTCTACATGATGGCGACGATCGCGCTGCTCGGCGCCGTGCTACGGGCGCTGTGGACCGCCGTCTACGCCTACGTCCGGGCGGTGTACGAGGGGCAGCCCGTGGTCGTGGATGCCTGGATGATCTCGTGGTTCGCCGTGGCGGCCGCGTTGTGCGCGGCGGCGACGGCGCTGCCCCTCTGGGTGGGGCTGCGCCGCATGGAGCGGTTCGAGTTCTGACTACAGCGGAAAGTTGAGCCCCGCCTCGACGTTGAACGAGGTGTTGTCGGCGAACACGAATTTCCCTTCCAGGAACGGTTTGAACGGCCGCGCCCGCCGCCCCTCCCACCCGGCGAACAGGTTGGCGCCGGCGTCGCTCGCCCCGGACTCATGCAGGTACGCGAACCCGCCACCGACATAGAAGAATCCGTACACCGTGGGCGGATGGAACTTGAGATCGGCGTTCAGGCGGAACGGCGAGCCGCCGGCGCCGGGGTAGAACTCCGCCGACGGCACCAGCGCCCAGCGTCGCCCCACTGGGAGGTTCAGCTGGCCGCCGACGAACGCGTGGTCGAAGTTGAAGTCGTAGCCCGCCCGCGGCCCGACGCCCGGCCGGTCGACCAGCACGGCCCGGCCGCCGCGCACCCGCCGCTGCGCCCGCGCCGTCGTGCCGACGACGGCCAATCCCGCGACCACCACCCCGATCCGCAGTGTGAGACGGGTCACACCGGCGCTCCTCGATTGAAGGTGGGACAGTGATAGGGCGGGAGATGCGTAAATGCAAGAGGACGGTAGAGGATGTAGAGGGCGTCTCCCGTCTGCTACCGAATCACGCCGCGACCCGCGCACCACACGAGTGGCAATACCGCGCGTCGCGCTCGAGCGCGGCGCCGCAGCGCGCGCAGTAGCCCGGGGCGCTCGCCAGGCGGGAGCCGCACTCGGAACAGAACTGGGCGTCGGATTCGGGGCGGGGACCGTGGGTGGGACACCCGGGACGAGGGACGGGGGACGAGGGACGAGTGACCGCCGGGGCAAGACCCGTCCCCCGTCCCTCGTCCCCAATCCCCGGCTCCGCGCGGAGTGCCGCCAGGGCTTCCGCAGTGTACTTGGCCTTGAGCGCTTCGTAATCGCCGTCGGACAGTTTTCCCGTCGCACGATCGAATTCGATCTCTTTCAGCGCCCGGAGCGCGACTGCCTGGGGCGAGAGGTCGTCGTCGGGGTCCTCCCCCTCATCCGCCCCCCGTCCCTCCTCCCCCGTCCCCCGTCCCGCGCTCTCGGGACGGAGAATCGGATCCAGAACGAAGTAGACCCCGCCTGCCGCGAGCAGGATCCCGGCGGCAAGTTCGAGCAGGCCGCTCAGGAGGAGAGCCGCTCGAGCTCGCGACGCAGGCGCGCGAGCTCTTCCGGCGTGGCGTCCGGGCCACCCGATGCCGTCGCTGCGACGGCGGCCGGCGCCGCGCGCACCCAACGACGCAACACCAGCGTCAGGACCGCGGCGGCGACCAGGAAGGCGACGGGCGGCACGAGGTAGCCGATCAGGTTGAACCCCCGCTTCGGGGGGGCCATCAGGATCGCGAGGCCGTGCTCGTGCACGAACTCGTCCAGGATCTGTTGGCCTGACTTCCCAGCCTGAGCCAGCGCCACGACTCGGCGGTGCATCGCGGGACTCGTGGTGCAGGTGAAATCCGTGGTACGACAGGTGTAGACGTCCTGGTTGCAGCCGCACGTGCAGTGAATCTGTTTCTCGATTCCCTGAATGGCCGCGTCGTTGTCGGCGGCGGTGACGGGCGGCAGAGGGCGCCCCGCGCGGGCGGGATCCCACAGGCGGCCTGACGGTCCCGATCCCGGAAGCGAATCCGGCGCTTGCAGCGTTACACGACGCCACGACGTTACGACGCCAAGAAAGGTCCCCGCACCGAGCGTCAGAACCTCGCGACGGCTCACGTGCAACGTGCCGTCATGGCGCCGTGTCACGCCTTCTCCTCCGTCCCCACCAGCCGCACCGCGTATCCGGCCTGCGACCGTCGGGCCGCCGGTGAGCCGCCCGGCCACATCACGATCAATCCCCCCACCGCGACGATCATCCCGCCGTACCACACCCACCACACCAGGGGATTGATCGTGAAGCGGAACACCGCCTGCTCCGTCCCATTCACCGTGCCGCCCAGCACGCCGTACAGGTCCTCGCGCAGCATGCTCATGATGGCCGGCTCGGTCGATGGCTGGAACGTGGGGCGGCCCAGGCCGTCGACATGCTGCCGCTTTTCGGGCGTGAGGAACCCGATCGGCTTCCCGTTGCGGCGCACTTCGACTGTGGCGGCCGTGATCTGACGATTCAGGGCATCGTATTGCGAGATGCCGAGGTGGGTAAAGGTATAGGTGTGGCCGTACGGACTCCGGAGTGACACCGACTCGCCGGGGCGAAGCGCGGCTTGGGTCTCGGTCTTGAACGCCATGCCGGCGAATGCGACGAACAGCATGACGATCCCGAGGTGAACGACGTAGCCGCCGTAGCGACGGCGGTTGCGGGCGATGAGTCGCCCCAGGGCCGCCGGGTACGCCTCGCCGTACTGTCGATGACGCGCGCGGGCGCCGCGGGCGAATTCCTGCACAATGGTAGCCGCCACGAACCCACCCAGCGCGATCGCGAGCAGGGGGTAGGGATCGCGCATCCCGCCCACGAGCAGCACCAGCAGGGTGAACGCGCCGGCCGTGGCGGGCACCGCGAACTGGCGCCGGAGATTGGGGAGCGACGCCCGGCGCCAAGCGATGAGCGGACCGATGCCGGTGAGCGCCAGCAGCGCCAGGCCGAGCGGGATAATCACCATGTTGAACCACGGGGCTAAGACCGTGTATTTGACTCCCAGAACCGCTTCAGTCAGGATCGGGAGCAGGGTGCCCCACAGCACCGCGAACGCGATGACGAGCAGCATCAGGTTGTTGAAGAGGAAGCTCGCCTCACGGCTCACCATCGACTCGAGCCGCGCCTCCGAGATCATGAGCGGAAGCCGCGTCACGTACAAGGCGTAGCTGGACGCCGCCGCGAAGATCAGGAACCCAAGGAAGAAGTAGCCGACGCTCGACTGGGTGAACGAGTGCACGCTCGAGATCACGCCCGAGCGCGTGATGAACGTGCCGAAGATCGACAGCAGCCACGAGCCGATGATCAGCGCCAGGTTCCACTTCTTCAACATGCCGCGCTTCTCCTGCACCATCACCGAATGGAGGAACGCGGTCATGGTGAGCCAGGGGAGCAGCGACGCGTTCTCCACAGGATCCCAGGACCAGTAGCCGCCCCACCCCAGCTCCACATACGCCCACCACATGCCGAGACAGATCCCGACCGAGAGGAACAGCCAGGACAGGAGCGTCCACTTACGGATCGCGACGAGCCAATCGGCGTCGAGCCGCCGGGAGAGCAGCGCGGCGATCGCGAACGCGAACGGGATGGTGATCGAGATGTAGCCGAGGTACAGCATCGGCGGGTGGAACACCATCCCGGGATTCTGGAGCTGCGGGTTCAGACCGCTCCCGTCGAGCGGCGTGTAGGGCAGCCGATGGAACGGGTTGGCGTGGCCGAACAGCATCACCGAGATGAAGAAGCTCGCCACCAGCGCGACCACACCCGCCACGGTCGGGAGGAGGTCGCTGTGGCGGCGCGGCGTGAGCACGAGCGCGAGCGACCCGAACAGCGACAGCACGGTCGCCCAGAAGAGCAGGCTCCCTTTCTGGCCCGCGTACAACGCCGACCACGTATAGAAGATCGGGAGGTTGCGGCTGGTGTAGGCGGCGACGTACTCGACGTTGAAGTCGTGCTGGAACAACGCCCACTCGAGGGCGAACACGGCGACGAGCAGCGCGCCGCACATCGCGAGCACCGCGCGCCGCGCGCTGTGCGCCAGGTCGGGCCGGCCCTGAAGACCACCGACGAAGCCGGCCAGCGCGCCCCACACCCCCACGAGCAGGGCGAGCCACAGCGCCAGGTTGCCGAGGACCGTCATCTACGCCTTGGGCACGGATTCGTAGCGCGACCCGCACTTGGCGAGCACGTTGGTCGCGTGGATCACGCCGTCCTGCTGCAGCCGGCCCTCGACCACCACTTCGACCGAATCGGTGAACGTGTCGGGAGGGAGTCCGTGGAACACGACGGGATAGCGCGCGCTCCCGTCGGTGACCTGGAAGCTCAGCGTCTGCGTGGCGACGTCCTTGGTGACGGAGCCGCGGACGACGTGCGCGCCGACCTTCATGCCCACGTTGTAAAACGACGGATCGACCGCGATCTTTTGCGACAACTCGGTCGGCGTGAGGAAGTACTGCCCCGTTTGCTTCACGCCGGAGGCCATGAGGTAGCCCACCGACCCGACGATCAGCAGCGCCCCGACGACGAACTTCGTACCGGCGTTCATGCCCAATTATACCTCCCGGCGCCGCGCCTGCTCCAGCGCCCACTGGACCGCCTGCTCCGGCTGCTCGACGCGCGGAATCGCCACCGTCGGCACGAAGGCATCATGCAGCCCGACGACCGGCGTCTCGATGCGCCGTGCCAGGGCGATCTCGGAGAGCGTGCCCCAGCCGCCCCCGATGGCGATCACCGCACCTGCCGCCCGCACGATCAGCGCATTGCGCATCTCGCCCATCCCGGTCGCGATCGCCACATCGATGTGAGGGTTCGCCGCCTCGGGGTCGCTTCCGGGGAGAATCCCGATCGTGAGCCCCCCGGCCTGCTTGGCTCCCCGGGCGGCGGCCTCCATCACGCCACCGAGTCCGCCGCATACCAGCACGGCGCCGCCCTCCGCCACCAGGCGTCCCACTGCCGCCGCCCATGCGGCTTCAGCGCCGCTGCACTTGCCGCCCCCGACGACTGCGACGAGCGGAGCCCTCATCGTTGCGTCCCGTCGCGGAACGGCGGGTGCTCGAGGCCGCGGTCGGTGAGGAAGGCGGTCACGTACCGGGCCGGCGTCACGTCGAACGCCGGGTTCAGCGCACCCGCCTCGGCGGGGGCGACGAGCCGACCGGCCACGCGCTTCACCTCGTCGGGCGCACGCTGCTCGATCGGGATGCCCCCGCCGTCGGCGAGCGCGACGTCGATCGTCGAGGAGGGCGCGGCACAGTAGAACGGCACTCCGTGGTGCAACGCCAGCACGGCGAGCGAATAGGTGCCGATCTTGTTCGCGAAGTCGCCGTTCGTGGCGATGCGGTCGGCCCCGACGATCACCAGATCCACCTTCGCCTGGCGCATCAACGATCCCGCCGCTCCGTCGGCGATCACCGTGCAGGGGATGCCGGCGTGCACCAGCTCCCAGGCGGTGAGCCTCGCCCCCTGCAGCACGGGGCGCGTTTCGTCGACGAAGACCTCGACGCGGCGACCGGCATCATGCGCGAGATAGATAGGCGCGAGCGCCGTCCCGATCCCGCCCGTGGCGAGCGCCCCGGCGTTGCAGTGGGTGAGCACCTTTGCGCCGTCGGGGACGAGCGGCAAGCCGGCCTCGCCGATGCGGCGGCACATGGCGCGGTCTTCCTCCCAGATGTCGGTCGCTTCTGCCTGGAGACGCTCCCACACGGCGGCGCCGCCGCCCGGCGTGGCGGCGGCGACGCGCACCATGCGGTCGAGCGCCCAACGCAGGTTGACGGCGGTCGGCCGGGCGGCGCCGAGCAGCGCCGCGAGCTCGTGCAATCGGGCGAGGAATCCTTCGCGCGGCGCCGCCCGCAGCTCGCGCGTACCCGCGACCAGACCCATCGCGGCGGCGATGCCGATGAGCGGCGCGCCACGCACCTGCAGCGTCCGGATCGCGTCCGCCACCGCTTCGCCGCTCTCGAGGTCGCGTTCGATCCGCGCCTCAGGGAGGGCACGCTGGTCCACGATGCGCACCGCGCCGCTCGGACTCCATGCGATCGCCTGAACGCTCATATGGGCAACGTATCGGCGATGTGTGTGGCGTGCAAGCAATAGCTCGCGTCGAGTTGTGACGTGAGTCGCCGTCCGGTGGGTATCCATCTTCGCCGTCGCTCACTTCTCACCGGAGGCACGATGAGACACACCCTCGCTTGCTGCGTGGCCGCCGCGGCAATCGCCGCTGCCGCGTGCAGCGATCAACTCGGACCGAGTCGCCGACTGATCCCGAATCTCGGGGCGACGGCCGACTCGTCCGCAGATTCGACCCCGGGCGGCAAGCCCGGGCCCGTGGCGTCGGTGACGGTCACGCCGCCGTCCAACACTGTCCCCGTGGGCGACAGCGCCGGCTTTTTCGCGGAGCTGCGCGACGACGCAGGGAATTTCATCGGTGACGCGCGTGTGAAATGGAGCGTCGCCGACCCGAGCGTGGCGCGGATCGAAGGCGAGTTCGGGCAGTCGGTCATTCTGCGCGCCCTGCGCAGCGGCGCCACGAGCGTCACCGCCAGGAGCCACGGGAAGACCGGCGCGGCCCAGCTCATCGTGACCGACGCGCCGCCGCCCCCGGATTCAACGCCGCCCCCACCCCCGCCCCCGGATTCCACACCACCGCCGCCGCCGGATTCGACGCCACCGTCGGGGAGCGCGATCGGGCGGTAGCGGCGCGGCTCGATTGCGGATTGCGGATTGCGGAATGCGGATTCGGCGCTCACCCTTCGAATCCGCATTCCGCAATCCGCAATCCGCAATTAGCATTCCCGCATGCCCTACCAAACCCTCCTTTTCGACGTCCGCGACGGCGCCGCCTTCATCACCATCAACCGCCCCGAAAAGCTCAATGCGCTGAACGACCAGGTGGTGGACGAGCTGGCCGACGCGGCCGAGCGCGTGGCGACGGAGCAACCGATCCGAGGTGCCATTCTCACGGGCTCCGGCACCAAGGCCTTCGTCGCCGGCGCCGACATCGCAGATCTCTCGAAGCAGGGCCCGTTCGACGGGAAGGCGCGGGCGCAGCGCGGCCAGGCGATGCTGCGTCGCTTCGAGACCTGCGGCAAGCCGGTCATCGCCGCCGTGAACGGCTACGCACTGGGCGGCGGGTGCGAGCTCGCCATGGCCTGCCACCTGCGGATCGCGAGTGACGCCGCGAAGTTCGGACAACCCGAAGTGAAGCTCGGCATCGCTCCCGGGTACGGTGGGACACAGCGGCTGCCGCGCCTCGTGGGCAAAGGGAACGCGCTGCACCTCATTCTCACGGGCGACATGATCGACGCCCGCGAGGCCCACCGCATCGGCCTCGTGAACCAGGTGGTGCCGGCCGCGGACCTCATGGCCGCCGCCGAGAAAACGCTGCGGGGTATACTCGCGATGGGCCCGCTGGCCGTGCGCCTCGCCCTGGAAGCGGTGGACCAGGGGCTGGAGATGACCCTCGAGGAGGGCCTGTTGCTCGAGGCCAACCATTTTGGGCTGCTCGCCGCCACGGAGGACATGAAAGAGGGGCTGACGGCGTTCCTGGAGAAGCGGCCTCCGCGGTTCCGGGGAAAATGAGTAAGTCTTGCCACGACAATAACTTCTGAGTATTTTTAGCTGCTTATCTGGGGCTCTCGCGGGACGACCGCGCTGCGCCACGGGAAGCCCGTGGCGCTGTTCGTAGGGGGGTACAATGGCGGAGCGCAGACGGGGCCGGCCCACCGCGGTCGGCGAGGCGCTGCATAGCTATCTGGCCAAGGCGGGGCTGGTGCAGCGGGTGGCGCAGGCGCAGGTGATCCCCGATTGGCCCCGGCTCGTAGGGCCGCAAATCGCGGCGGTGACCACCCCCGAGAGCGTCACGCCGGACGGCACGCTGTTCGTGCGGGTGGCGACGAGCGGCTGGATGACAGAGCTGCAGCTCCAGGGCCCCCAGATCATGGCGGCGATCAATGGCGGCCGCGGCGCCGGACGGATCAAGACGGTCCGCTGGCTTCTCTCACGATAGAGCGCTATGGCGAAGGCGAAACCCCGAGCCTCGAAAGCAAAAGAAAAGGGTAACGGCGACTACCAGGCCGACTCGATTCAGGTCCTGAAGGGCCTGGAAGCCGTGCGGCGCCGGCCGGCGATGTACATCGGGTCGGTGTCGGGCCGCGGGCTGCACCACCTCGTCTACGAAGTGGTCGACAACTCGGTCGACGAGGCGCTCGCCGGCTACAGCACGCAGATCGACGTCACCATCCATGCCGACAACTCGATCACCGTCGTGGACAACGGCCGGGGGATCCCGGTGGACATCCATAAGACGGAGAAAAAGCCGGGCGTCGAGGTGGCGCTCACGGTGCTGCACGCCGGCGGCAAGTTCGACAAGAGCACCTACAAGGTGTCGGGCGGCCTGCACGGCGTGGGCGTCTCGGTGGTGAACGCCCTGTCGGAGAAGCTCGAGGTGTGGGTGGATCGCGACGGCAAGCGGCACCACATGGCATTCGAGCGGGGCGAGACCAAGAAGAAGCTGGAGGTCACCGGC
>QHUT01000138.1 GCA_003222055.1 Gemmatimonadota bacterium
GAGCAGATGCGACGCGAAGGCGCCCTTCACGAGCGCCAGGGGATCGACCCGCGCCACGTCGCGCTGGGACAGCGAGCGCGCCGCGATCACGATCTCGTCGTAGGTCGCGCCGCTCGCGCACGCCGCCGCGATCACGGCGCCCATGGAGGTCCCTACGAGGTGCGAGGGCGTGAGGCCGGCCTCGGTGAGGGCCTTCCAGGCGCCGAGGCACGCGAGCGACTTGGCCCCGCCGCCGCCGAACACCGCCACCACCCGGGCCACCCGCCGCCCCTATTGCGGATTGCGGATTGTGGATTGCGGATTCGACGACCGCCCCTCCAATCCGCAATCCGCAATCCGCCATCCGCAATTACTCATTCTCCCGCCCCCGTGTCGTATCTGCGATCCATCACGCGAGAAGCGCGCCGTTTGGCAGCTCGGTCATAGCGCCGCTTTTCGTCCGCCGTCTCCGGCACGATCGGCGGCACTTCGGTGGGCACGCCCTTATCGTCCAGCGCCACGTACGTGACGTAGCACGAGTTGGTGTGGCGCTTTTCGCCCGTGAGCACGTTTTCGGCGATGATCTTCACGCCCACTTCCATCGAAGTGCGGCCCGCGAAGTTGACCCGCGCGAACGCGCTGATCAGCTCCCCCACGTGGATCGGCTCCTTGAAGTCAACCTTGTCGACCGACACGGTCACGCAGGGCCGGCCGGCGTGGCGGATCGCGCACACCGCGGCGACGCGGTCCACCAGCGACAAGATGACGCCGCCGAACACGTTGCCCAGCAGATTGGCGTGCTGTGGCATCATCAGCTCGGACATGACCGTTTCCGAGTCGCGCGGATGCTTCGCGCGCATCAGTAGTCCACCGGCCTGAGATAGAACTCGCCGATCGCGGTCTGCGACATCACCGCCACCGTGGGCAGCCGCCGCTTCCAGTGGGTCGAGTCGAGCCGCCGCTCGACCTTCTCCACCTCTGCGCGCGTGAAGCCGCGCGCCACGATATCCTCTGACTTCATGCCACGGATCAGATAGTAGAGGATCCGGTCCACCTTGTCGTAGCTGATGCCGTAATCCCCCTCGGTCGTCTGGCCGGGGACCAAGTCGGGCGTGGGCGGCTTCCCGAGGATCACCTCGGGGACGCCGACGTGACGCGCCAGGGCGCGTACTTGCGTCTTGAACAGGTCGCCCAGCGGATTCACGGGCGGTGTGTCGTCGGCGTGCCACGTGAAGTAGCCGAGCAGCCGTTCCGACTTGTTGCTCGTGCCGACGGGCAGGGCTTTGTACTTCGCCGACAGGTCGAACAGCACGATCATGCGCTCGCGCGCCATCACGTTGCCGCGGCGCGTGGGATCGGCATCGCCCACTTGCGAGAGATAACCGTCTACGGCGGCGGTGATGTCTACGGTGAGCGCCTGGATCCCCAGTTGGTCGATGATCAGTTGCGCATGCTGCAGGCTCTCGGGAGACGACGTCTTGTACGGCATCCGCACGCCGATCACGTTCTCTTTGCCGAGGGCCTCGACCGCGAGGAAGGCGGTCAGTGACGAGTCCACACCGCCCGACAGCCCCACGATCCCCTTGGCGAACCCGCGGCGCCGCACGACTTCGTCCTTGAGGAAGCTCACGAGCCAGCGGCGCGCGAGATCGGCATCCATGGCTAAGGGATCTCCTTCCTCCACACCCTTCCCGACCACATGAACCCGGGAAACGGGAAGCGGGAAACGGGAAACGTTGACGCCGTTGGTAGCGGGGTCGAACTGCGCGCGCGGTGCTTTCCGTTTCCCGCTTCCCGTTTCCCGTTTCCCGAGGGTTTTGATCAGATGCGGGAGGTTCACCTCGAGGTCGGCTAGAAGGGGAGATTCCGCCCGCGCCCTTGTGATCTCCTCGAAGTCGACGTCGTGCGTGAGCACCGCCTCTTCGAACAGCGGCCCCCGCAGCACGATGTCGCCGCCCGGGCTCACGACCACCGAGCCGCCCGGGAACCCCTTCCCCCCCTCGAACCCCACCAGGCTCGCGAACGCGACCCACACGCCGTGCTCGTCCGCGAGCCCCTTGAGGATCCGCTCCCACCGCACCACGCTCGCGGGCAGCCGGGTGCCCTCCTCGTCCATCCCCGTGCCCCGTGCCGGCGACGCGCTCGGCACGATCACGAGCTGCGCCCCTTGGAGCGCCGCGATCGTCCCGGTGATCGAGTGCCAGGCGTCCTCGCAGATGAGGATCGCGACGCGCCCAAAGCGCGTGTCGAAGGCGTGGATTTCGCGCCCCCGCTCCACGAACCGCTCCTCGTCGAACACGCCGTAGGTCGGCAGGAACACCTTGCGGTGGACATGGAGAATGCGGGATGAGGCGGTACCGGATGAGGCGTTCTCGGGAGAAGCGTTGCCGAGAGAGGCGTAAAGACAGGAGTTGTAGAAGTGGTTCTGGAAGACCTCGTAGAATCCCACGGCTACGTCGATGGGCGGGGCTCCCGCGGCCTCGTGCTCGACGGTGAGATCGCGGAACAGCGTCCCCGCGGTCACGGCGACGTCGCGTACGCCGCCCTCGACGAAGTAGCCCGAGGTCGCCGTCTCGGGGAAGATCACCAGGTCGACGGGGGGGTCGAGTTTTGCGATCTGCGCCAGCACGCCGCCGATCTTCTGGAGATTGGCAGCGTACTCGCCCTTGCTGGGGCGGATCTGCGCGACGGCGAGGCGGGGCATGCGGTAAAAGATAGGCGGTAGAGGGCGGGAGAGACGATCCAGTCGATCCTCCCTGATCTGGACGAGATGATCGGGGGCGGGCTGGTTACGCTGGAGCGGGCGCGGGTGATTCTGTATCGGGGGACGGTAGAGGAGTGACCTCTACCGCCCTCTACCGCCCTCTACCGCCCAGCTCAGTGCATACGCCCCCACCAGCAACGCCACCGCCTGCGCGACAAGCCCCGGCCGCCCCGCCGCCGTCCCCACGAACAGGGCGGCGTATACCCCGACAAACGCGAGCGGCACCCAGGGGAACCCCGGCACGAGAAACGGCGCGCCCGGCCGCCGCGCTCGCAGCTGGAACAGCGACACCACGGTAAAGCCGTCGATCACGAGGATCACCGTGATGGCGAGGCCGAGCAGCGACTCGAACGAGCCCGTGGCGGCGAGGGCGATCGCGACCGCCCCCACCAGGAGCATCGCGACCCATGGAGTACCGCCCGCGTTGACGAGCGCCAGCGCGCGCGGGCCCAACCCCTCGCGCGCCAGCCCGAAGATCACGCGCGGCGTCACGAAGATGTTGCCGTTCAAGGACGCCAGCACCACGAGCACCGCAAGCGCCGCCACGAGGCTGCCGCCGCGCACGCCGGTGAGCTCCGCCGCCACGTCGCCGGGCGCCAGGTTCGACGCGGCGATACGGTCGATCGGCAGCACCTGGAAAAAGGCCGCGTTGAGCAGCAGATACAGTGCCGCCGCGATCCCGATTCCGCCCAGCAGGATGCGGGGCAGCGTCCGGCCGGGGTCGACCACCTCCTCCGCGATCTTGGCGACGTCGAGATAACCGTAGTACGTCCAGATCACCGCTTGGGACGCGAGCGCCAGTGCGACGAGCGTCGCGCCGCCCGTCGGGGCGCCGGGAAGCCTCGAGGACCAGCCCGCGCCTCCGCCCTTGGCGAACGCCAGCACGACCACGCCCGTCAGGGCCAGCAGCTTCGCCCCGGTCGCGACGTTCTGCACCCAGCGCCCCGACGCGACCCCGGCGAGATTGATCCCGGTCAAGAGCGCCGCCAGCCCCGCCCCGACCCAGCTCGTGTGGCCCGGCGCGAGGCCCGTGAGCCGCCCGATGTACTCTCCGGCCACTACGGCAATGCCCGCGATTGCGGCCGGATAGATCGCGACTCCCTCGACCCAGCCCACCACGAACCCGGCACGCGGGCCGAACGCCTCACGCACGTACACGTACTTCCCGCCCGCCGCGGGGTGCCGCGTCGCGAGCTCGGCGAAGCAGAGCGCGCCGACCAGCGCCAGCGCGCCGCCCGCGACCCAGGCGATGAAGGTGAGCCACGGGCGGCCCAGCTGCGCCGCCACGAGACCGGGCGTGCGGAAGATCCCCGAGCCGACCATGATCCCGACGACCATGGCGAGCCCGTCCACCAACCGCAGCGATCGTCTCAGATCCGTCATGGCGGGGGAATGTGCATCCAAAAAAACAGGGGCGCAGCGTGCGGCGCCCCTACTAAGACACCTGATCGACTTATCTACGGCCGCCGGCGACCGCCCCCGCTCCCACCTCCGCCACCTCGATTGCCACCGCCGCCACCACCGCCACCACCGCCACCACGATTGCCGCCGCCCCCTCCACCACCGCCGTGACTCGCCGGCGCGGACCAGCCGCGGTCACGTCCACCGGAGTCGCGCGGCCGCTCGGACGGAGCGGGCCGATCATTGCCCCGCGACGGCTCACGCCGCTCGGGCTGCGCCCGAGGGGCGGGCTGGTCGGCGGGCCGGTCGGGGTGGTCGGGCCGATTTCTCACATCGGGCCGATCGGGATGATCCGGATGGTCCGAGGGGTCCGGCCGATTCCTCACGTCAGGCCGATTGGCCTGATTCGAGTTATCGGGCCGCTCGCGTACGGGGAACGTCGTCGGGCGCTCCCGCACCGGCACGGCGCGCCGGTCCGAGCTCAAGACGAGCGTCAAGGGACTGCGGGCCCGCACTCCAATCCCGCCCGTGTTCACATTGGTCCCGAGCCGATCCTTGAAATACAGGCCGGATCCGACGCCGGGCCGCAAGCGATTCACGAACAGGTTGTGCGGCGGGTTGTAGAAGCCGGCGCCGCCCGTGTAGTAGATGTACGGCCGGTACACGAAGGGCCGCCGGTAGCCGAAACCGAAGCCACCGAAGAAGAACGGATCGTAGAACGGACTGTAGTACGAGCCGCAGTAGAACGGGTCGTAGAAGAATGCGTCGTAGCAGGAGCCGAAGTAACCGTAGCGGTAGGGCCAGCCCCAGCCGAAGCCCACGGAGTAGTACGACGGGTAGTAATCGCGGTAGGCCCGCTGGGCCGTCACGACGTAGCTCGCGGCGTCGTAGTCGAAGTGGCCGTCCGGGGCCATGCGCTGCACGATGTCGACCAGCGCCGCCTCTTTGTCGTCACCCGACTGCCGCACGTCGAGGACCCTGTAATCCCAATGATCGCCCCGCACGAACGCGTCGAACTTGAACGGCGTCGCGGAGCGGGCGGCGACCACCAGCCCCGAGCCTTCGCGCTCGTCGATGTAGAACGCCTCGCGATCGCCGCGGCCGCGCACCTCGATCGTCTCGCCGCCGCGCACGAACGCGTCATCACCCGGGTCGAGCGGGAACAGCACCCGCACGCGGCCGTCGGCGTCGGCGCGCAGCACGACGACGTAGCCGTCGTCGCCCAGCCTGACGTTGACGCGCCCCTTGTCGCCGCGCTGGAAATTGTCGTGATTGAGCCAGACTTTGATGGGCGGGTCGTCGCTCACGACTCGAGCGGACGCCGCGGTCGCAGGAGCGAGCGCGGAGCCGACGAGCGAAAGCATCAATGGCAGCAGCATGGGTCTATCCTCTATATACCCTTATCCCTGGCAAGCGATCAAGAAGCATGCCGGTTCCCATGGGACCACACGCGGCGCCGCGCGTTAACGGATGACCCCCCTGGGAGACATGTCTGTCTCCCGGTGAGACAGTCTACCAGCGGTCGGGCTTCCCCGCATCGGGGACGAACAGGCTCTGGCCGAAGCGCGCTTTCCCGAACCCCGCGATCAACGCTTGCGTCTCGGCCGCCACGAAGAACTCCGCCAGCGCCCGGCCGCCGGCGAGGTTCACGCGCGCGGCGTTCTTGGGGTTGAGCTCGAGCACGTGGTAGACGTTGTACAGGAGGGAATCGCCCTCGACCATGGGCACGAGCTGCAGCTTGTCGCGCCACGCCAGATAGGTCGCCCGATCGGTGAGGGTGTAGGCGCGCTTTTCGTCGGCGAGCTGCAGCGTCGCCCCCATCCCCTGGCCCGACTCGACGTACCAGCCGTCGCGGGGGGCCGATCCCGCCGCCAGCTTCCAGAGCTGCTGCTCGCGCTGGTGGGTACCGGATTGGTCGCCGCGCGACACGAACGCCGCGTGTGCCCCCGCGATGCGCCGGAATGCGGCGACCGCGTCGCTCAGGCCGCGCACGCCGGCGGGATCGGCCGCCGGTCCCACGACCAGGAACTCGTTGTGCATCACGAGCCGGCGGCGCACGAAGTAGCCCGAGTCGACCAGCGTGCGCTCCGCCTCGGGCGCGTGCGAGAGCACCACGTCGGCGTCGCCACGGCGCCCCATGGCCAGCGCCTGGCCGCTGCCCAGGACGGTAGAGGACGGTAGAGGACCGTAGAAGACGGTGGAGGTGATGGCCACAACCTCCACCAACCTCCCCAACCTCCGGCTCACCACCGTACCTGCATCTGCACCACGCCGCGGTTGTTGCCCACCTGCACCGCCTGCTCGCGGAACGCTTCATAGTCGGCGACGATCTTGAAGTTGTCGCCGCGCATGAAGTACTGCAGACCGATCAGGTAGCCGGTGGAGCGATCGCTCGCTACCAGATCGCTCGGGTCGAACTGTTCGACGCGACCTACCAGCTCCACCCGTTGCGGGATCGCGTAGTACCCCGCGAGGCCATACCACCCTCTGGTATGCACGTGGCTGCGGCGATTGTGCTCGTCGATGTACTCGGCCCGCGCCGTCCAGCGGCCGGACCGGTACAGGCCCTGGACGTTCGCGCCGGCCGAGTCGCTGTAGCCCTCGAATGCGCCGCCCAGGTCCAGGCCCCTGACGGGCGTCACCACGGCGCGCGCGAAGTAGGCCATGCGGTTGTCGGCATTGACGGCGCGGTTCGGCCCCTCGCCGTCGACCACCGAGGCCTGGAGCACCAGCCGGCCGGCGAGGGTCCAGTCGGCCTGCACGCCGATGTCGCGCTTGGCGGCATTGACGATGCGGGAGCGCTCGCTGGTCTCGAGCACCGAGGCGCCGAGCAGCGACTCGAGGGAAAACGGCACTTTGAACTGTCCCACCGTCGCGCCCCACGCACGGTGCGCGAGCCTGATGAAGACGTCGGTGGCGGAGAAGGTGAGCGGCGCGGCCGCACCGACGCCGACGCCGTTGGTGCTCATCTCGATCTGCGCCCGATACGACGCCCAGGGTGTGACGTTTCCCTCCACCGCGAAGCGCACCCGCCGTAGGAAGAACGACGCGGTGTCGCCGAGCGTCTCGAAGCGTGGCTGGAAATAGCCGGTCAGCCTTGGAGTAGTCGAGAACGACGCGGGCGCCTGCGCCGGCAGCCGCAGCGCCGCGCAGACGGTGAGGACCGCGACGATGGGGCCCGAGCGCACGCGGGCAAGCTAGCGCGCGCTCAGCCGATAGGCAATATGGTGCCTATCGGGGCAGGATCTTTCGGAATGCGACGTCGCTCAGGCGCACCGCCTCGCGCTTCCAGCGGGCGAACAGCTTCACCAGGCGCCGTGCTTCGGGGGTGAGGCGGGCGCCGCCGCGGCGCGCGCCGCCGCGGGTCGTAGCGAGCACCTTGGCGCCGAGCACGCGCTCCATCTCACGGATGCGGTTCAGGCAGGTCCGATAGCTCCACCCCACCTCGCTGCCCGCCGCCCGGATGGTCCCGGTGCGATCGACGGCGTCGAGAAACCGCAGATAGCGCGGTCCCATGAGGAACGCACCGTCCCAGTTGAGCCACAGCTTGTGGTGCGGCTTCAAGTGGACGCGCAGCGAGGGACGGCGGGGCGACGCCATGCCGGGCGATATGAGATAGATTGTGCGTGGAAAGCTAGCCGCGGCCCTGCCCATGAGCCAACTGCTCGATGCCATTGCCGGCGTGTCCAACGCCTGCGAGCCGATCCCGGGAATCGTCACGGGAGGACAGCCCGCGCTCGAGCATCTCGCGGCCCTGAAGCGCGCCGGCTGCGCAGTGGTGATCGACATCCGCGAGGCGATGGAGCCGCGCCCGTTTCGCACGCCCGACGCGGTGGTCGCCGCGGGGCTCGAGTATCGCAGCATCCCGATCGGGCACGGCGCGGTGAGCGACGCCACATTCGCGAGCTTCGTCGCCGCCGTGCGCGAGCTGGCGGGCAAGCGGCCCACGTTCGTCTATTGCGCCAGCGGCAATCGCGTCGGGGCGGGCCTCATTCCTTATTTCATGCTGGAGCAGGGGATGGAGGAGGAAGCCGCTGTTACCGAGGCCATGCGGGTGGGGTTGCGCAGCGCGGAGCTCATGGAGCAGGCGCTCGAATATGCCCGCGCCCGCCAGGGGATTTAGCGTCTAGGGGTTCCGGTGCCAGTACATCCGCATTTCGGTGATCTTGCCGTCCTTCGTCTCGCAGAAAATGGCGCCGCGGGTATCCACCCAATCGCCCGTGCGGCGGCGCCGGTAGGTGCAGCGGAACTCGGCGGCGAACCACGGCCCGGCGGTGTGGATCTCGCCGGCTTTGAACGTGACCTCCGCCTGGTTCAGGGGAACGTCTTTCCAGTACGCCCGGATCGCGTCGCTGCCGGCGCTGCGTTCGCCAAACGGCGAGCCGAGGAACACGGCGTCGGGTGCGAACACGGCGGCGATCGCGTCCACATCGCCCCGCTCCCACGCCGTGCCAAACCGGTCCAGCAGCTCACGATACGCCGCGCTCATGGCGCCCAATATACGCCAATCCGGAACTACGGGTCGGGACGTATGGTACACGAAGTCTCCGACGTTCACACCAACACCCACGAGGAGGATGGACCGATGTTGAAGCGCATCCTCGCCACGACGGCCGTCTTGGGCCTGTGCGCGCTGCCGCTCGCGGCACAGGGCCACCAGGCCGCAGCGGGCAACGAGATGACGATCACCGGCGCGGTGGTCGACCTGAACTGCCACACCACCAACGGCGCGTCCGGCGCCGCTCACAAAGCCTGCGCGCAGGCGTGCGCCAAAGCGGGCGTGCCGCTCGGCATCCTGTCGAGCGACGGCACGATCTACCTGCCGGTGAGCGCCAAGCCCGGCGATCCGCAGAACTCGAAGCTCGAGCAGTATGCCGAAAGCAAAGTGAAGGTGACGGGCACGCACCGCATGGTGAGCGGGCTGCACACCATCGAGATCAAGACCGTCTCGCCAGCCACCTGATGCGGCGCGCCCTGGGCGCCGTGCTCGCGGTAGCCACGCTCGGCTGTCGCGCGCCGGCGCCCGGCGGACTCACCCTGCTCTTCCTCGGCCGCTCGCCGGCCGCTTCCCTCAACGGCCTCTCCTGGGCCCCCGACCCCGACCACAGCCGCGTCGTCGCCTTCGATGGACGCCTGCACATCGTCCGGCAGCTCACGAGCCCGCGCCTCGCGACGCCCATGGCCGTGGCGCCGCTCGGTGCAACTGAGCTGCTCATCACCGAGCGCACCGGCGAGGGCGTGGTGCTCGACACCGCGGGCCGGCCGGCGCGGGAGTGGGACAGCCCCGACGTCGCCTCGCTGTACGCCGCCGCCGGAGGCCGCGTCGTGGCGGTGCGCTCCCCGTACTACGTCCCCCAGCTCGCTGACCCCGAGCCGGATACGGCTCCGCTCATCCGCGTGCTCGACACGCTGGGTCGCCCCATCGCCGGGCTCGCCACCATCCGCCGGCCCGCGCTGCCGTTGCTCGGCTACCTGGTGAATGCCGGGGCGGTCGCCGCGGCGTCGGACGGGTCGGTGTACTACGCCCCGCTCGTGCGCGACGAGATTCGCAAGTACGGCCCGGGAGGCGAGCTGCGCTGGAGCGCGAAGCGGGGGCTCGAGGGGACGGAGTCCGATCCGGTGTTCCTGCCGCCCCCGAAGGGGAGCACGGAGTTGCGGGTGCGGAGCAGACTCGTGAACGTCGCGCTCGTGCTCGGGCCCGACGGCCGGCTGTACGCCCTCGGCTCGGACGACTCGAGCGCGACCAGGTTGCGGGTGGACGTCGTGGACACGGCAACCGGGGCCATCGTCGCGACCCGGCACCTCGGCGAGAGGGTTGCCGCCGTCGCGGTCGATCGCGACGGCGCGCTCGCCCTGAGCGACGGGGACTCCCTCCTGGCCGCCGCCGCGCCGGCGGCCGGTGGCCGCGAGCCGTTCGCGCCGGCCTTCGCGCTGCCCGATCTCCGGGGCGACACCGTCACGCTCGCGGCATTCCGGGGGAAAGTGACGCTCGTGAATTTCTGGGCCTCGTGGTGCGACCCCTGTCGCGAAGAGTTTCCCCACATGGCAGGGCTGTATCGCGAGTTCGACCGCAAGGACGTCGCGATCGTCGCCATCTCGGACGACGTCGACGCCGGCAAGATGCGCGCGTTCGTGCGCCAGTTTCAGCCTCCGTTCCCGATCCTGGTGGGGGGTGGACGAATGAAGCAGACCTATCATTACCGGGGCCTGCCCTATTCGGTGCTGCTCGATCGGGAGGGCAGGGTGGTCGAGCGCATCTTCGGGTTCGGCGGGGGGGAGGAGTTCCGGAATCTGCACGCCACTATTGCAAAGGAGGTTGGCGTTCCCTAGCCTTCAGTTCGTGACCGATCGTACCCCTCCCCCGTCCCCCGTCCCACTTCCCGTCATTATCGATTCTGACCCCGGCATCGACGACATGCTGGCCCTGCTCCTGGCGCTCGGCTCGCCGGAGCTCGACGTCCGCGGGATCTCGGTGTCGTACGGCAACACCGTCGTCGAGAACGCCTACCGCAACGCCGTCGCGATCGTGCGGCGGGCGGGCAAGCGGACGACGTTGGGCGTGGGGGCGCGGCGCCCGCTCGCCCGGCCGCTCGCCGTGGCGAGCGACACTCACGGCGTATCGGGGCTCGGCTACGCGGCGCTGCCGCCGGCCGGCGTGATCCTCGACTTCGTCAAATCGCTCGACCGCCTGCTCGCGGAACAGCCCGAGCCGGTCACCCTGGTGACGCTCGGCCCGGTGACGAGCCTGGCGCTGGCGCTGCGGCGCGACGCGACGCTGGTGCGCGACAAGGTGGCGCGCCACGTCGCGATGATCGGCAACGTGGCCGCGCAGGGGAACACCACGCGCTACGCGGAGTTCAACGCGTGGTGCGACCCCGAGGCGCTCGATCTCGTGCTGCGCGCCGGGCTGCCGACGGAGATGGTGGGACTCGACGTGACACGCCAGCTGGTGCTCGCGCCCAATGAGGTCACGCGGCTCGCCCATTCCGGTGCGGAGCAGGCGGTGTGGATCCAGGACGCGCTCCGGTTCTACATGGAGTTCCACAACCGCCAGGAAGGATTGGACGGCTGCATCGTGAACGACGTCCTCCCGATCGCCGAGCTGGTGCATCCCGGCGTCCTCACATTCGAGGAGCGGCGGCTCACGGTGGACTTGGACGACGCCGAGCACCGCGGGCACACCCGCGTCGACCCGGAGGGCGCACCGGTGAAGGCCGCGATGCGGGTCGAGCTCGGGCCCGTGCGCCGGCTCCTGTCCGAGCGCGTGTTCCGCTGGGCGACGCGCGCCGCGGCCACCCCGATCGCGTCCGAAGAGGTGCAGGTATGATGGCGCTGCCGCGCAAGGTAACGGTGATCGGTGCGGGGGACATCGGCTGCGGCTGGGCCGCCCTGTGCGTCGCGGCGGGGTGGCCGGTGACACTGTTCGACGCCAGCGCGCAGGGGCTCGAGCGGGGCGCGGCCGACGTGCCGCAGCGGGCGCGGGCGCTGGTGGAGCAGGAGCGTGCCAGCCAGGGAATCGTGGAGCGGGGGTTGCTCGAGTTCGAGCAAGCGCGCAGCCTGCTGCAGGCCGTGAAGAACGCGGACTGGGTGATCGAATCCATCTCCGAGGACCTGATGGCCAAGCAGCGGCTGTTCGACTCGATCGAGCAGGTCGCCGGGCACGACGCGCTGCTCACCAGCTCGTCGAGCGGGCTCCCGCCCGGCGATATCTTCGCGCGCTGCCGCCGTCAGGATCGCTGCCTCGTGGCCCATCCCCTCAATCCGCCGGAGCTGATTCCCCTGGTCGAGCTGGTGCCCGGACCGCGCACGACCCAGGCAGCGGTGGCGCGCGCCCAGGATTATCTCCGCTCGCTCGGGCGCTTTCCGATTCTCCTGAAGAAGGCCGTCCCGGGCTACGTGGTCGGGCGGATTGCCGCTGCGGTGTGGCGACAGTGTATCGATCTTGTCCTCGAGGGCGTGATCGATGTGGACGAGTTGGACCGGGCCGTGTCGCTCGGTCCGGCCTTGGGCTGGGCGGCCGCCGGCCCTCACCTCACCTATCATCTGGCGGCGGGGGACGGCGGTGTCACGCTGTTTATGCAGCAGCTGTTGGCGAGCTTCGAGAGCAGGTGGGCTGAGCTCTCCACCTGGCAGCGGCTCGAGCCGGAGCAGCAGCGCGCGCTGATCAACGCGGTGCAGCGGGCGTACCAGAACAAACTCGGCCCGCTGCGGGAAGCGAGAGATCGGCGGCTGGGAGCCATTTTGCGAGCTTTAGAGCAAGCTCGAACTACATAAAGACGTAGCACAAAGACGTCGCGCTGAGACGTCACGCAAAGACGTCACGCAAGACGTACTCGCGACGCCTCCGTGCTACGTCTTCGCGTAACGTCTTTGTGCTACGTCTTTATTTCTTTTCAGCCCTGACCATCAGCACGGGTACTTTGGTGATGTGTCGCAACGCTGTCGCCGTGCTGCCTCTTACCACATCCTCCAGCAGGCGATGCCCGTGGGTGGCCATAGCGATCAGGTCGCAGCCTTCCCGCTCGGCGGCGGCGGCGATCTCGGTGGCGGGGTCGCCTCCGGCGAGCACCGCATCGGCGTCGAACCCCTCGGCTGTGAGCCGGCCGCACAGCTGCTCCAGGTACGCCCGGTCCTCGCGCATCTCCTCCGATTCGCGCAGGTCGAGCTCGCGGATGTTGCGGGCCACCCAGCCGTCCGCCACGTGGATCAGGACGAGCGCGGAGCCCAGGCGCTGGGCCAGCACGCGCACGTGGGCGAGGATCGTCTCGTCGGCGGGGGAATGCTCGAGTGGGACGAGAATGCGCCGGTACATCAGCGCAGCCAGCTGCCGAACGCCTGCACCAGCAGCCAGGCGTTGAGCCCCGCGATCACGACCGCCACGCCCCAGGCGAGCGTCTTGAGCCACCGCGGGTTCACGAACTCGCCCATCTTGGCCCGGTCCGAAGTGAACTGTACCAGGGGGAAGACGGCGAACGAGAGCTGCAGGCTGAGGATCACCTGACTGAGGATGAGGAGTCGAGCCGTTCCGTTCTCCCCGAAAAAGATAGCGGTCAGGGCGGCGGGCACAATCGCGATGCAGCGCGTGATGAGGCGCCGCAGCCAGGGCCGCAGCCGGATGTTGAGAAACCCTTCCATCACGATCTGGCCCGCGAGCGTGCCGGTGAGAGTGGAATTCTGCCCGGAGGCGAGCAGGGCGAACGCGAACACGGCGCTCGCGCCGGTCACGCCGAGCAGCGGCGTGAGCAGCTGGTACGCCTGCTGGATCTCGGCCACGTCGGTGCGGCCGGCGCGATGGAACGTCGCGGCGGCGACGACCAGGATGGCGGCATTGATGAACAGCGCGAAGCTCAAGGCCACGGTGGAGTCCACAAAGGCGTAGCGCACTGCCATGCGCCTGCCCGCCGCCGACTCCTCGTACTGGCGCGTCTGCACGATGGACGAGTGCAGGTAGAGGTTGTGCGGCATGACCGTGGCACCGAGGATGGCGATCGCGATGTACAGCCTGGCCGGATCGCGCACGATCGCGAGGTGCGGTGCGAAGCCGCGCGCCACGGCGCCGAGCTCGGGGCGCGCGATGACGATCTCGAACAGGAAGCACCCGGCGATGGTGGCAATGAGGGCGATCACCAGCGCTTCGAGCAGACGGAACCCCCTGTGCTGCAGCAACAGCACCAGCAGCACGTCGAGCGCCGTGATGACGATCCCGATCGGAAGCGGAATGCCGAACAGCAGGTTCAGCGCGATCGCGGAGCCGATCACCTCCGCCAGGTCGCACGCCGCGATGGCCACCTCGCACAAGAGCCACAGGGCCAGCGTGGCAGGCCAGGAATAGTGGTCGCGGCACGCCTGCGCCAGGTCCCGTCCCGTCACGATGCCCAGCTTGGCGGCGAGTCCCTGCAGCAGGATCGCCATCAGATTCGAGACGAGAATGACGCTCAGCAGCGTGTAGCCGAACGCCGACCCGCCCGCCAGATCGCTGGCCCAGTTGCCCGGATCCATGTAACCGACGGCGACCAGATAGCCCGGGCCCGCGAACGCGAGGGCCCGCCGCCACCAGTTGCGCGCATCGACGGGAACGCTGCGATACGCCTCGGCCAGGCTCGGGGCGAGGCGCGGACGCCGCCACCCCGCTTCGGGCTTAGCGAGCGGCCGCCCCATACCCGTCCACCGGAACCTCGCGGCACCACAAGAGCTGCGCCAACTCGCGTCCCACGACCCGCGGATCACCGGACGGCACCAGGGCGACCGTGGTCGGCCCGTTGAACGGCTGGCGCTCGCTCACCGTGAGCAGCACGCCCGGTGTGAGGCCCTGCCCAGCCAGGTAGTGCAGCCGGGCGGAATCCTGTGTGCCGACCTGGCGCAGCTCGAGTTTCAGACCCACGGGTGCGTCGGCGAGCGACACCAGCTCCGCTTCCTCGATCTCCCCCGCCGCCGTGGGGATGGGATCGCCGTGAGGATCGTACAGCGGATGCCCCAAGGCGCTCGCCATACGCTCGACCAGCTCGTCCGATACGGCATGCTCCAGCTGCTCCGCCTCGGCGTGCACGCCACCCCAGTCGTACCCGAGGTGCTGCGTGAGATACAGCTCGAGGATGCGGTGCCGGCGGATCATCCTCAGCGCCGCGCGCCGGCCCTGCGCGGTGAGCTGGACGCCGCGATACGGGACGTGCTCGATCAGTCCGGTCTCCGAGAGGCGCTTCACCATCCCGCTCACCGAGGGCGGCGCCACGTCGAGCATCGCGGCGATGTCGCTGGTCGCCGCGAACCCCCCCTGGTTCGAGAGATGGTAGATCACCTTGAGATAGTCTTCGACCGAGCGGGTAAGGGGTGGGTTAGCGTCTCTCAGGAGCGCGTTCATGCCGATTCTCCCTGCCGGAAAGGCGCGTGAAACGCGTGTGCCGAGTGCCAGGTATGAGGCGGCGGCACAACGGCTTTGATAAGATGATTAGGCTATACTAATTCGATAATATTGTCAAGCAAATATCTGGATTCGCAGTGACTAGATACTGGTCACCGTGTGGACAAACGGCGTCAGAATGCGCTCCGTCATGCCCCAAATGACGTCCTCGCCGAGCCGATAGGCCGGGAATGTCCGCGCGCCGTCATTCAACGTGAGGGTTACGTCGAATCGCACGTCGGGCTCCGACAACCGGGCGAGTGGCACCCAAAAAGCACGCTGCACCTCGGCGTTGGTCGTGAGCGCGGGGCGACGGGGCAACGCGAACACGAACGGTCGCACGATCACGGGTGGGAGGGACGCCGTGCGGGGGGCGAGGTCGTCGAGGATACCCAGCCGCTCGGCGGTCGCGAGGTCGACGCCCGTTTCTTCACGCGTCTCGCGCACGGCGGTCGCGAGCAGGTCCGCGTCGCCGGGATCCTGGCGTCCGCCCGGAAGCGCGATCTGCCCCGACCACGGGTCCCCGGCCCGCTCGGCGCGCTTGATCAAGAGAAGTTCGGCACCCTTCGGACCTTCGACGAGCACGAGAGAGACCGCGGCGGGGCGGGCGCCGGCCGCTTCGGCTGGGTGCGGGTGGTGGCCCCGCAGTGCCTGGCGCACCCCGCCCAGAGTGATCATACCACGTGCTGGGTCAGCCATTGCACCACCGCGGCGCCGGCGCGATCAGGGGACGGGTCGCGCACCGTCACGCCGGGGAGTCGCGCCCCGGCTTCGATGCGCCTCACGACCATCGATCCGTCGTCCCCGCACTCGACCAGCCCGCAGCGCTGCGCGGGGAGACCCAGGACACCGCGCTCGAGTGCGTCGAGCACCACGTCCAGGGCGCCGGACGCGTGCGCCTCGAACGTCACACTGGCAAAGCCCGCCCGCGTCAACCGCCCGACGAGTGCAGCCGAGGCGCCCTCCAGCACGACGACGGGGCGGTTGCCTCCCCCGCTCGTCACCGCGACGGACACCCCGGCGCCAGCGGCACCGGAGAGGGGGAGAGGGAGCCGGAACGTTTGCGTCGTGGGAGTGGCCAAGTCGTTAGCCGTTGCGGAGCGTGGAGGCGGGGCTGATCATTGTGCCCGGAAATAATACCGTGCGATCGATCGGAATCCACGTCTGGATGGCGCTCGGGCTCGTGGCCGGGCTCGGGCTGGGCCTCGTCGCCGTCCTGACGCAGTGGCCCCTGCTATTAGCCGTGACCCAGGGACTCCGGCCGCTCGGCACGCTGTTCTCGAACCTGCTGTCGATGGTCGTGATCCCGCTCGTGGCCACGGCGCTGTTCGGCGGCATCGCGGGGCTGGGCGATCTGCGACGCGTGGGCCGGCTTGGCGTCCGGACGCTCGGTTTCTTCTGGAGTACGACGCTCGCGGCCATCGTCGTGGGCTTCGTCGTGGCGGAGCTGTTCCTGCCTCTCGCGCCCATCACGCCCGATCAGCAGGCGGCGCTCCGGCACGTTGCCGCCGCCGACTCCGGAGCAGTGGGGCACGCGGCGGAGCAGATCACCACCGGCGCGCGGTTCATCGTGGAGCTCATCCCGTCGAACCCGGTGCGAGCCGCCGTGGACGGGAATCTCCTCCCTCTGATCGTGTTCATCACGATCTTTGCCGTAGCCGCCGCCACGCTGCCCGACGAGCAGCGTCACGCGCTCACCGACCTCGCCGACGTGGCCACGCAGGCGCTGATCCGCATCGTGCGCTGGGTGCTGCTGCTCGCGCCGCTCGGCATTTTCGCGATCGCCGCCGGCGCGGTGGCAAAGTTCGGCCTCGACCTGCTGAAGACCATGGCCGTGTTCATCCTGACGGTCATTGCCGGGCTCGTCGTGTTCATCGCGGTGGTGTACCTCCCCGCGGTGGTGCTCGTCGGGCGGCTCGGGGCAAGGCGCTACTTGAAGGCCATCCGTGCCTCCCTGCTCATGGCGTTCTCGACGACATCGTCGCTCACCGCCCTTCCCGTCATGCTCGAAGCCGCGGAGAACGACCTGCGGCTCTCGCGCACGGTGGCCAGTTTCGTGCTGCCGCTGGGCGCGAGCATCGGGCGGGCCGGGAGCGCGTTGTTCCAGGCGGCCGCGGTGCTGTTCGTGGCCCGGCTGTACGACATCCCGCTCGGGCTCGGCGGCACGTTCCAGGCGGGAGCCGCCGTGTTCCTCGCCTCGCTCACGGTGGCGAGCGTGCCGTCGGCGAGCATCGTGAGCCTCGTCCCGGCGTTCGCCGCCACCGGGCTCCCGCTCACCGGCCTGCAGCTGCTGCTCGGATTCGATCGCGTCCCCGACATGTTTCGCACCATGACCAACGTGTTCGGGACGCTCACCGCGGCGACCGTGGTGGGGGCGGTGGAAGGAGACAAGCTCGAGTGACGTGGTGGATCCCCGCCGCGTACGCCTTGTTCCTGGCGCTGCTCGTCTATCGGTACGCTACCCGCCGTCCCCGTCTCGCCGATTGGCCGCCCCAGACGAGCGGAGCCCTCGTCTCCGTGATCGTCCCGGCGCGAAACGAAGCCGTGAACATCGAGGCGTGCATCCGCTCGATCCTCGCAACGCTCTACGGTCCGCTCGAGCTGATCGTAGTGGACGACCGCTCGACCGACGGCACGGCGGCGATCGTCGAGCGGCTCGCGGCAGTACGGCTCGTGCGGGGAGCCGAGCTGCCCCCCGGATGGTTCGGGAAGCAGTGGGCATTGGTGCAGGGGTACCGCCAGGCGCGGGGAGAGCTGCTGCTGTTCGTCGATGCCGACACCCGGCACCACCCGGAGCTGATTCCACGCGCGGTGCGGGCGCTCACGGCCGAGCGCGTGGCCCTCGTGAGCGTGGTGTCGCGCCAGGAAATGGTGACCTTCTGGGAGCGGCTGGTGCAGCCGCACGTGTTCGTGGCGCTGGCCGCACGGGTCGGCGACCTGCGACGCATCAACCGCACGCGGGTGGAGTGGGACGCCATTGCCAACGGGCAGTTCATCCTCACGACTCGCTCAGCCTACGAGACCGTGGGAACGCATGAAGCTGTGCGCGAAAGCGTGGTCGAAGACCTGGCACTGGCCCAGGCGTACGTGCGCCACCATCTCGACATCTTCCTGACACACGGTGAGCAGTATATGGTCACCCGCATGTACCGCAGCCTTGCCGGGATCGTGGAAGGGTGGACCAAGAACCTCGCGACCGGGGTGCCGCTCGCGTTTCCGCCGATCCCGCTGGTACGCCGCGTCGCTCCCTATCTGATGTGGCTGCCGGCCTTGCTGTGGGTGCTGCCGCCGATGGCGTGGGCGGCGTTCAGCTGGTGGTGGGCGGCTGTCACGACGCTGATCTCACTTGGAATCTGGGTCGCCGTGTACTGGGCCGAGGGTGCGCCGCTGTGGTATGCGCTGCTCTATCCGGTCGGGGCGGGTGTGGTGGCGTGGATCATGATCCGGTCGGCCGTTCGAGGCAGTGTGAAGATCGAATGGAGAGGAAGGACCTACACTCCGCAGGCCTGAAACACGGGCGGATGATCCCCGCGCTGCAGCAGGTCATGCAGCATCTCGTGCTCCACGAGCTGGCGGTCATTGTGCCAGCGATGCGCGAGGTAGATCGAGTGAGGGGGCTGCCACCACCCATCGCACCGACCCTCGTAGGCGGGACAGGGATAGTCGGTGCCGGGCACGTCGTACCACTCCACGCGATCGAACGTGCCCCAGAGACCGGCGCACGCCTCAATGGCGCTCCACCACGTCTCATACACGGTGGGTGGCGTGAACTCGACCGCGCCGGCGGGGGCGAAGCTGTCGAGGCAGCCGGCCAGTAGCGCGAGCGGGAGCCACACCAGGGGCCGCACGACGCGACCCGAAGACGCGTGACGCATCAGAAGTACACCGTCGCGCTGAAGGACAATCCCTGAAGGGCCCCGCTGTATGCCCAATGCGTGTATCGATCTCCGATGTTGTCGCGACCGTACGAGCGGGCGTACGTGAAGGAGGCGGTGGCGGCGCCTCCCAGGCTCAGCCGCGGGCTCACGAGATACACGCCGCCGAACTCCCCGAATGCCCCCGCATCCCAGCCGTTGTCGCAGGAGCTGATGGCGCGCGAGGCTCCCTCACACGCGTGGGTAAGCCCGCCGAGCACGCCCACGGTTTGAAAACTCGCGACGACCTTACCGCGCGCTTGAAAGAAGCGACGGCCGACACGGGTGTTCACCACCGCGCTCGAGGTGAAGCCGTCTGCCACCACCGAATCTCCCCGGTGGGCGGTGCTACGGGTGTGGCCGCCGCTCAAGTGGAAGTCGAGCAACCAAGCGCGAGTCGGCGCTGTGAACTTCAGGAAGCCGAGGCTTGCGAAACTCGTCCCCGCGCCGAACTGGGCGGCCCACTGACCGCGGTGAAACGGTGTGGTGTCGGGAGTCAGGCCCTGGCCCGAGACGACCGCGGGTGACAGGCCGACGACGAGGCACAATCGACAGAGCAACAAGAGTCGGCTCCGTGGAAAGCGGGGGAGCTAACATAGGCGCCTCACAGGAAGCCGGCCAACCGCCCGGCGAGCGCCACCCCGACCGCCGTGCTCGCCGCCGCGGCGCCGAGGTGGAGCACGGTCGCCCAGCGTGCGGCCCGCCCGGACGCGAGCCGCACGATCGCGGCGAGCGAGAGCGACACGCACAGCATTCCGATCATCGTGCCCGCGGCGACGGCGACGAAGTAGGCGAGCTGGGCGCCACGGGTAGGCGCCGCCGCGACGAGGAGGACCAGGATCGCGGCGCTGCCGGCGAGTCCATGCAGCAGGCCGAACCCGAGCGAGCGCCCTGCGTCGCCGCGGGGGTGGGCGTGCCGGTGGGCGGCCTCGTGGGCGTGGCTGTGGAGATGGAGGTGGGTCTCGCCCCCCTCGGGGTGGGAGTGCGCGTGCAGGTGCCACCGTCCCCGGGCGTAGCGCACAATCACCGACCCGCCCAGGCCGATGAGCAGCAGGGCCACGAGAAAATCGGCGGCGGGCGAGAACCGGTCCGGCAGGCGCAGCCCGAGCAGGATGATCGCCCCCACCACGGCCCCGACGCTCACGGTGTGCCCCACGGCCCAGGCGAGGCCCAGCCGGCAGGCATCGAGCAGCCGCCCCTGGCGCGTGGCCAGGGTCGAAACGGCCGCCAGGTGGTCCGGCTCGAAGGCGTGTCGCAGCCCGAGTAGCAGGCCGATGCCCGCGAGGGCGGAGAGGCTGGGAGGGAGGCTCATGGCGGCACGCAATCTAGTCGATTCTCTTTGAAGAATTATGGAACGCGTAAGGCGGATCGGGGCAGGCTGCAGGTCACAGAACAGGCCACGGCTAGACGCGCAGACGCACAGGGGTGAACAGGTGGCCGTGCTCAGGCAGGGATTCCTACTCACGGTGACCTGACCACCACTCTGCGTCTGTGCGTCTAGATGTTGCCTTTCCCGTTTGGCTACAACCTTTTAGGCCTGTGCCCTATCGAATGAGGCACATGGAGCTCACCACTCCCGGGGTGGCGACACTGCGCAGGGATCTCGACCAGACGGCGCGGGACGCGGAAACAGCCGACGTGGCGCTCGCCGCCTCGGGGGACGGCCGGGCCTTCGAGCGGCTGTACCGGACGCACGTGACGCGCATCCATAGTCTGGCCCGGCGGATGACCGGGGAGGAGCATGCGGACGATCTCACACAGGACGTGTTCGTGCGGGCGTGGACCAAGCTCTCGACGTTTCGCGCGGAGGCGGCGTTCGGTACCTGGCTGCATCGCCTCGCGGTGAACGTCATCCTGGCCCGGCGGACCACGCTCGGCACGGAGCGGGGCCGCTACGACGACTCCGAGGGCGTGCTGGACGGCGTCTCGAGCCGGCCTCACGCCCCCGACCTGTCGCTCGATTTCGAGGAGGCGATCGGGCGACTGCCCGACGGCGCCCGGGAGGTGTTCGTGCTGCACGACATCGAAGGATACCGTCACGAGGAGATCGCCGACCTGCTGGGGATCGTACCGGGGACGTCGAAATCGCAGCTGCACCACGCGCGCATGGCGCTGCGCCGGCATCTGGAGTAAACGCGGAACGCGGAATGCGGAACGCGGAACAGAGAGGGGAGCATCGATGAGCGATACGTGGACGAACCGGCTTTCCGAGTATCTCGACGGAGACCTTCCGGCGGGCGAGCGCACCGTGCTCGAAGCACACCTGCCGACCTGTGCCGAGTGCAGCGAGACGCTCGCGCAGCTGCGCCGGGTCGTCGCCCGCGCCCAGGCGCTGGACGACAGGGCGCCCACGGCGGATCTCTGGCCCGCGATCGCGCGCCACGTCGGCGTGGTGAGTCTCGACGCGCGGCGGGCGCGCCGGCGGCTGTCGTTCACCGTGCCGCAGCTCGCTGCCGCCGCGGTCGCGCTGGCCCTGCTCTCGGGCGGGTCGGCGTGGCTGCTCGAGCGCCGGCCGGCCGAGGGGCCGCCGTCGCAGTCGACCACGACCGCGACCCCCATGCTGACGAACGCGGGCACGTACGAGGCGAATCCCAGGTACGCGGCGGCGGTGGCGAACCTGGAGCGCGTGCTGGCGCAGGGTCGCGGCCGGCTCGATACGGCCACGGTGCGGGTGATCGAGAAGAACCTCGGGATCATCGACCGGGCGATCCGCGACGCGCAGAGCGCGCTGGCCGCGGACCCGGCGAACTCATATCTGAATCTGCACCTCGCCCAGGAGATGCGGCGCAAACTGGAGCTCCTGCGGCAGGCGGCGGCACTCGCGGGCGCGCGGACCTAGAGGAGGACAGACGAGCATGCTCACGACCCTGGCGACGCTGGCAGGCCTCGCGCTCGCACAACAGACCGACACGACCGTCCCCGTACGGGCGGGAGCCCGGCTCGAGGTGAACAACTTCGGCGGGGAGATCGCCGTGAAGACCTGGAGCAAGAGCGCGGTGCGGATCGCGGCGAGCCACTCGAGTCGGGACCACATCACGATCGAGGCGTCCGACCAGCTGGTGCTCGTGAAGTCGCAAGGGCGGCGCGGCCCGTCCCAGGTCGTGGATTACGACATCACGGTGCCCGCCGCCATGGCGCTCGCCCTGTCCGGCGTGTACACCGACATCTCGGTCGAGGGGAGCCAGGGGGAGATCACGGCCGAGACGGTGCAGGGCACCGTCAAGGTCTCAGGCGGCGCCGGCAACGTCTCCCTCAAGTCGGTGCAGGGCGACGTGACACTCGAGAAGGCGCGCGGCCGTATCGAGCTGAACAGCGTGAACGAGACCATCAAGGCGAGCCAGATCTCGGGCGACCTTTCGGCGGAGACCGTAAACGGCGATATCTCGCTCGTGCAGATCGAGTCCGCCAACGCCGAAGCGAACACGGTCAACGGCGACATCGTGTACGACGGGACCATCAAGGACGGCGGCCGCTACCGCTTCTCGACCCACGACGGCGACCTGCGGGTGTCGATCCCCGAGAAATCGAGCGTCTCCGTCTCGGTGTCGACGTTCAACGGCGATTTCAACGCCTGCTTCCCGGTGCAGCTCACCGGCAAGACCAAGCACCGTTTCAGTTTCACGATCGGCTCGGGGAGCGCCCGGCTGGAGCTCGAGTCGTTCGATGGCGACATCCGGCTGTGTCGCCCCGGCCAGCTGGCCAAGGACAAGGACCGCGACGAAGACAAGGACCACAACAAGGACCAGGAGGAGGAATGACCATGCGCTTGGCCACGCTCGGGCCGCTCGTTATCGCGGCCGCCCTGCCGCTCGCCCGCCCCGCGGCGGCGCAGGGGGAGTTCCACTGGAAGGGCCAGCTCGCAGCGGGCAAGACGATCGAGATCAAGGGCGTGAACGGCGACGTCAGCGCCGTCGCCGGCTCGGGCGAGGTCGAGGTCACGGCGGTGAAGCACGCACGCAACAGCGACCCCGACGAGGTCAAGATCGAGGTCGTGCCCTCCGAGGAGGGCGTGACGATTTGCGCCGTGTACCCGAGCGACGGGCGCCGCGAAAATACGTGCGAGGCGGGCGACCACGGGCACATGAACACGCATGACAACGACGTGAGGGTGAACTTCACCGTCCGGGTGCCGGCCGGCGTGCGATTCGCCGGCCATACGGTCAACGGCGAAGTCGACGCGGCCAATCTGTCGGGCGACGTGGAGGCGCACACGGTGAACGGCAGCATTCGCGTTTCCACGTCCGGCAGCGCGGAGGCCTCGACGGTGAACGGCTCGATCACCGCGTCGGTGGGCCGCGCCCAGTGGACCGATGCGCTCGAATTCCATACGGTGAACGGCGGGATCACGCTCGAGCTGCCGGCCAACGTGTCGACGGAGGTGCGCGCCAGCACCGTGAACGGGAACATCGAGACCGATTTCCCGCTCACGGTCACGGGTCGACTGGGGCCGCGCCGGGTGACGGGCACGATCGGGAGCGGAGGCCGACGCTTGGCGCTCGAGACCGTGAACGGCAGCATCAGGCTGAGAAAGAGCACGTAACAGCACGGGAAACGGGAAAGGGGAAAGGTGGTTGCGTTTTCCCGTTTCCCGTTTCCCGTTTCCCGCAGAATTTCGGCCCTCCCAGCAACATCGCGGTACCTAATCTCAGCCCCTCCGGCCCCAGGTTAGCGCGTCCGAACCAGGGGTCCCGTGGTGCTGCGGGAACTTCTCAGCCGCACCGAGCAGATCGATGATCTTCGCCACCTCTTTGGGGCGCTCGGGTTTCAAGCGGCGTGGGAGCACGTGCCGCCCGGGCCCTGGCTCGGCACCGCGCCGGTGCAGGCCGCCGGCGTCGTGCGGGCGGGGCTGGTGGCGCGCCACGACGCGTTCCGCGTGTTCGCGCTCGAGGCGCGCGATCCCGAGCGCGCCGTGCGGGCGGCGGCCCACCGGCTCGCGGCGCACGCCGAGCGGGGTCTCGCGTGCGCGCTGGCCGCGGCACCGCGCCGGCTGCTGTGCGCCAGTTGGCGCGCGGCGGCACGCGGACCCGCCATACGGGTCGCCGTGATTCCCCTCGAGCGGCCCCCCGGCAGTTCGCTCGAGACGCTGGAGCGATTCAGCCCGCGGCCGGGCGAGACGGCACTGGCGCTCAGCCTGCGTGTGGGCGAGGCGCTCGCGAGCGAGGCGGTCACACCACGTTTTTTCCGGGCGTTCCGCGCCACTCTCGAGCGCCTGACCGATCGGCTGACCGCCCCGCGGAGCCGGGTCGAGCGACACGCCCTCGCGTTGACCGCCTTCACGCGGGTGCTGTTCCTCTACTTCGTCCAGGGAAAAGGGTGGCTGGACGGGGATCGCCGCTACCTGATCCGACGGTTCGACGACTGCGTCGCCGCCCGGCGGCCGTTTCACCGCCGGGTGCTCGACCCGCTGTGCTTCGGGGCGCTCAACCGCCCCGCCGCCGACCGCTCGAGCGCGGCCCGCGCGCTCGGTCGCCTGCCGTTCCTGAACGGGGGCCTGTTCGAGCCCACCGCCCTCGAGCGGCGCCACGGCGCCGCGCGGTGGAGCAACGCCGACTGGCGCGACGCGTTCGACGACCTGCTGGAGCGGTTCCACTTCTCGGCGCGCGAGACCGACGACGGCGACGTGGTCGCCCCCGACATGCTGGGCCGCGTGTTCGAAGGTGTGATGGACCCGGCCGAACGACGCGCCAGCGGCAGCTACTACACGCCCGCGGCCCTGGTCCGGGAGATCGTGCGCGCCGGGCTCGAGGCCGTGCTCGTCCACCGGCTCGGGCTCACCCCGGCGGTCGCCGAGGGTTGGATCCATCGCGGCGAGCCGCCGGAGCGATCGCCCGACCTGCGGTGCCTCACCGTACTCGATCCGGCGGTGGGCTCGGGGGCGTTTCTGCTCGGCGCGCTCGAGGAGCTCACCCGGCTGCGGTGCGCGGCGGGCGAGGGGCCGGCGAGCGCGGTGCGGCGCGACGTGGTGGCACATTCGCTGTTCGGCGTGGACCTGAGCCTCACCGCCGTGCGGCTCGCCGAGCTGCGGCTGTGGCTCGCCTTGGTCGCGGATGTGAGCGCCGATCAGAACGATCGGGAGCTCGCCCGCATCGTGCCGCTACCGAATCTGGACGGGCAGGTGCGCCAGGGGGACGCGCTCGTCGACCCGCTCACGCTCGCCCGGGCGCTGGGCGGCGCGCCGGCGCCCGCGACCCCGGGGCCCGAGCTCGAGCGGTTGAGCAGCGCCCGGCGCACGCTGTTCAGTCTGGCCGGTGCGGCGAAGCGGGACGGGCTCGCCGCGCTCGCCCGGGCCGAAGCCGCGCTCGCCCGGGGGTTGTTTCGGGCGGCGGTGGCGACGCTGGAGCGGCGCGGCGCGGAGCTGATCGCGGCGGCGAAGGACCGCGACCTGTTCGGCCGCCGGCGAGGGCTCACGGCCGACGAGCGTGCCTTGCTGCGGCGGCTGCGCGCCAGCCGGCGTGAGCTGCGGGCCGCGGCGGCACGGCTCGAGCGCGAGGGCGGCGCGCCGTTCTTCGCGTTCGAGTCGCACTTCGCCGACGTGCTGGCGCGCGGCGGGTTCGACCTCGTGGCCGGAAACCCCCCGTGGGTGCGCGGGGAGCGGGTCCCCGTGCGCGTGCGGGAAGCGCTCGCCACGCGGTACGCGACTTGGCGACCGGCGCGGGGCCGGGGGTTCGTCCATCTGCCGGACCTGGCCGTCGCCTTCGTGGAGCGCGCGCTCGAGCTGGCGGCGCCCGGCGGCACCGCCGCGCTGCTCGTTCCCGCCAAGCTCGCGTCGAGCGGCTATGCCGAGCCGCTGCGTCGCCGGCTGGCCGAAGGCGCGCGAGTCGAGCGCGTGGCACCGTTGCCGGCGGCGGGAAATGCGTTCGCGGCGGCGGTGTATCCCCTGGTGCTCGTCACGACGCGCGCCGAGCCGACGGGCCGCGAGCAGGTCGCTACGGGCCTCGGGGCAAGGAGCGCCGCACTCCTGATCCCGCAGCGCGCACTCGCGGGCGACGGCCCGTGGATCCTGGCGCGCGACGCGGTCCGAGTGGCGCGCCATCTCGGGGCGAGGTGCCCACGAGTGGGCGAGCGGTGGAGACCGCAGCTCGGCGTAAAGACGGGCGCGGACGACGTGTTCCTGAGCGCCGAACCCGGCGCGGCCACGCGACCCGCGGTCCGGGGTCGCGATCTGGGGCCGTGGCGCGCCACGCCCCGCAGACACCTGCTGTGGACCCACGGGCCCGACGGCCGGCCACTCGCCCGCCTGCCGCCCGAGCTCGCCGCGGCACTCGCACCCCACCTGGATCGGCTGGGCCGTCGCAGCGATTACCGCGCAGGACCCGCCTGGCAGCTGTTTCGCACGGCCCTCGCCTACGCCCCCTGTCGCGTGGTCTGGCCCGATCTCGCGCGCCGGCTCGCGGCCGTGGTGCCCGACCCGGAGCTCGTGCCGCTGAACACCGTGTACGGGATCGCGACCCGCGAGCTGGACGACGCGTACGCGCTCGCGGCGCTGTTCAACTCGCGCTGGCTCACGGCGCTGGCACGGCTGCACGCGGATCCGGCGCGCGGCGGATTCCGACGCTTCAACGCCCGCGTGGTGCGGGGGCTGCCGCTCCCGGTCACCAGTCCGGCGGGGTGGCGCGCCCTCGCCGACCAGGGGCGCCGCGGCGAGTCCGACGACGACGCCATCGCGGACCTGTACCAGCTCGATGCCGGCGACCGCCGTGCACTGGCAGCCGCCCCGGATCCTCTCTGAGCACCTCGCCCCGCTCCCCGAGCCGCTCGCCTGCCTGCTCTCGCCGGGGCCGGTCGAGGCGCCGGCGGCGGTCGCGGCGCTCGGGGCGCGGGCGCTGCTCGACCTGGCGCCGCTCGGGCCCGAAGAGCGGACGCCGTGGCCCACGTGGCTCGCCCCGCACCAGGTCCCCGCCGCGGAGCGGCTCCGCGCCCTCCTGGCGCGTTGGGGCGGCGCGCTGCTCGCGGACGCGCCGGGGCTCGGCAAGTCGTACGTCGCGCTGGCGGTCGCGCTCGGCTGCGGAGAACGATTCGCCCTCGTGGTGCCCGCCGTCTTGGTGGACCAATGGCGCGCACTGCTCGAGCGGTTCGCGACCGAGGCGGCGATCGTCACCCACGAGTCCCTGAGCGCACCGAACTACCGCCCTCTACAGTCCTCTACCGCCCTCTCCCGCCTTTTTGTCGTCGACGAAGCTCATCGCTTCCGTAACCCCGGCACCAATCGCTACCGCGGGCTGGCGCGGCTCGTGGTGGGCGCGAAGGTCCTGCTCGTCACGGCCACGCCGGTCCACAATCGCGTCGGCGACTTGTGCCACTTGCTACGGCTGTTCCTGCGCGACCACGCGCTGACGGCCCTCGGCGTTCCCTCGCTGCGCTGCGTGGCACGCGGCGAGCGCGACGTGGACCCCGCGGCGTTGCGGGCCGCCGCCGCCCGGTTGTGTGTATCCCGCTCGCGCGAGCGGGCGCGCACGGGCTGGACCGCCGGCCCGGTGGCGCTCTCGTTCCCGGCACGGTCCGGCGGCGCGGTGGCTCGAATCGGCGCGGCGCCCGATGCGCTGCTCGAGCGGCTCGTCGCCGGCATCGGCCAGCTCGACTGCGGTGGAGAGGCGGCGGGCCTGTTCCGACT
>QHUT01000139.1 GCA_003222055.1 Gemmatimonadota bacterium
CACCGCGGGCAATCAGACCCCCGTCACGATCACCGCGGCCGTCGGCGACCCGGACGAGTGGTCGGACTGGAACGGGCAGCGAGGCAGCAGCAGCCCAGAGGTGTTTGCGGCGTTCGAGAAGGCGATTCACAACGTGCAGACAGTCGGTCTTTCGTTCGGCGGCTTATGCTTCTTCGAGACGGGGGTTACCGCCGAGTACACGTCGAGCACGCCGCCACCCTACGAGACGTTCTCCAGCGACTTCAGCGAGAAGCCGTGATACAGGGCAACACGATCACGCCGCGTGTGGGCGGAGCATTACCGTCAAGTAGCAGGAGCCAGTGCATGGCGACGCGCAGCGGTGAACCTGCTCCCTGTTCACCCTTGCGCGTCTGCGTGCCTAGCCCACCCGAACGCCGGCGGCGCTGAGCCCCGTTGCGCCGGCCCGCCTGCGCGCGATATTGCCTCAAGGCACCCAGGAGGAGGGATACCCTGTGAAGCGGTCCATCCACCACCTGATCGCCGACGGCGTCGTCGGCGGAGTCCTCGCAGGTCTGGTCGTAGCGCTCTGGTTCCTCGTGGTCGACTCCCTCGCGGGCCGGCCCTTTCACACACCGGCGGCGCTCGCCGGCGCCCTCACCCGCCAGCCGATCGGTCCTCCGACGTTCCGACTGGTCGCGGCCTATACCGTCGTCCACTTCGCCGTGTTCGCCCTGCTCGGCATAGCCATGGCCGGGGCGATCGCCGTGTTGCGAACCCCTCCGCGTCTCTTGTTCGGCGTGTTGTTCGGCCTCGTGGCGCAGGAGCTCGCGTTCTACGCGGGGCTGCTGCTGAGCGACGCCTCTCGCGTCGCGATCGTCCCCTGGCCGCACGTGGTCGCCGCGAACGTTCTGTCGGGGTTCGTGCTCATGGGGTATCTGCACCGGGCCGCGCGGGATCAGCATCCGTTCGGGCTGGCCGCGCTCAAGGGCCATCCGCTGCTCACCCAGGGTCTCGTTACCGGGCTGGTGGGGGCCGGCGTGGTCGCGCTCTGGTTCTTCGCGCTCGACGTCGCCGCCGGCCACCCGCTGCGCACGCCGGCCGCCCTGGGTGCGGCCCTGCTGTTCGGCGCGTCTAACGTAGCGTCGGTCGACGTGAACCTCGGCGTGGTCGCGGCCTACACGGTGGTGCACGTCGCGGCCTTCGTCGTGGCGGGCGTGCTGTTCGTGGCGATCGCCGAGCAGCTCGAGCGCACCCCGGCGCTCATGCTGCTCGCCGCCATGGCGCTGATCGTGCTCGACGCGGTCGTCGGCGCCGCGCTCGCACTCGGCGCTCAGTGGGTCGTGGGCACGCTCGGGGCGTCGTCGGTGCTGGTCGCGAACCTGCTCGCGGTGGGTGCGATGAGCTGGTACGTCTGGGCCACGCACCCAGTGCTGAGGCGCAGGCTGCACGAGCAGGTGCACGTGCATGTTTGACGTAATCCGTCATCCCTAGAGACGGTGGCTGACGACGTCGGCCTCTGCCTTACCTGCCGCTGGGTGCGGACCGTTACCAACCGGCGCGGCTCCACCTTCTTCCGGTGCGGCCGCGCCGACACGGATCCGAGCTTCCCCCGCTACCCGCCGCTGCCGGTGTTGCAGTGCCGTGGGTACGAGCAGCGCACGTCGCCGGAGGAAACGGGGAGAGCGCCGAGGGAAGCGGCTCGCTAGCGCCCCGAGACGGGCGCACAGGGGGTGCGTCATTCCGGAACCCCGGGGGCGCCCTATTGCGTCGGCGAGGCCGTTCGCTCAGTTTGGGTTGCACGTCCGCCCGGACACCTCACAACAGCGAGGTCGCTCGTGGCTCAACCGCGTCCGCTGGAGCGCGCGAAGCTGCTCTTCTTCCGCTACTTCGAGCAGACGTTCGTGTTGCTGCTCGTGCTCGCGATGGTCGCGATTCACAACCTCGTGGACCAGAAGTTCGCGTTTCTCAGCTTCTACTACCTCCCGATGATTCTGGCCGGCTTCTACGGCGGCCGGCGGTTCGCCGTGATGGCCGGCGTGTTCGTCGTCGGTCTCGTGTTCTACTGGCAGGACGTGCAGGGCCTCGACATGCTCCCGGGGCTGTACGGCGACGCGCTGCTCGCGCTCGCGCCGTGGGCCGGCTTCCTGATCCTCACCGGGTACGTCGTCGGCGGGTTGGCCGAGCAGCGGCAGGCGCGCCTGTCGGAGGTGAAAAACGCGTATCTGGCGACGCTCGAGCTCCTGACCTACCACATCGAGTCCACGGAGCGGAACCTGCAGGGGCACTCGAACCGGGTGGCGGAGGTCGCGGCGGCGATCGGGCGTGAGCTGGCCCTCCGCGAAGAGGACGTGGAGAACCTGCGCGTGGCGGCGCTGCTCCACGAAGTGGGCACGCGCGATCAACGGCTGTTGCGGCTCTTGTCCCGCTCGGTGACGGATTCGTCGGTGACGGTGGCGCGCGCCATGCGGGGCGCCGCCCAGATCATCGGGGAATACGGGCACTATTACGAGATCGTGGGCGAGGATTGGGACATCGAATCGCTGCCGCTCCCGACCACGGTGAAGATTCTGGCCGTGGCGGACGCGTTCGAGACGCTCCAGATGGCGACGCCCGTGCGTCCGGCGTTTCCCAAGTGGAGCGCGCTCGAGGAAGTGGAAAAGGGAGCCGGCAAGACGTTCGCGAAGGACGCGGTGCGCGCGTTGCGGGCCGTGGCCGGCCGGCCCGAGGCGTCGGCGTCCGAGCCCGGACTGAAAGTCGTCTAGGCCGGGGGAGGCTCGCGGCGCCCGCTCACCACCCCACTCGCCACCCCGACACCGAACGCGATGGCGGTCCCGACGGTCACGATCGGGAGCGCGGCGATGGGAAGGGCCACGGCGGTCGCCGCGAGTCCCGCGACGAGCGGCGCGGCCGGTCGCCGCACCGCGGCGACGAAGCGCAGCCGCCGGCGCACGAAGTTCCGCGCGCCCACGAATCCGCCACCCAGCGCCACCGCTCCGATCAATAAGGCCAGCATGTCGTCCTTCCCCCCTCCAGGTCGCGCGCCCTACGCAACTTGCGGCGCGGGAGTTTCCGCCGCAAATCTCCGGACGCACAACCGTCCCGGTGATTCGCCAATCCGAGGAGTGATGATGCCCCGCATGGCTCGCGCAGGCGCCGTGGCGCTCGGCCTCTTGGCCGGGGCCGCCCGCCTGTCCGCTCAGACCCTCCGCGTCCCCTACACGACGTTCACGCTCCCCAACGGCCTGCAGGTGCTGCTGCACGAAGACCACTCGGTGCCGGTGGTGGCGGTGAACACGTGGTACCACGTCGGCTCGTCGGACGAACGGGCCGGCCGCACGGGGTTCGCCCATCTGTTCGAGCACATCATGTTCATGGGCTCCGCGCACGTTCCGACGGGCGAGTTCGACCGCCTGCTGGAGGCGGCGGGCGCCGACAACAATGGCTCGACCACGGAAGACCGCACCAACTACTACGAAGACGGGCCGGCCAACGCGCTGCCCCTCATGTTGTACCTCGACTCGGATCGCCTGGGGTTCCTGCTGCCCGAGATCACGGCCGACAAAGTCGACATCCAGCGCGGTGTGGTGCAGAACGAGCGGCGCCAGAGCTACGAAAACCGCCCCTACGGGCTCGCCCAGGAGAATATTCTTGACCGGCTGTATCCGCCGAATCACCCGTACCACTGGCCCGTGATCGGGTCGATGCAGGATCTGCAGGCGGCGACGCTCGAAGACGTACGCCGGTTCTTCCAGACCTACTACACGCCCAACAACGCGACCGTCGCGATCGCCGGGGACATCTCGCCACGCGACGCGCGCGCGCTCGTAGAGCGCTACTTCGGCGACATCGCGCGCGGTCCCGCCGTGACCCGCACGCCGCCACCCGCCGTTCACCTGACCGCGGGCGTCGCCGCGGTGCTCGAAGATCGCGTGCAGCTGCCGCGCGTGTATGACGCGTGGCATACGGTGAAGGCGTTCGCGGACGACGACGCGGTGCTGGATGTGGTCGCGAACGTCCTCGCGGGCGGCCGCTCCTCGCGTCTGTATCGGCGGCTGGTGTACGAGCTGCAGATCGCGACCGACGTCGCGGCGTTTCAGGACGGCAGTCGCATCGACGGCAAATTCGAGATCTTCGCCACCGCCCGCCCCGGCCACGAGCTCGCTGAGCTGCAGCGGGTGATCGACGAGGAGCTCGAGAAGCTGGCGGCCGAAGGTCCGACGGCGCGGGAGGTCGAGCGCGCCCGCAACACATTCGAAGCGCAGTTCCTATCCCGCATGGAGCGGGTGGGTGGCTTCGGGGGCAAAGCGGATCAGCTCAACTTCTACAACTACTTTGTGGGCTCGCCGGACTACTTTCAGAAGGACCTCGACCGCTACGGCCGCGTGACGGCGGCGGGAGTACAGCGCGCCGCGAAGATCTATCTCACGGGCGCCCACCGCGTGGTGCTGAGCGTGGTGCCGCAGGGGAAGCCGGAGCTGGGGGTGAAGCCATGAGCCCGCGCCGCTGCCTCGCTGCGATCGCGCTCGCGGTCCTGGCGTTCGCTCGTCTGGCGGCCCAGGTCGTGGACCGCACCAAGCCTCCGGTCCTGACGCCTCTCCCCCCACTGAAGCTTCCGGCCGTCCAGACCGCCACGCTCCCGAACGGCCTGATGCTCGCCGTGGTGGAGATGCACAAGGTGCCGGTGGTGGACGTCCAGGTGCTGGTCGACGCCGGGGCGGCGCGCGATCCGGGAGACCTGCCCGGGCTCGCGACCTTCACCGCGCTGATGTTGCAGCAGGGAGCGGGGACGCGCGGCGCGCTCGCGGTGGCGGACGAGGCGGCATTCCTCGGGGCGCAACTCAACACGACGGCGACCCTGGACGGGGCGGTGGCGTCGCTGCACGTGCCGCGGCGGCGGCTCGAGGCGGCGCTCGACCTGCTCGCGGACGTGGTGCTGCGGCCCAGCTTTCCCGACTCGGAGGTCGCGCGGCAACGCGAGCTCAGGGGTGCGCAGCTGGTGCAGCAGCGGGACGAGCCGGTGGCCGTGGCCAATATCGCGTTTCCGGCGATCGTGTACGGGACGGGCCATCCGTACGGGCATCCGCTCAACGGCACCGACGCGGCGACGGCGGCGCTGACGCGCGATCGCGTCGCGACATTCTATCGGTCGTACTACCGGCCGAACGCCGCGCGCATGCTCATCGTGGGCGACATCACGCTGGCCCAGGCGCGCGGGCTCCTGACCGCGCGGTTCGGCGCGTGGGAGCAGGGCGACGTGCCCGGGCTCGCCGGCGGCAGTGCGCCGGCGCCGGCGACGCGGGCCGTGTATCTGATCGACAAGCCGGGCGCGGCGCAGTCGGTGATCCGGATCGGCCACGTCGGGCCGGCGCGCTCCACGCCCGACTGGTACGCGCTGGAAGTGCTCAACACGATCCTCGGCGGCGCGTTTACCTCGCGCTTGAACCAGAATCTGCGCGAGACGCACGGGTACACTTACGGCGCGTTCTCGCAGTTCGCGGCGCGTCGTCTCGCGGGCGCGTTCGTCGCGCTCGCGTCCGTCGTGACCGCCAAGACCGACAGCTCGCTGGTCGAGTTTCTCAAGGAGCTCCGCCGCATTCGCGACGAACCCGTACCGGACCCGGAGCTCGCCAAGGCCAAGGCGTATCTCACGCTCGGGCTGCCGGGGGACTTCGAGACGACGGTCGGCACCGCCGGGCGGTTCCGCGAGGTGCTCAGCTACGCCCTGCCGCTCGACTACTACGACCGCTATATCGATCGGATCGGCGCCGTCACGGCGGCCGACGTGCAGCGCGTCGCGCGGCAGTACATCGATCCCGACCATTTCGACATCGTGGTGGTGGGCGACAAGACGCACATCGAGACGGGGATCAGGGCCTTGAACGAGGGACCGATCGTCTACCGGGACTTGTGGGGGCAGCCGATCGTCGCGCCGTGATGTCCCGGTGGGATCACCGCTCCAGAACCACCCGAATGGTCGTGCCGGAGAATGTCGCCGACCCGCGCAGCCGGTTCGGTTCCGCCGTGAACGTCATGTCGCGAACGAAGGTGTCGGCGGCCTGCGCGAAGTCGACCGTGCTCCCGGTCAGCGTCCAGGTACCCGCCATGTCGGCGTCGAGGTCCCCGCCCCCCTCGGCTCCCGCCGGGACGAAAAGCCGTCCCGTTGTGGTTCCGTCAGGTCCCAGCGTGAGGGTGAGCGAGCCTCCGACGGCGAGGTGATCCGTCGTGGTGGCACCGTTCGTGCTTGTGAACGTCGTCGCCGAATAGGTGCCGGCCATGTCGGCGACGGTTGGGGTGAAGGGATTCCTCCCGCAAGCCGAGATCGTGACGACCGCAGCAGCGGCAGCTCGCAGGCAGCTCGGGCCACGTAGCATGAGGCCTCCTATCACCAATGGACGACGACCACTCGCACGCCCGCGGCCAGCTCGGCGGACACGGCTCCATCCTTGAGAACCTGGACCTCCGCGAAGGGTCGGAGGATCCGCCCCCGACTTTCGGCTCCGACCTGCCCGAGGAAGCCGAGGTCCGTGACGGCGACGCCTCCGCCCGAGGTCCGACTCCAATACGGGCCCGCCGCGACGTACGGGCGGAAGGAGACCGATCGCGGCATCCAGCGCAGCGTCGTGCTGAATCTCCAAAGTCGTGCGGATGTGACGAAGTACGACTGGACGGCCGGGTAGACAGCGAGCCCGGCGGGCAGGTCAATGACTGCGTGGAGGCCCGCACCGGCGTCCTGTAGGTCGTTGAAGTTGTACGCTCCCTGGATCCCGATGCTCAGGCCGCGCAGGCCTTGCGTGGCTCCGAAGGACGGAACGGCGAGAAGCGCGATGACGACGATGAGGGGCGACGAGAAACGCGAGGCTCGCATGCGGCGCCTCCGGTGTCGCGATTGCGCTGCTTCAAGATTCGTGCAGGTGAGCCTTTACGCTCCACCGAACCTTCCTGTGTGGCGTGATAACGACACTCACCACCGGATCGCCGCGCTCGCCCACGTGAAGCCCGAGCCGAACGCCGTGAGGACGAGCACGTCTCCCCGCGCGAGCCGCCCCTCGTCCAACGCCTCGTGCAGCGCGATCGGGATCGACGCGGCGGTCGTATTGCCGTACTTCTGGATGTTCACGTACACCTGATCGTCCCGCAGGCCGGCCGTCTTCTGCACCATCTCGATGATCCGCAGGTTCGCCTGGTGCGGGATCAGGAGCTTTACGTCCGCGGGCGTCAGGCCGTTCGCCTGGAGGGCGGTCGCGACCGACTGCGGCATGAGCACGGACGCGTACCGGAAGACGTCGCGCCCATCCATCACGGCGCGGTGCTTGCCCTCGCGGATCAGCTCCTCGCTGATGAAGGGGTCGTGCGCCAGCCCGGGCGCGTCCACCCACAGCTTCTCGGCGTGACGGCCGTCGGCGTAGAGGTGGGTCGTGAGCACGCCGCGCCGCGGGTCGTCGGTGGGGCCGAGGATCGCGACGCCGGCCCCGTCTCCGAACAGCACCGCCGTGTCACGCCCGCGCGTCGTACGGTCGAGCCCGCGCGAGTGCACCTCCGCGCCCACGAGCAGGACGCGGCGGTATTGGCCCGTGCGGATCCACGCGTCGGCCACGGACAGCCCGTACACGAACCCCGAGCACTGGTTGCGCACGTCGATGGCGGGCACGTCGCGGAGGCCCAGCTCGCGCGCGAGAAACACGCCGTTGCCGGGCTCGAAGTGGTCGGGCGTACAGGTGCAGTAGACGATGCAGTCCAGGTCGGCGGCCAGCATCCCCGCCCGGTCGAGCGCGCGGCACGTGGCCTCGCGCGCGAGCGAGACGCCGGTCTCGCCCTCGGACACCCAGTAGCGCGTCCGGATGCCCGAGCGCTGTGTGATCCACTCGTCGGACGTCTCCATCATGCGGGAGAGATCGTCGTTCGTGACGACCCGCTCGGGGACGTGGAACCCGGTGGCGATGAACTCGGTGTGTGGCATCGACCTTCCTTGCGGGGACGGGGCGACGGGAGGAGATTTCGCCCCCGACTCACTGCTTGGCAAGGACTCATGGATCTCACGGTCAGTCGGGCGCAATACGACGCGGTGCGCGGGGCGCGGCACCTGCCCGACGTCCTGAAGAAGGTGCTCGACGGCGCCAGCCGGGCGGGCGATGGCTACCGGCTGACCCTCACGTACGAGGAGGCCACGGCACTCAACGAGCTGTGCGCCTGGAATGTCCACACGGACGCGAGCGGGGCCGTGACCCCGGACTCCAAGGTGTTCGACGACCTGGTGAAGGCGATCCTCACGCACCCGGACTACTAGACGCCTAGGCGTCTAGACGTCTAGACGTCTAGGGGGTCATATGACGAAGCGGCTCTTGGTCGTGCTCGGATGCCTGACGTTTCCCCTTTCCCCTTTCCCGTTTCCCGGCCTCTCTGCCCAGCAGCGCGCGATGACCATCGAGGACTATCTCGCGCTCCCGAGCGTCGGCGACCCGCAGCTCTCTCCCGACGGCAAATGGGTTGCATACACGGTGACCCGCTACTCGCTCAAGGAGAACCGGGGGACCACGCGCATCTGGCTGGCCGACGTCGCAGGCGGCGCGTCGCGCCAGCTCACCGCCGGCCCGGGCTCGGACCGCCAGCCCCGCTGGTCGCCGGACGGCCGCACGCTCGCCTTCGTCTCCACGCGGGAGAGCGGGGCGCAGCTCTGGCTCTTGCCCGTGGGAGGAGCGGGGGGCGAGGCGCGCCGCGTCTCGAGCCTGGTGGACGGCGTGTCCGATCCCGTGTGGTTGCCCGACGGGACCGGTGTGCTGGTCACGAGCGACATCAAGTGGCCCGCTGCCGGCGAGCAGGAGATCGACCGCCGCAACGGGGAGTACCCGACCGAGGCCCGAATCTGGACCGATCTGATGTGGCGCCACTGGGACGACTGGCGCGCCGGCAAGCGGCAGCACGTGTTTCTCGTGTCGCTCGCCGACGGCGCCGCCCGGGATCTCACGCCCGTGGATCACGATGTCCCGACCATCGCCACGGGTGGCGACGGCGATGTGGCGGTCGCGCCGGACGGCAAGGAGATCGCGGTCGCCATGCACGGCGATTCGACCGTCGCCGACAATACCAACGTCGACATCTATCTCACGGCCCGGGACGGGGGAGGAGGGACCGGGGACGGGGGGCCGCGGCAACTCACGACGGCGCAGGGCGCCGACAACACGCCGCGCTACTCTCCCGACGGGCAGTGGCTCGCGTATCTCTCGATGGAGCGGCCGGGGTTCGAGGCGGATCGACAGCGCTTGATGCTGGTGGGCCGGACGGCCGGACGGACCGAAGGGCGGACCGTGGAGGCGACAGCGGGGTGGACGCTGTCGGTTGGCTCGTACACCTGGTGTCCCGATTCCAAGTGCATCTACGCGGTGGTGGAGGAGCGCGGGCGGGCGAACGTCTATCGGATCGACGTGCCGTCGTTCCGTCGGTCCGTCGTCATCGGGTCCTCGGGCGTGAACAGCAACGTCAGCGTCGCGTCCGACGGTAAGACCCTCGCCTACCTGCACCAGAGCGCCACGCATCCCGCGGAGCTGTGGGTCGAGGGGCGCCAGCTGTCACACCACAGCGACGCCGCCGTCGCCGGGTTCGCCCTGTCACCGCTCGAGGAATTCGGCTTCCGCGGCGCTCTCGGCGACTCGGTGTACGGCTGGCTCCTGAAACCGCCGGGATTCGATCCGTCCAAGAAATACCCGCTCGTCTACCTGCTGCACGGCGGCCCGCAGACGGCGTGGCTCGATCTCTGGCACGCGCGCTGGAACTACCAGATGTTCGCCGCGCGCGGCTACGTCGTGGCGGCCGTCAATCGTCACGGCTCCACCGGCTACGGACAGAAGTTCACCGACGCCGTGTCGCAGCACTGGGGCGACTACCCATACGAGGACCTGATGAAGGGGCTCGACGTCGTGACGCGGCTGCCCTACGTCGATTCGACGCGCATGGGCGCTGCCGGGGCATCCTACGGCGGCTACATGGTGTACTGGATCGCCGGTCACACCAACCGGTTCAAGACCCTCGTGGCGCACGACGGCGTGTTCAACCCGGCGAGCATGGCGGGGGCCACGGAGGAGCTGTGGTTCGTGGACTGGGAGTTCGGCGGCCCCCCGTACGCGAGCCGCACGCTGTACGACAAATGGTCCCCTCTGAACTTCGCGCGGAACTGGAAGACGCCGATCCTCATCGTGCATTCCCAGCTCGATTACCGCGTGGACCTGTCGGAGGGCTACCAGGCGTTCACGGCGGCCAAGGTGCTGGGCATACCGGCCAAGTTCCTGTACTTCCCCGACGAGGGACACTGGGTGCTCAAGCCCCGCAACCGCCGCCTGTGGTGGGGCACGGTGCTCGACTGGCTGGACCAGTACCTGAGGCCGCAATCTCGGGCGGGGGCCCGCTGATGGGCGAGCCCTTTCTCAAGACGCTGACCCGCACGACGATCCTCGCCCTGGTGCTGGGCCTCGTGCTACTCGGCGCGCTGCCGCGCCACGGCTCGTTCGGGTCGGACTACGTCGACGCCTTCACGGTGGCGTTCTGCTTCACGTTCCTCGGCAACTATGTCGACCGGCTGCTGCTCGCCCTCCCCGGAATCCGCACCGGCGTCGGCCCGCTGGTGCGGGTCGCCGGCTGGTTCGGGGGCGGGCTGTGGTGTTACGTCATCGCGCGCTGGCTGTGGATGCACTACGGGCGGGATCTCCGTGATTTGCCCGGGCTCGTGTGGGGGGGCGTGTTCCTGGTCGTCTTGAACAGCGTGGCACGACGCCACGACGCTACGTCATAAGTCTTACAACGTGGCTTCGTAGCGTCGTGTAACGCCGTCAAGGTTTCGCCCACACGTTATTTCCGCGCCGCACATCCGGAAAATTCTGCCCCGGATCGATCTCCACTTTCACGACCTCCGCCGGCACCTTGCGCTCGTAGACGTAGCGGTTGCCCTGGAACCAGATCTCGACCGGGAGCCGGACGTCGTCCGACGCGCCGTTGGCGTAGCCGATCCGCAGGTCCACGGGCATTGGCAGCGCACCCGGGCTCGAGAGGAACACGGCCGCGGTGCTGCCGGTCGAGTCGGTGCGGGTGCGCACCGAGTCCACGGCCTGGTCCACCACGTCCGTGCGGTAGAACCAGCCCCGCCAGAACCAGGACAGGTCCTCGCCCAGCCCGTCTTCCATGGTGCGGAAGAAATCCGCCGGCGTGGGGTGCTTGTACGCCCAGCGCCGGATGTACTCGCGGAACGCGGCGTCGAATCGGGCCGTGTCGGCGAGAATGTGCTGGCGCAGCAGGTACAGTCCCGTGGCGGGCTTGTTGTACTCGATCTGCCCGAGCAGGCGCGGGGCCACGCGGTCGGCGGCGAGCATCGGCGGCTGGTCCTGGCCGCTGGCGGCGAACTGTGTCCACTGGGCCGCAACCCCGCGTCCCTGAGGGGTCGCGTCGTGATAGAACGCCAACCCCGAGTAGATATTTATGAACGTGTTGAACCCCTCGTCCATCCACGCGTACAGCCGCTCGTTCGACCCGACGATCATCGGGAACCACCCGTGGCCCAGCTCGTGGGTGGTCACGCCGAACAGACCGCGGCCCCCCGCACGGTGGCCACAGAACACGATCATCGGGTACTCCATGCCGCCCACCGGCCCCGCCACGTTGATCGCGGTCGGGTAAGGGTAGCGGAACCACTTTTCCGAGTAATGCTTGATCGAGTGGCGGGCGTACTCCGTGGAGCGTGCCCAGTCGGGGTTCGCCTCGGGCGGATAGAACGACTGGATCAGGACGCCGTCGTACCCGCTGGCGTCCCAGATGAAGTTCGCGGCCGCGGCCCAGGCGACGTCGCGCACGTTCTTCGCCGTGAAGCGCCATGTCAGCGTCGGGCTGGCACCGGCGGGGCGGGTCCCCGCCTGTCCGACCTCGGCCTTGGCGACGATGGCGACCGTCGTGTCCGACCGCACCGCGCGGGCGAGGCGGGCGCGCTCGGTCGCCGTCAGCACCTCGAGCGGGTTCCCCAGCGTTCCGGTCGCGGCCACCAGGAAGCCGCGCGGCACCGTGATGGCAACGTCGAAGTCTCCGTATTCGAGATAGAACTCACCCTGGCCGAGGTACTGCTCCGTATTCCAGCCGCGCACGTCGTCGTACACGGCCACGCGCGGGTACCATTGCGCGACCTCGTACAGCCAGCCGCCGGGGAACTGCTCCCGCCCCATGCGGTCGGATCCGTGCTCCGGCACTTCGAAGCGATACGCCAGCTCGAGCTCCGCCCGCCCGCCCGGCGCGAGCGGCCGGTCGAGCTCGGCGCGCATCATGGTGCCGTTCAGCGTCGTCGCGAGCGGGATGCGTCCCGCCGCCTGTCCGGAGCGCCTGACCGCTCTGACGTACTCGATCGTGTATCCACCTTCGAAGCCGCGGCCCGCGAAGCGCGCATCGGTCGGATTGAGAGATGCGCCGCGGCTCGACGCCTTGTAGATGTTCTGATCGAGCTGCAGCCAGAGGTAACGCAGCGTGTCGGGGGAGTTGTTGGCGTAGCGGATCGCCTCGGCGCCCGCGATCGACTGGGTCGCCGTGTCGAGCGACGCCCGGATGGTGTAGTCGGCGCGCTGTTGCCAGTAGCGCGGGCCCGGCATGCCGGAGCCCTCGCGCATCAGGCCGGGCGCAGGCAGGACGAGGCGCCGGAACGGCGCCGTGTCGCCGACCTGGGGCGGCAGGGTGGCGGGCACGGCGGCAGGCTGCTGCAGCGCGGCCAGCACGAGCGCGAGGGCGAGCATCGCTGGTACGTCCTCCTATTCCGTGGGTTTCGCTTCCTGGAGATACCCGGTGGCCACGCCGCCCACGACCATGGCGAGCCCGAGCCAGCCGAGCGGCGACAGCCGCTGGTTGAACAGCATCAGCGCGAGCAGCGTGCCGACCACCGGCTCGATCGTCGCGGCCACGGCCGTGGGGGCGGCGTCGATCCGCTTGACGCCGGCGAAAAACAGGAAGTTCGCGGCCAGCACGGAGCCGAGGGACAAGAGCAGCACGTAGACCCACGCGCCCGTGGTGTGCGGCGGCAGCGGCGTGTGTCCGCTGAGCGGCAGCACCACGGCGAGCACGACGATCCCGCCGACGATCTCGAGGAACAGCACCTGGAGCGCGCCGTAGCGCGGCACGGCGTAGCGGGCGAGCAGCGTCGTCCCGGCGTACGACAGCATGGCCAGCAGCCCGCCGGCGACGCCCTGGATCACGCTCGGCAACGGGATGGCGGCGGCGCCCGCTCCGTGGCTCCCGCCTTGGACCGTGAGCGCCGCCCCCGCCATCACGACGAGGGCGAGCAGCACGCGCAACGTGGTGAGCCGCTCGCCCAGGAGCGGCTTGGCGAGAATCGCGACGAGGACCGGCGCGACGTAGAGCAGCGCCGCGGCCCCGGCGACGCCGGTTCCCGCGATCCCGAACTGGTACGCCACTTCGAACAGGGCGACGAGCGCGCCGCCGCCGAGCCCCACCAGCAGCCAGGCTCTGCGATCGATCCGGAACAGCCACGGCCGGAACAGGCCGTACACGAGCAGGCCGGCGAAACCGATCGCGAGGCGCCAGAAGCCGATCCCCGTGATGGCCTCGCCGGCGCGGTACAGCGCGGTCGAGAGCGGGCCGGTGGTGCCCCACACGGCGCCGGCCGCGAGGGCGAAGAGATAGCCGGCGAGGCGGCTGGAGCGCGCGGTCAGACGCGGTCGCCCGCGTGGAGCGCTGCGCGAATGGCCTGAGTGATGGCGTCCCGGTCGCCCGGCCGGCCCCACCATTCCAGGGCGAAGCGGCCGAATGCCAGCACGCCCAGCAAGCTGCCCAGCAGCAGCAGCACGACCTTGGGGGCGGACGCGTGGGGCTGGAGGCGGCTGGGCACGAGTGCGAGCACGAAGCACACGACCGCTGGGGCGAGCCACACGGGCAACAGCAGGCGGGCGAGAAACGTCATTCCGAACCGACCTTCCAGCACGGTGGCGCCGTCCCGCTGGCGGAATTGCCCGACGAACGTGCGCCGGAACAGGGCGCGGTAGCGTGCGGCGTCGCGGTAGTACAGCACCGCGCCGCCGCCGCGAATCCAGCCGTCCATCCCGGGCGCATTCCAGCGTCGCGCGTCGATCGCGGCCTCGAGGCGAGCGGCGGCGTCGGCCGGGGAGCTGGGGCACGGGAACGTCACGTGTCGCATTGCACGAGCTCTCCCTGCAACACCGTCACGGCCTGCCCGCCCAACACCACACGGTCGCCCGCGAGCCGGACCCGGACCACGCCGCCGCGCGCCGAGGCCTGGTAGCCGGTCAGCTCGGTCTTGTGCAGCCTGTCGCTCCAGAAGGGCGCGAGGGCGCAGTGGGCGGAGCCGGTGACCGGATCTTCCGGCACGCCGGTCTGGGGCGCGAAGAAGCGCGACACGAAGTCGAACCCCGGCGTCGTGGCACGGCTCGTCACGATGACGCCGCGGGCGTCCACGCGCTCGAGCGCCGCCAGGTCCGGCTTGAGGCCGCGCACCGCCTCTTCGGTCTCGAGCTCGACCAGGTAGTCGAACTTGGATCGGCCCACCCAGCGGGTTCCTGCGCGGAGCGCGGCGGCGAGGCCTTTGGGCGGCGGCGCCGGGGCGGGCGGCGTGGCAGGGAAGTCGAGCTCGATCCAGTCGCCCGCGCGTCGGGCCGTGAGCAAGCCGCTCTGCGTGTGGAAGCGCGCCTCGTGGCCCGCCGGGAGGTGCCCCTCCTCCCAGAGCACATGGGCGCTCGCGAGCGTCGCGTGACCGCACAGGGCGACTTCGACGACGGGGGTGAACCAGCGCAGCCGGTAATCCCCGTTCTCGGGATGGAGGAACGCCGTCTCCGCGAGGTTCATCTCGCGCGCCACGTCCTGCATCCAGGCCTCGTCCCGCGCCGCGGGCAGGACGCACACGGCAGCCGGGTTGCCGCGGAACGGCCGGTTGGCGAATGCGTCCACCTGCACGATCCTCAAGGCCATGCTTCTAACTTAGCCTGCCGCCGGCGCGTCGCGACAGCGCGTGGACCGCGAGGCCGAGCCCGACGGCGCCGAGCAGGATCCACGTCCCGTTGTGGGCGACGCGGCCGAGCGCGGCGTTCGCCGCGGCGCCGTAGGCGTAGCCGAGCCAGGTGAACAGCAGCGCCCAGGCGAGCGCCGTGCCGGCGTTGAAGCGGAGGAAGCGCAGCGGCTCGACCCGCGCCACGCCGCACAGGATGGGCAGCGGCAGCCGGATACCGTACGCGAAGCGCATGAGCAGCATGACGCGGGAGTCGTGCGCCCGCACCAGGGTGCGGGCGCGCTCGATCGCGGGACGCCAGTGCGCCGGCAGGCGTGCCACCACGGGCTCGCCGTACCGCCGGCCCAGGGCGAAATAGAGCTGGTGTCCCACCGTGGCGGGCACCAGCGCGATCAGCGACACGGCCCACCACGGCCAGTAGCCCGCCGCGGCGAGCGCCCCGCCCACGATGACGGCCGCTTCGCCCTGGAGCCAGGCCCACACGAACAGGACCGGCCCCCCGTAGCCGTGGATCACCGCGCCCAAGTCCATGCCTGGGCGGTAATCTAGGCGGTCAGGCCGTGATCACGTGCGATGTGTGGGACACAGCGTCGCACGGAGGCGGGGAGATTGGTCCCGCAGCAGCTCGCGGGCCCTCTCGCGCGCGAAGTTCCAGCTGCGCCAGTCATCGCGCTCGAGGCGAGCACGTTGCTTCAGCAGGCCGGCGGCCACCGCACACTGCGCCGATCGGTCGACCCGGGGGAGGGCCTCGAGCAGGAGCGGCACGGCGTCGGCGCTGAGCGACGCGGCGTACCAGCCGTCGAATGGACGTTCCGCCGGCGGACGCGCCAGGTTGGTGCGGACGATCAGCGCGTCGGGATTTACGAGGTGCAGCCCGCCGAGCACCGCAAATCCCTGAACCAGCGCTCCGAAGGCGAATCGCCGTGGCTGCCCCCGCAGGGTGGTCCAGCCGAACCAGGCGCTCAGGCCGGCGAGGTACAGCATGAAGGCCGTCGAGTAGAGCCGGATCTCGGACAGGCCGAAGGCGTCGACGTACAGCCGCATGCGCTCGAGGGCCGACGCCATCACGACCGCGAGCAGCAGGAGCAGCACGATGGCCAGCTGCCGGAACGTGCGCTGATGCTCGGCCCGTTCGTCACGCAGCAGCCATTCGGCGCCGGTCAGCAGGGGCAGGACCAGCGCGCTTGCCGTCACGAGCTCGAAGAAGCCGCGGCGGGCGTATTCCGCGTAGGTGAGGCCGCCGGCGGCGACGACGAGCGTGGCCCCGCCGAACAGGTAGCGCAGCTGGACGACGACGAAGACGAGGAACAGCAGGTCGACGAGGCCCAACGCGGTGGCGACGGGAATGATGCCGAGCGACAGCCCGCTTTCCGCTCCCGCAGCGGGCAACACCGCGCGGATCAGCGCCCCCCGGAAGTATCCCGCGACGAGACCTCCGCACACGGCGAACACGACGATGTGCGACAGGAGCGAATCGAAGTCTACGGCGAAGGCATTCGCGACCAACGTGCGGAACACGGTGTCGGCGGAGGTGAACAGGCCTCCGAACACGACCAGTATCGGGAACGCCAACGCGGCGCCGACTGCGGCCCCGCGCACCTGCCGCATCCGCCCCTCGCTCGGCAGCTCGCTCCACGTCACGTCGCGGCCGACGAGCGGAAACACGCCCACCCATGCCGAAATCGCGCTCGCGATGCCGGCATGTACGTACTGCCACGCCTGACGTCCGCGCAGCGCGACGCCCTGGAGGCTGAGGCAGGCGACCCCGAGGAGGATGGCGATGCCGATCGCGTCGAACAATCGCAACATCGCGGCGTCACGCGCCACGAAATTCGACGCGACGAGCAGGGCGGCCGCCCCGAGCCAGATGGCGTCACGGCTGACGGCGACGTGGTGGCGACGTACGAGCCACCATGCCGCGGCGACCAGGGCCGCCAGGCAGGCGAAGGCGTTGAGGCCCCATGGCACCGCGCGCAGCAGCGCGTCGCCCAGGGCTCCCATCACGGCCGCGATACCGAGGATGTGCAGCCCGAGCCGGGTCCTCTCGCTCACGGTGCTCATCCCGCCGCCGCCTCGGGCAGGCCGCCGAAGCGGCGCTGGCGCGTCCGGAAGTCGGCCAGCGCGCGTGCCAGGTCTGCTGCGCCGAAGTCGGGCCACATGGTGTCGGTGAAGTACAGCTCGGCATAGGCGGCTTCCCACAACAGAAAGTCCGAGAGCCGCTGCTCGCCGCCGGTGCGGATCAACAGGTCGACGTCCGGCAGAATGACACCGGCTCCAATCGCCCAGCGGGCCGAGTAGTCCACGGCGAGCCGGAGGGCGAGCCGCCCGCCCGGGGCCGTGGCGCGCTCTACGGCGGTGATCCCCGCGACCAGCGGCGCGGGCAGCCGATCGCGCCGGCCTACCACCTCGAGCCGCACGCCGTTCTCCACCAGGCGGGGCGTTTCGGTGCGGAGGTGACGCGCGAACAACCGCATCAGCGCGGCGACCTCGCCCGGCGGACGTTTCCAGTTGTCGGCGGAGAAGGCATACAGGGTGAGCGCGGTGATGCCCTGATCGGGCGCGGCCTCGACCACGCGGCGGACGGCCTCGGCGCCGGCGCGATGGCCCGCCACGCGGGGCAGGCCGCGGCGCGCGGCCCAGCGGCCGTTGCCGTCCATGATGATCGCGACGTGAATAGAAGAGCTTTGCGGCATAAAGTCAGACCTCAAAAAAAATTCCCGCGACTCACCCCTGACGGGTGACGCGAATCAGCGCTTCCATGTGGTCCAGGTAGTGCTCCAGGGCGCGCCGCCCGGCGGCCGTCAACCGGTACTCGGTCTTCGGGATCCGTCCCTCGAACGACTTGGTGCAGGTCACGTACGACGCCTCCTCGAGCTTGCGGGCATGGACGCTCAGGTTGCCGTCCGTGGTCTTGAGGAGCGCCTTGAGCTCGTTGAAGCTCAAGCTGTCGTTCACGGCGAGCGCGCTCACGATGCCGAGCCGCACGCGCTCGTGGATCAGCCGGTCGAGCTCGGCCGTGCGCGGGCCAGCACCGGAGCGCGTCCGCGCCACCTCCCGCTCCGCCGCCTCGGTCTTTCTCGCGGCTCCCGGTCTAGCCACCGTGCCTCCGGGCAATGATCGTCCCGAACACGATGTGCAGCCCGCCGAACCCGGCCGCCATCAGCCAGTTCCCCCACGCTGCCGGCCCCAGCAGCGCTGCCGCGCCGACGCCCATGAAGCAGAGGCCCGCGACGGGCACGATCCGCACCGAGAAGGCGCCCCCGGTCACGAATCCGGCGCCGTAGAGGAGCAGCCACGTCCCCGGGAGCGCGTGCCACAGGCCCGCGCGGTAGAGGGCGACGGTGAGCAACCCGCCCGCGACCATGGGCGGCAGGAGGCTCAGACCGGCCCGGCGTCCCGGCCCGGAGAGGATCGGATCGTTGACGGCGTACGCTTTCCGGACCATGGTCCAGCCGCCGATCGCGAGGGCCACGATGGCCTCACCCAGCCAGGTGACGAGCCACAGCTCGGGTGTGGGCTGGCGTGCGGCGAGCAGGGCGGCGAGCAGCGCGGTGGCGCCGACCGCCACTTGACCCCAGCCCGGGACGGCAGTGAACGAGCCGGCGCGCTCCATCGTCTGGCGGATGTAGCGGAGGTTGTCGAGCGCGCGATCGTGCAGGGGGCGCGGGGCGGTCATGGAGGGATAATAGCTCCGCACAGCCCCGGTGTCAAGTACTTTGTAAAACAAAGTAACTACGCTTGCACATGCGCGTTTACATCTCGGTCGACATGGAAGGCATCGCCGGCGTGGTGCACGAGTCCCAGACCGACCCGACCGATCCGGCATGTGCCGCCGAGTATGGTCGCTTCCGGCGCCTCATGACGGCCGAGGCCAATGCGGCGGTGGAAGGCGCCGTGGCGGCGGGGGCCACCCGGGTGCTCGTGAACGACAGCCACTGGTTCATGCGCAACCTGCTCGCGGAGGAGTTGCACCAGGCGGCGGAGCTCGTGGCCGGCGATCCCAAGCCTCGGTCCATGGTGCAGGGGATTGAGGGGGGCTTCGACGCCGCCCTGTTCATCGGGTATCACGCGCGCGCCGGCACGCACAACGCCATCCTCGACCACACCTACGCCGATCGAATCTATGAGGTGCGCTTGAACGGCAAGCCGGTGGGCGAGCTGGGGCTGAACGCCGCGCTTGCGGGCGTGCACGGCGTACCCGTGGCGCTCGTGAGTGGCGACTCGGCGCTCGCCGCCGAGGCGAAGGATCTGTTGGGAGACGCCGTGAGCACGGTGGTCGTGAAACAGGCCGTGAGCCGCCACGCGGCCCGCAGCGTCGCGCCCGGCGTCGCCTGCCGCATGATCCGGGACGAGGTGACGCGCGCCCTCAAGCGGAAGCACCCTCCCTTCGTGCTCCCCGCGCCGATCGCGCTCGAGGTGGATTTCGCGCAGACCATCCATGCGGACATGGCGGAATTGTGTCCCGGCGCGTCGCGCACGGCGGGGCGCACGGTGGCGTTCTCGCACGCCGATTACCGCGAGGTGTTTCGGGTGTGGCGCGTGCTGTTGAACCTGTCGGGCGTGGCCTAGGGCACGGGGGCGACCTGGCCATGTCGCGCTCGCGACTCTATGATGGAGGCTTCACGCGCCCGCGAGTGCCGCCTGACCAGTCTCCTCGCTCGTCTGCAAGCCGCCGTCCGGGATCGGTACTCGGTTGCCCGCGAGATCGGCCGTGGGGGGATGGCGACGGTGTACCTGGGCGACGACCTCAAGCACGAGCGGGCCGTCGCGATCAAGCTGCTCCATCCTGCGCTCGCCACGGGCCTCGGGGTCGAGCGCTTCCTGCGTGAGATCAAGACCGCGGCCGGTCTGACCCACCCCCACATCGTCCCGTTGTTCGATTCCGGCGAAGCCGCCGGACTGTTGTTCTACGTCATGCCGTACATCGACGGCGAGACGTTGCGTGGTCGCCTGACGCGCGAAGGCAGCCTGCCGATCGACGACGCGGTCCGCATCGCGTGCGAAGTCGCGGAGGCCCTCGGGTACGCTCATGCGAGCGGCGTGGTGCATCGCGACATCAAACCCGAAAATATCATCTTCTCGGCGGGCCGCGCGCTGGTCACGGACTTCGGCATCGCGCGCGCGGTGTCGGCGGCGAGTCTCGAGCCGCTCACCATCGACGGCGCCGTCGGCACGCCCGCCTACATGAGTCCGGAGCAGGCGAGCCAGAGCCCGCAGCTCGACGGGCGGTCCGACATCTACAGTCTCGGCTGCACGCTGTACGAGATGCTGACCGGGTCGGTGCCCTTCACCGGAGCCACGGCGCAGGCCGTGATGGCGCGCCACCTGCTCGATGTAGTCCCGCCGATCCGGAGCGTGCGGCCGGCGGTGCGGCACGCTCTGGAGCAGGCCGTGCTGACGGCGCTGGCCAAGGTGCCGGCGGATCGGTTCGCTACGGCTGGCCAGTTCGCCCGGGCGCTGAACGCGCCCGACGCGGTGACCGCCGACGGAGAGGGGGGCGAGTCGATCGCCGTATTGCCGTTCGCGAACCTGAGCGGCGACCCCGACTTCGAGTATTTCAGCGAGGGCATTGCAGAAGAGATCATCAACGCCCTCACCCATCTGCCCGGCTTGCGCGTCGCCGCGCGGACGTCGTCGTTCGCGTTCCGCGGGCCGGGGATCGATCTCGCCGAGGTCGGAGCGAAGCTGAAAGTGGGGACGGTGCTCGAGGGGAGCGTGCGCCGGGCGGGCAACAGGCTGCGGATCAGCGCCCAGCTCGTGAAGGTCGCCGACGGCTACCATCTCTGGTCGGAGCGCTATGACCGCGAGATGCCGGACGTGTTCGCGATCCAGGACGAGATCGCGAAGGCGATCGCCAACCGGCTCCGGGTCACGCTCGGAGAGGATGGGGCGCCGCTGGTCACACCGGCCACCGACAATCTCGATGCCTATCATCTCTACCTGAAGGGACGGTATTACCTGGCGCAGCGCGGGCTCGGGCTCAAGAAGGCGCTTGAGTGTTTCGATCAGGCGCTGGCGCTCGATCCGAACTACGCGCTCGCCTACGCGGGCCTCGCCGACGCGTGTACGGTGCTGGCGGAGTACGGGGTCGCGCCGCCCAACGTGGTCCGACCCAAGGCGCGCGCGGCAGTGCAACGGGCCCTCGAGCTGGCGCCCGACCTGGCGGAGGTCCATTGCGCTTCCGGTGCGCTGGCCTTCATCTGCGACTGGGACTGGCCTCGCGCTGCGCGGGACTTGCGACTTGCGGTGGAGCTGAATCCGCGCTCCGTCACGGCGCGGCAATGGCTCTCGTACTATCTGGTCTTCATCGAGGGCCGGCTCGAGGACG
>QHUT01000140.1 GCA_003222055.1 Gemmatimonadota bacterium
TGTCGGGCCAGCTGAACCGCCGCTTCTCGGACCGTTTCGAGGCGACTATTGCCTACACCTACACGAAGTCCGAGGACGTCCAGAGCCTCACGTCGGACCGGGCGATCTCGAACTGGCGCAACGGCCGGCAGCTCTCCGACGCTCATGAGAATCTACAGACGGCCAACTCGGTGTTCTCGCGACCGGGCCGGTTGCTCGCTTATGGGACCTACTCCTTGCCCTGGAAGGGCGTGAGCACCGACCTCACGGTGTACTACGAGCGCACGTCCGGCGTGCCGATCAGCTACGTCGCAGGTGGCGGCAACAGTGACCTGAACGGCGACGGCTATAACGGCAACGATCTGCTGTACATCCCGCGCGATACAAGCGAGATCCGGATCGGTACCGGCGTGGACGGCAGCTTCGTCAAAAACGTAGTGGCGGCACAGGCGTTCCAGCGGTTCATCGACGCCCAGCCGTGCTTGGCCGAGCAACGCGGCCACATCATGAAGCGCGACAGCTGCCGCAGCCCCACCCAGAACCGACTCGACGTGTCGCTCCGGCAGTCGATCCCGCAGTTCCGGGGGCATCAGCTCGCCCTGCAGCTCGACTTCTTCAACTTCCTCAACTTCCTGAACAAGAATTGGGGCCAGATCAGGCTGCCGACGCTCAACCCGACTTTCCCCGATCAGCGCGCGCTGAGCCAGACCGGCCGGAACGCCGGACCGCTGAACCAGTCGATCCCGACGTTCACGTTCGACAACCGGTTGTACGACGCGACCACCGGGGCCGCGAAGCCGTTCGAGGGCCGGATCAGCAGCGTCTACCAGATCCAGCTGACGCTACGCTACTCGTTCTGAGCCAAGGCGACCGTCACGACCCTCGCCCGGCGCGGCCCCGCAGCCACACCAGGTACACGGGCACACCGGCGAGAATGATGAGGAACGCGAGTCCCGTATGCAGCGGGTCCTGCCACAGCGCGTTGCCGAGCATGTACAGCGTCGCGAGCACGAACAGGGCCGGTACCACGGGATACCCGAGCACCCGGACCGCGCGCGGCAGCACGGCCAGCGGCCGGCGCCGCCGCAGTACGAACACCGCCGCCGCCGCGAGCGCGTAGAACGGGAAGATCGCGACGACGAACTGGTCGGCCAGCTGCTGGAACGTCTGGAACGCGACATACACGATCCCGAGCATGCCCGTGAGGACGATCGATACCGAGGGAGTCCGGAACGTGGGGTGCACGCGGGCCACCCGCCGGAAGAACAGCCCGTCGTCCGCCATGGCGAAAAAGATGCGCGGCGCCGTGAGCATCGAGCCCAGCAGCGTGCTGAAGGTCGCCACCATCACCACGATCGCGACCAGGCCCACGCCCAGCCGGCCGACGATGGCATGTGCGGCGTCCGCCGCCACCAGTGGTGAGTGCGCCATCGCCCCGATCGGAATCAGATAGAGATACGCGGCGTTCACGAAGAGATAGATCGCCACCACCGCACCCGTTCCCGCGATCAGGGCGCGCGGCAGGCTCCGCTCGGGGTCTTTGACCTCGCCTCCCACGAACGAGAGGTCGCCCCACCCGTCGTACGCCCACATCACCGACACCAGCGCCAGCCCGAACAGCCCGCTCCCCACCGGGCCCCCCGCCGCGACGAAGTTCCCGAAGCTCCCCTGCCCCACGACGAACGCGAGCAGCACGAGCAGCGCCAGGGCGCCGTACTTCGCCGCGGTGGTGACGTTCAGGAGCAGCGCGCTCCAGCGCACGCCGACGTAGTTGAGGGTCGCGGTGAGCACGATCGCCAGTGCCGCCACCCAGTGCACGGCCCCGTCGTACGGCGGTCGCGTCGGATCGAACCCGAGCGACCGGAGCAGGTACTCGGCGAACGGCGTCGCGATCGCGCCCAGCGCCGACGCACGGATGAGCAGCAGCTCGGACCACCCGAAGAGGAACGCCGGCAGCCGGCCGAACCCCTCGCGCACATAGACGTAGACGCCGCCCGAGCGCGGAAACATCGCCGCCAGCTCCGCGTACGTGAGCGCGCCGCACAACGCGAGCAGCCCGCCCAACACCCACACAAGCAGCATCAGCACCGGCTCGGGCACGCGGCCGGCGATCACCGCCGGCGTGCGAAAGATGCCGCCGCCGATGGTCGAGCCCACCAATACGGCGACGGCGCTCCAGAAGCCGAGGCGCCGCGGCAGGCGGTCGCCCCAGCGGTCTGTCATCGGTGGCATGGGCGGCGATGTGGGCATGGGCGCGCCCAATATACATTTCCGCACTCATGACGCGACGCTTCACGCGGCTCGCCTGGTCCGCGGCGACCGTCACCTACCTCCTCATCGTCCTCGGCGCCATCGTCCGCATCACCGGATCGGGGATGGGGTGCGGAGAGCACTGGCCACTGTGCTACGGCCGGCTGCTTCCGCCGCTCGACTTACCGACGCTGATCGAGTACGGACATCGGCTTGCGGCGGCGGCCGTGAGCGTCCTCGTGACGGCGCTGGCGGTGTGGGCGTGGTGGCTGAGACGGGGAGCGGGGAGCGGGGAGCGGTACAGTCCCGACAGGACCAGTTACGTCGCGCTCGGACTCCTGGTGGTGCAAGTGCTGCTCGGCGCGGTCACCGTGAAGCTGCAGCTGCCGCCGTGGATGGTGATCCCACACTTCGGCACGGCGATGCTCTTGCTCGCGACGCTGATCGTCGTCGCAAAGCGGGCCACACGGACCCCGGGCGCAAGCCCGGGGAATTCGGAGCCCCCGCTCACCCCGGGCTCGCGCCCGGGGTTAGTGGGGATGACCGCGCTGGCGCTCGGTTTTGTGACCGTCCTGCTCGGCGCGCTCACCGCGAATCTCGGCGCGGCCAGCGCGTGCCTCGGGTTTCCCCTGTGCAACGGACAGCTCATGCCGACGGGGAACTACCTGCAGCACGTCCAATGGGCACATCGACTGCTCGCCTACTCGTTGTTCGCTTACGTCGGGTGGTGGGCCCTACGGACGAAAAGGCGTGGTCCGTGGTACGTGATGGCCCTCGTCACCCTGCAGATCGCGGTCGCTGCGGCGATGGTGCTGCTCGGATTGCCCCGGCCCCTTCAGGCGGGGCACGTCGCGGTGGGCGCGGCCGTGTGGGCCGGGCTGGTGCTCGCGGTGTTGTGAGCCGCCCGACCGTCAGAGCAGAAACAGCTCGTGCTGCGGCGTGCGCGGATTCACTTCGGGGCCGGTCGTGTCGATGTAGACGTTGATCTCGCTGCGCATTCCGAACCGCTCCGGCAGGTACACGCCCGGCTCGACCGAAAACCCTACGCCCGCCACCAGCGCTCGCGCGTCCTCGGTCTCGAAGTTGTCGATGTGCGGCCCCGAGCCGTGCAGATCGCGGTCGATCGAATGCCCGGTGCGGTGCACGAAGTAGTCGCCCAACCCCGCCTCGCGGATCACGCCGCGCGCCGCGTCGTCCACCTGCGCTCCGGTCACGACGCCGTCCGGACGCCAGTGCTCCCGCAGGTACCGCACGGCGGCCTCGCGCGCCGCCTTGACCGTCTGCCACACGCGACGGACCTCCGCGTCGGGAGCCCGCCCCGCGAACCCCATCCACGTCTGATCGGCGAACACCGACCCGCGTCCCGGCCCCGCCCAGAGGTCCAGCAGCACGACGTCGCCCTGCGCGAGCCGCCGGTCCGCCCCCGCGTGCGGCTCGTAGTGCGGCATGGCGCTCGTGGGCCCGAACGCGACGATGGGGCCCTCGTCGGTCCACAGGCCCGCGCGCTCGATCGCCTCGCGCACGCGCGCCTGCACGCCCGTCTCGCGCACCTCGGCGCCGCGCGTCGCTTCACTGCCCGTCCACGACAGGGCATCGCGCGCGATCCCCGCGAGCGCCTCCGCGGCGCTGCGGTGACCCGCGAGCTCGGCCGCCGACCAGCGCGCCGCGAAGCGCGACACGAGCGGTGCGGACGACACCAGCCGGGCCCCGAACGACTCGAGCAGCTGCACGACACCGTGCGGCACGCGATCCAGGTACGGCACCTGGTCCAGCGGCGAGATCTCGAGAGCGAGGGTGCGGCCGCGCACCAGCGTGCCGAGGTGGCCATGCAGCTCGCGCCACGACCCGTAGGGCCGCACCTCGCCCGGAAAGTCGGCGAGCGGCTGGAGCTCGATGCGATGGGCCACGGCAATGGGGCGGCCGGCCCGGGGCAACAGCACGAACAGGCGCCGCGTCCCCATCCCGGTCGGCCCGAGGATCCGCTCGGCGATCGGGTTCACTTTGCGGAAGTCGTACACGAGCCAGCCGTCGGCGCCGAGCGCGGCGAGTGCGTCCGCGAGCGCCGCGAAGTCGAAGCCGTCGAGCAACGGAGGCATCAGTGGTGGCGTGGATCCGGTGGGGCGGCCCGCCATTCGCACACCGTCCCGCCGGTCGCGCGACACGAGACGTGGAGCATCGCGCCCTCGAACCCGACCAGGAGGCGGAGCAGCTCGGTGAAGCCGGCGCCGTACAAGGCGCAGGCCGCCCCGTCCGGGGTCGCGTGCACGGCGACGGCGTCCCGTACGTGGGCGATCGGGACGTGCCGCTCCCGCCGCAGCTCGCCCGCGAACACGGCGCGCGCCGCCCGACGCGCGGCCGCGTACCCGAACAACCGCGGCGCGCCGCGGGCGGCCAGGCGCGTAATCCCGAACAGGCGCCGCACCGCGCGCCGGGCGGCGCGGCGGCCGGCGTCCGCGAACACCAGGTCGGCGTCGGGGCGCCGCCCCACGAGCCGCAACAGCGCCTCGACGTGCCCCTGATCGGCGGCGGCGTCGCGCCGCACCATCCCCTCGTATTCGCGCAGCTGCATCGCCACCGTGTTCGAGAGGCCGAGTCGCTTGGACAAGAGCTCCTCGGCGAACTCCGACAGCCCGTCCTCGACCGGCGTGTCGAGGTTCTTGACCGCCTCCAGGACGGCGAGCGGGACGATGCTGTGCACCACGGCGCGCGAAACGTAGCACGCCCCCACCCCATTGCGGAACCCGGGCGCGCGGGGAGAGGTTACGGCACGCCATGACACCTCCCGTCCCCCCCAGCTCCCCGCCCCCCCCCCCCCCTTCGCCCCCCCCCGCCGCCCCCCGCCCCGCGGCCGAGGCCGAGAAGCGGGCGAGCTTCGAGCGCGAGGCGCTGATCCATCTCGACAGCCTGTACCGCGTCGCCCTGCGGCTCACCGGCAATCCCGCCGAAGCCGACGACCTGGTCCAGGAGACCATGCTCAAGGCGTACCGCGCCTGGCACCAGTTCGAGAAGGGCACGAACGCGAAGGGCTGGCTGCTGACGATCCTGCGGCACGCTTTCATTAATGAATACCGCCGGCGCACCCGCCACCCGGAGACCGTGGATATCGACGCGATCGAGCCCTTTTCGGTGTTCGAGGAGATCCAGGACGACGACCCGCAGGGGACCTTCTTCGACCGCATCGTCGACGACGAAGTGCTCCGCGCCATCGACGCGCTCCCGGAACAATTCCGTGAGACGGTGGTGTTGAGCGACGTGGAGGGGATGTCCTACGAGGAGATCGCCCGCATTCTGGAAGTGCCGGTCGGCACGGTGAAGTCGCGCCTGTTCCGCGCCCGGCGCCTGCTGCAGCAGAAGCTGTACGAGTACGCGGTCGGGATGGGGTACATCAAGGGGAACGCGACATGAACTGTCGGGAATGCAAGGAACACCTCTACGAGTACCTCGACCGGGAGCTCACGCCTGCGGTAGCTGAGGAGATCCGGCAGCACATCGCCGAATGTCCTCCGTGTGGTGAGAATTTCGACTTCGAAAAGGTGTTCCTCACGTTCGTGCGGGCGCGCTGCCGAGCGCATGGCGCGTCTCCCGACTTGCGCCGCCGCATACTGGACGAGCTGCTCGACGAGTGAGATGGCTCACCCGCGGCGGGCTGGTCGCGGCCTGCGCCGTGGGGGCCGGCACGACGTGGGGCCTCGGCTGGGGCGCGCTGGCGCTGCTCGCCGCATTCTTTCTCTCCGGTAGCGTCCTCTCCCAACTGGCCGAGCGGCGGGGCCCGCGCCGCACCGCACGACAGGTACTGGCCAACGGCGGCGTGGCCGCCGTCGCCGCGCTGTTGGGCGCGTGGCCGGCGGCGGCCGGCGCAATCGCCGCAGCGGCGGCCGACACGTGGGCGACCGAGATCGGCGCATTCTCCCCCTTGCCTCCTCGCCTCATCACTTCGGGACGGCGCGTCACCCGCGGCACGTCCGGCGGAATCACGGCGCTGGGCACGCTGGGCGGCGTGGCCGGGGCGGCGACGATCGCCTGGCTCGCCCACGCGTTGGGGCCCCGGGGCGCCGCCCCCGGGTTGGCCACCCTGACGGGCGCTGGTGTCGCGGGCATGCTGGCGGATTCACTGCTGGGCGCGACGCTCCAGGGCAGATACCGGTGCCCCGCGTGCGACGCGCGCTTCGAGCGCGGGAATACCGTCTGCCACGAGCCGGTCCTCCTGACCGGAGGGTGGCGATGGCTGGACAACGACGGCGTCAACCTGGCGGCCACACTATGCGGAGCCGCAGTAGCGCTGGTGGGTTCCCACTGATTTGGGATGCGGTCGTCGTCGGCGCGGGCCCGGCGGGGGCCACCACCGCGCTGCTGCTCGCCCGCGCCGGCGCGTCGGTGTTGCTGCTCGATCGCGCCCGCTTCCCCCGCGACAAGCCATGCTCGGAGTACTTGAGCCCCGCGACGACCGACGTGCTGGAGCGTCTGGGCGAAGGTCTGCTCGGCGCGGTCGAGCGCACCACGCACGCCGAGCTGTACGGCATGAAAGTCGTCGCGCCGGGCGGGACCGCGATGGTCGGCCGCTTCCGCGGCGCGTCCCGACCCTACAGCCTCGCGGTGCCGCGCACGTCGTTCGATGCGATCCTCGTCGCCGCCGCGGCCCGGGCGGGCGCGGAGGTTTGCGAACGCGTCACGGTCGAGAATGTGGTCTCCGAGCGGGGCACCGTCGCAGGCGTCGTCGGGCGGTCGGGAAACGGGAAACGGGGAACTTACCCGAGTCGCATTGTCGTAGGTGCCGACGGCCTGCGCTCGGTAGTCGCCCGCAGGCTCGGACTGGTGCGCCACTCGCCGCCCCACCGGGTCGCCTTCACCACGCACGTGGCGGACGTGGCCGGCGTGGACCAGGTCGGCGAGCTCCACGTGAGCGAGCGCGGGTACGTGGGGCTCGGGCCCGTGGGGGGCGGGATCACCACGGTGGCCCTCGTGCTACCGCTCCGCGTCGTGCGGAGGAGCGGGCGGGATTACCGCACGGAATTCTTTAAGGAGCTGGACCGGTTCCCGGGACTCGCGGGTCGGTTCGACCCGCGCCGCCAGGTCCGCGAAGTGCTCGCCACGGGGCCGTTCGCCCAGTGGGCGAGGGCCGCCGCGGTGCCCGGCGCGCTCCTGGTGGGAGACGCCGCCGATTTCTTCGACCCGTTCACCGGCCAGGGGATCCACACCGCGCTGCGCGGCGCCGAGCTCGCCGCGGAGTGCCTCATCCCCGGGCTTGCGCCCGGGGGCAACGCAACCACACCGCTCCAATCCTATGAGCGCGCCCGTCGCCGCGCATTCCGGGGGAAATGGCTGCTCGAGCGCCTCATCGGGCTCGGCGTCGGCTCTCCCGCCCTGACCGACCGCGTGGTGGCCCGCCTGGCGCGACGCCCCGACCTCGCGGATCTTGTGGTGAGCGCGACCGGGAACATCGTCCCGACGCGCGACGTCCTCGCTCCGAGCGTTCTCGCCCGAATGCTCTGGTGACCATGCCCGGTGTCGATCCCTCGCAGTTCCGCCAGCTGCTCGGCCGGTTCGCGACCGGCGTCACGGTCGTCACCACGCGCGACCGGTCGGGCAAGCCCATCGGGATGACGGCGAGCTCCGTGGCTTCGGTTTCGCTCGATCCGCCGCTCGTGCTCGTGTCGGTCGCCCATGACAACGACATGCACCCGGCGCTCAAGGCGGCGGGTCGCTTCGTGCTCAACGTGCTCGCCGCCGATCAGGAGGCGATCTCCCGACGGTTTGCCGAGGAGCATCCGAACCGCTTCGACGGCATCGGCTACCGCGAAACGCAGCTCGGTCTGCCGGTGCTCGAAGGCGTGCTCGCGAGCATCGAATGCGAGAAGCAGGCAGAGGCACCGGGTGGGGATCACACGGTGTTCTTCGGCCTCGTCACGGGAGGCACCGTGTCCGACGGGCGGCCGCTGTTGTACTACCGCGGTGGCTACGCCGGTCTGGGGGGCGGAGGCGGGGGAGGTCGATGATCGGGAGCGAGCTGCTGGATGATCCCCGAGCCGATCCGATCGCGGTCGGGAGGGAGCTGCGCGATATCGCGCGCTTGAACGCGCTCTTCGGCGGGACGCGCGCGGTGGTGCGGGAACTCGAGCCCTTTTTCGAACGGAGTGGACGGGAAACGGGAAACGGGAAACGGGAAGCGTGGACCCTGTTGGACATCGGCACCGGGCTCGGCGACATCCCCCGCGCCGCGGTCGCAGCCGCGCGTCGCCGCGGCGTCGAGCTCACGCCGATGGGCATGGACCTGAGCCGCACCGCCGCCCGCTTGGCGCGCGCCGGCGGCCTGGCAGTGATCGTGGCCGATGGCTCCTGGCTACCGCTCGGGCCACGTTCGGTGGACGTGATCGTCGCGAGCCAGGTGCTGCACCACGTTCCACGGGCGGTCGCCGTGCGCTGGATCGCTACGTTCGACCGCGTCGCCCGGCGGGCAGTGGTGCTCGCGGACCTGCGCCGGTCGCGCGCGGCCATGGCGGGCGTGTGGGCGGCGTCGGTCGGCCTTGCGATGAGCGGCGTGACCCGGCACGACGCGGTGGTGTCGCTCAAGCGGGGCTACACGACACGCGAGCTCGACGCGATGCTGCAGGAGGCGGGCGTGCGAACCGCAGCGGGATACAGGCTCGGGGCCCGGATCGTGGCCGCATGGTCACCATCGACGGAGTAGTCATCCGGGCCTCGGTCGACAGGGTCCTCGACTTGGCGACGGACGTGGAGCGCTGGCCCGATATCCTCGCGCACTACCGCTGGGTTCGCTTTCTCCAACGCCGCAACGGCGGCGGCACCGTGGAAATGGCGGCATGGCGACCGTTCGGCCCGGTGCGCTACCCTACGTGGTGGGTGTCGGAGATGACCGTGGACCAGCCCGCACGCGAAATTCGGTACCGGCACGTGCGGGGTATCACGAGCGGCATGGATGTGGTGTGGCGGCTCACGCCCGGCGCGGACGGCGTGGAGGTGACGGTGGTTCACCAGTGGGGGGGACCGCCCTGGCCGTTCGTCGGCGGGCTGGCGGCACGCGTGGTGATCGGCCCCGTGTTCGTGCACGGCATCGCCGCGCGCACGCTCGCGGGACTCAAACGATTTGCGGAGGAGGCTCGGCCGTGAAGAATGGAGCGCGGCGGGTGGTGATCACGGGAGTCGGCGCGGTGACGCCGATCGGCACGGGAGCGGAGGGTTTGTGGGCTGGACTCACGGCACGCACGTCCGCAGTCCGCGAGATCACCCGTTTCGATCCGACGCCCTACCGCTCGAGGATAGCCGCCGAAATACCCGATTTCCGGCCGCAGGACCACCTCGACGCCAAGCGCGCCAAGCGGCTCGACCGTTTTTCCCAGCTGGCGGTGACGAGCGCCCGGTTTGCGCTCGCCGATGCGGGGCTCGCTCCCGGGCGCGAGCGCGCGGACCGGGTGGGCGCCATGATGGGCTCGGCGCTCGGGGGCGTGGCGTTCGCGGAGTCCCAGGTCGAGCGGTTCCGCGCCGAGGGCCCGCGCGGGCTCGATCCCGCGCTCGCACTCGCCGTGTTCCCCGGGGCCGCGAGCTGCAATATCGCGATCGAGTTCGGCTTTACCGGCCCGAACTCGACCAACGCGATGAGCTGCGCGTCGGGGACCATCGCCGTGGGGGAGGCCTTCCACGCGGTCCGCGAGGCCCGGGCCGACGTGATGCTGGCCGGTGGGGCGGAGGCGCCGCTCGCGCCGATGACCTACGCGGCCTTCAGCGTGATCCGCGCGATGAGCACCCGCAACGACGACCCGGCCCACGCCTCGCGCCCGTTCGACGAAGATCGGGACGGCTTCGTCATGGGGGAGGGCGCCGCGGTCCTGGTGCTGGAGGAGCGGGCCCGCGCCGTGGCGCGGGGGGCCAGGATCTACGCCGAGCTCGCCGGCTACGCGTTCACCAACGACGCCTATCACATGACCGCGCCCCGCCCCGACGGCCGCGAGGCGGCCCGGGCGATGCGGCTGGCGATCGCGGACGCTCACGTCGCGCCGGCCGACGTCGGGTACATCAACGCCCACGGCTCTTCCACGCCGCTCAACGACTCGACCGAGACCGCCGCCATCAAGCAGGTGTTCGGCGCGCATGCCTACCGTCTCAGCGTCAGCGGCACCAAGGGTTACTACGGGCACGCCCTCGGCGCGAGCGGCGCCATCGAGGCGGCGATCTGCGCCCTGGCGGTGGACCGCCGCTGGCTCCCACCCACCATCAACCTCGAGCGCCCCGACCCCGCCTGCGACCTGGATTGCCTGCCGCGCGAGGGCCGCGCGGCGGCGCCCGACATCGTGCTCACCAACTCGTTCGGTTTCGGCGGGATCAACGCGTCGCTCGTGCTGCGGCGGACGTAGGGGCGCAGCATGCTGCGCCCCTACGATCCGGATTCTCCTCCAACCCCGAGGATCTTCTCATGCCCAAGCAGCTGCGGCCGCTCGCGGCCGAATTCGTCGGCACTCTGCTGTTCGTGTTTCTCGGCGCCGGCAGCGTCGTGGCGCTGATGGCCGCCGGGACCACCGCCGCCAGCATCGGCTCGCTCGGGGTCGCCCTGGCGCACGGCGTCGCCATGGCGATCATCGTCTCGATGACGATGAGCATCTCCGGCGGCCACATCAATCCCGCCGTCACGTTCGGCCTGTGGATCGCGAACCGCGTCGGCGGCCGCGTCGCGTGGCAATACATCGGCGCGCAGGTGGCCGGCGCGGTCGTGGGAGCGGCGCTCGTGAGAACGGTGCTGCCCCGCATGGCGGTCGGCCTCGCGCTCGTGGGCACGCCGCGGCTCGGCAACGACGTCACGTTCCTGCAGGGCGTGTGGATCGAAGCGATGCTCACGTTCTTCCTCGTGAGCGCCGTGTTCGGCACCGCGGTGTCGCCGGAGGCGCCCAAGATCGGGGGATTCGGCATCGGCCTCGCCATCTTCGTGGATGCCCTGGTCGGCGGGAACTTCACCGGGGCGGTCATGAACCCCGCCCGCGCCATCGGGCCGGCGCTGGTCGCATGGCAATGGAACGCCCACGCGGTGTACTGGATCGGCCCGCTGATCGGCGCCGGCGTGGCGGGGGCGCTGTGGAAGGCGGTGCTGCTGCCTAGAAAGCAATAAGGCGTCGAGAAAAGACGTCGCGCAAAGACGTCACGCTGAACCGTGTCGCAACTTCGTCACGATCTTCGCGCGACGCGGTTGCGTGACGTCTCTCCGTGACGTTCTCGCTCGACGCCTTTGGCCGTTACAGTAGTTCCGCCACCGTGGGCGCGAAGTAGCTGAGAATGATGTCGGCGCCCGCGCGCCGGATGGCGTACAGCGTCTCCCACATGGCGCGCGTCTCGTCCAGCATGCCGCGCGCCGCTGCGGCCTTGATCATCGCGTACTCCCCGCTCACCTGGTACGCCGCGAGCGGGGAGCCGAACTCCTGCTTGGCCCGACGCACCAGGTCCAGGCAGGGCAGCGCGGGCTTCACCAATATGATGTCCGCGCCTTCCTCGACGTCGAGCCGGATCTCCTTCATCGCTTCGTCGGCATTGCCGCCCTGCATCTGGTACGACTGGCGGTCGCCGAACTGCGGCACGGAACCGGCGGCTTCGCGGAACGGGCCGTAGAACGCCGACGCCGTTTTCGCCGCGTACGACATGATGGGGACGCGCGACAGCGCGGCGGCATCGAGCGCTTTGCGGATGCCCGCCACGCGGCCGTCCATCATGTCGCTCGGTGCGACCAAGTCGACGCCGGCGCGCGCCTGAGTCACCGCGACCTTGCCGAGCAGGTACACCGACGCATCGTTGTCCACGTCGCCGTCCTGAATCACGCCACAGTGCCCGTGGTCGGTGTACTCGCACAGGCACACGTCCCCGATCACGAGCAGCTCCGGCACCGCGCGCTTCACGGCGCGCACCGCCTGCTGGACGATCCCCTGCTCGTCGTAGGCCTCGGACCCGGTCGCGTCTTTCACCACCGGCAGGCCGAAGAGAATGATCCCGCCGAGGCCAAGCCGATGCGCCCGCTCTGCGTCCTTGACCAGCTCGTCCACGGACGTTTGGTACACGCCCGGGAGCAGGGCCACCTCGCGCCGCACCCCGCTGCCATGGCAGGCGAACAGGGGCCACACGAGCTGCGAGGGGACGAGGTGCGTCTCCTGCACGAGCCGGCGCAGCGCGGGCGTGCGGCGCAGCCGGCGCAGCCGGCGGATCGGGAACTGGCTCATCGCGCGAGCAATCTCAACGCACCCTGAGCCTTCAGCAAGTCCGCGACGGCGACGCCTGCGGCGGCGGGATCGGCGTCGTCGATGTCGGCAGACGCGGTGATTTGAACGGACCCATCCAGGGCGGTCACCCGGCCGTACAACCGGAACCCGGGACCCGGGATCCGGGATCCGGTCCACGCCGCGACCGGCGCCTGGCACCCGCCTTCCAGCATCGCGAGCAGGCTGCGCTCGGCGGCGACGTGGCGCGCGCTCTCCCCGTCTTCGAGCGGCGCGAGCGCGACCCGCGTCCCACGGTCGTCGCTCCGCACCTCGAGACCGAGGGCGCCCTGCCCGGGCGCGGGCATCACGACCAGCGGATCGAGCCGCGCGGCGATGCGACCGGTCAGCGCCAGCCGCTCCAGCCCCGCCGCCGCCAGCAGCGCCGCAGCGAGCCCGTCGCGGCCTTCCGTCACCTTCTGGACGCGCGTCGGCACGTTACCGCGCAGGGCGACGATCTCCAGGTCGGGTCGGAGGTAGCGCACCTGTGCAACGCGTCGCAGGCTCGACGTCCCGATCTTCGCGCCGTTCGGCAGGCCGGCGATCGACGCGACGCCCGCCTCGCGAATGACGAGCGCCTCCGCCGGGTCCGCGCGCGCGGGTACGGCCGCGAGCGCCAGACCGTCGGGGAGCCGCGTCGGCAGGTCTTTGAGCGAGTGCACCGCCGCGTCGATGCGCCCGGCGAGCAGCGCATCCTCGATGTCTTTGGTGAAGAACCCTTTCCCCTCCAGCTCGTGCAGCGGCCGGTCCACTTCCGCGTCGCCCCGCGTCTTGATGACGACGAGCTCGACGGGCACGCCGTTGCGGGCCAGGGCCGCTCCCACCCACTCGGCCTGCCACCGCGCGAGCCTGCTCCCGCGGGTCCCGAGCTTCAGGGGGCCGCTCACGCTTCCCCCTTCCCCCCTCCCCCTTCCCCGTAGTAGCGCACCAGCGCCGCCACGAGCCCCTCGACGGTATAGTCCTCCGCCTCGATCGCTACGGGGAGTCCCAGCTCGCGGGCGCTCGCCGCCGTGACGGGACCGATCACCGCGGCGGTGAACCGACCCGACGTCGCGGCCGCTCGCCCCACCAGATCGACGAAGCCCCGCACGGTGGAAGACGACGTAAGCGTGACGACGTCGATCGTCCCGCCGAGAAGCTGTGCCGCGAGGGCGCTCCCGTCCCCCGCGGCCCGGACGGTCTCGTAGACCGGAATGACGTCGACCACCGCGCCGCGCGCCCGCAGCCCGTCGGGCAAGGCGTCGCGTGCCTCGCGCGCCCGAGGGACCAGGAAGCGCTTGCCGTGCACCGCGCCGCGCGCGACCACGGCCGCCACGACCGCTTCCGCCACGTACTTGGGCGGCACGACATCCGGCGTGACGCCGTATCGCTCCAGCGCCTGTGCCGTCGCCGGTCCGATGGCGGCCACGGCCATCCGCGCCAAGTCGCGTGCGGCGAGCCCCCACTCGGGCAGCCGATCGCACACGACGTGGACGGTGTTCTGGCTGGTGAAGACGATCCAGTCATAGACAGCGACGGCGGTGAGCGCCGTGCGCAACGCGGTGAGGTCGGCGAGCGGCACGATGCGGATGGTCGGCACCGCGAGCACCTCGGCGCCGAGCGCCTCGAGCGCCCGTGCCAGCTCGCCCGCCTGCTCGCGCGCGCGTGTCACGACGATGCGCCGTCCCGCAAGGGGGTGACGGGCGTGGCGACGAGGCTCCGGTGACATGCGTGGTTGCAATCTCTCGGGACCTAAAACCATTATCAAGCAATGCTCCGGGCCCTGCGCTCCGCGCTCGTGCGGTTCACCGTGCGGCGAGCCGCCGCCAGCCAGCGCGACGCGCCCAGGCGCGCCGACTGGTGGCTGCGGTTGGGCTGTACCGTGAGCCCCGCGTTCGGGGAGTGCTACCCGGCGCTGGTGCGCCTGCGGCGCGCCATCGAGGACCGGTGGGGCGCGGTCGCCGCCGCGCAGGACGCCGCCGAGCGCTTCCCCGAAAATCCCGACGCCTGGATGCTCCTGGGGGAGGCGTTCCAAATGGTGTTCCGCCAGCACGATGCCCTGGTCGCCTACGAGCAGGTGCTCACCCTCGAAGAGCGCCCCGACGCCGCCCTCGCGGCCGGCGATCTGTACGCCCGAGCCGGACGGCACGCCGACGCGGCCGCCCGGTTCGCCCGCGCCTATGCGGCCGGCGGGGGCGCCGAAGCGTTGTGGCTCAACGCCGGAGCGCTGTTCCAGGCGGGGGACGTGGGCGCCGCGGACGAGGCCCTGCACCTCTGGGCGACGCAGGTCCCTGACGGGCTCGAGCGCCTGTCCGACGCCCGCGCCGAGTTGTTCGTCGACAAGCGTGACGCTTAGGGCCTGGTGCTGCGCCGGTACAGCGACAGGGCGTACGCCAGCAGGATCACCGGGACCACGATGTAGGCGGCAACGAGGTACGCCGCGTTCTGCGGAACCTCAGACATGTCCCGACGCGTCACGCCGCAGGGCGATGGCGTAGCGCTGCATCACGAAGCCCACGTAGAGCACGAGGAACACGCCGAACGACATGAGGAGGGTCACCAGCATCTCGGGAGGCACGCCGGGCTTGCCGGGTCGCAGCACGATGGGCTGCGGGTGCAGGGTGGGAAAGAGATACACACTCAGGTGAATGAATCCGACCAGCACGACCGCACAGATCCCGAGCACCGCGCCGTACCGCGCGCGCAGCCCGGCGTCGGTCACCGCGCCCCGCAGCACGTGATAGCTGATCAAGAGGAAGAACAGGAACAGCGTACTCGTGAGCCGGGCATCCCAGGTCCACCACGTGCCCCAGATGGGCTTTCCCCAGATGGGGCCTGTCGTCAGGACGATCGCGGCGAACACCGTGCCGACCTCCGCCGAGGCTTCCGCGAACCGGTCGAGCCGCGGGTCCCTCAGAAACAGGAAGAACACGCCGGCGAGGCCCACCAGGATCACCGCCAGCTCCGTGGTCACGGCGGCCGGAACGTGCAGGTAGAAGATCTTCTGCGCGGGACCCTGGAATCGCTCGACCGGCGTGAACGCCAGGGCTCGCACGTACACGCCGCCGAGCAACAGCAAGCCGGCCAGCGCGACACGGCGACCCTTCTGTGCGAGTCTCATTCGTCCACCGTGTGCGGAAACAGCAGCGTCGCGACTGCGACAAACACCAGGTCGTATGCGGCGAGCAACTTAAGCCAGCCCGACACCTCGCTCAAGGGACGGCCGGCCAGGAGCCGGGCCGTGGCCTGCACGGCGTAGGTCAGCGGCAGCAACAGAAACGGCAAGAGCAGTACCGGCAGCATCAGCTCCGCGAAACGCGTCCGCACCACCATCGCGCTGAACAACGTCCCCACCGAGACGAATCCCACGGTGGCGAGGGCGATCACGCCGATCAGCGGAAGCAGGACCGGGCCGACCGACACGTTGAAGAACAGCACGAACAGCGGCAGCCCGACGGCCTCCACCACGCCGACGAATCCAAGATTGGCGAGCAGTTTGCCGAGAAAGAGACTGTGGCGCGAGAGCGGCGATACCAGCAAGCCTTCGAGCGCCCCGTTCTCGAGCTCGAGCTGAAACGCCCGATTGAGCGCGAGCATGGCGGCGAACGTGAAGGTGACCCAGAGAATGCTGGGGGCGAGATCGATCGTCGCGACCGCCGTCGGATCGCGCCCGAAATTGAACACCGTCAGGACGAGGGCCGTGAACACCACGGCCGAGAGCAGGGCCGTGCGCGTCCGAAACTCCAGCACCAGATCCTTGCGCGCCACCACCCACGCCTGCCCGAGCAACTCACGCATCCGTCATGGCCTGCCGGTACGCCTCGGCGATCTCCGCCGCGCCGCGCGCCCCTCGCGGTGTCAGCTGCACGAACCGCCCCTGCCGCTGGAACGCCACGTCCGTGGCGAGCTCGACACCCTCGTCGACGTTGTGCGTCGCCAACACCAACACCCGCTCTGCACTCCGCAGCTCGCCCAGCAGGGTCCGCAGCTGGGCCGCGGCCGCGAGATCGAGCCCGGTGAACGGCTCGTCCAGCAGCAGCACGTGGGGGTCGTGCACCAGCGCCTTGGCGATCGCCGCCCGCTGCGCCAAGCCGCGGGACAGCGACCAGACGGGCTGCCCGGCTCGATCCGAGAGCCCGAGCCGCTCGAGGATGGCTGTGGCGCGCACGCCACGCTGGGCGGATGTCACTCCATACAGCGCGGCCCAGAACAGCAGATTCTCTAGCACGCTCAAGTGTCCGTACAAATGAGACTGGTGGCCGATCCAGCCGATGGCGCGCCGGCCCCCGGCGACGCGGGCCCAGCCCTGCTGCGGCCGGATCAACCCCGCGAGCACCTTGAGGAGCGTGGTCTTGCCCGCGCCATTGGGCCCGAAGATTGCGAGCGTTTGTCCGGGTCCGAGCGTGAGCGACACGCCGTCGAGCGCGACCACGCGTCCGTAGGCGTGCCGCAGCCCCTCAGCCGAGAGCATCGATGCGCGCGGCGAGATCTTCCATGTCGAACGGCTTGACCAGGTAGCCCGAATGCCCCAGGTCGAGCACGTGGATGAGCGGCTCCATGCTGACGTACGACGTCGTTACGATCACGGGGAGAGAGGGCCGGGACTGGCGGATCTCCTGCAACAGCGTCACGCCGTCGGTATCGGGGAGCCGCAGGTCGAGCACCAGCACCTCCGGCTGGAAGGCGTCCAACTGGCGGCGGGCCTCGCTACCGCTCGCGGCGAACGCGACGTCATAGCGCGTGGAGAAGAACCGCTGGTAGGTACGGCGCAGCGCCGACTCGTCCTCGACGAACAACACGCGGCGCGGCACGCCGGAGGCGGGGGAAGCCATAGGTGGGCCAATATATGCGACCCCCCCCGGCCGTCTACGGGCTGCTCAGCGGCCGCCGCTCTCCAACTCGAACAGGTCGTCGAGCTTGGTCAACACCAGCAGGAATCGCAACTCCTCGTTGGCGCCGCGCAGGCACACCGTCAGCCGGCGCTCCGCCGCCTTACGCTGGATCAGCATCAACGCCCCGAGCCCCGCGCTGTCGATCTGACGGGTGCCCGAGAGATCGATTACCAGGCGCCCCGTCCCCTCCCCGAGTTGCTCCAGCAGCTCGGTGGCCGTCCGACGAAAGGTCGTGCGCGAGTCGAGCCCCAGCTCCTCGGGAGCCGCCAAGACCTTCTCGCTCGGGTGCGTCGACATCGCCATCAGATCCTCCACAGTCGGCTCCAGTTAGATCGCCGCCCAGTGGGGTACGCGACTCCAGTGCCAAGACAGCTAACCTGCGAGCCGTCAACCGCTTGTCAAAGGCGGCGTGAGAAGCCTCACCCGCCGTGCTACCGCAGACGGAATGCCGCCGCGCAGTTTGCAAGGACCGTCTTGACCGTCACGCACGTCGGGGGCATACCTTAACAACCCCTCCACTCGCCACCGCAGTGGGACGACCAGCACGGCCGCCCGTATTCCCAGGAGGCACCGGCACATGGCAGCCACACCCAAAGTGAAGGAGCTAACCGAGGTCAGCGAAGCGCAGATCGCCGTGCACTGGAAGGAAGAGGCGTACTATCAACCTTCCGAGAAGTTCAAGGCACAGGCCAACATGCGGGACCCGCGCGTGTTCGAGCAATTCGGCCTCGACCGCTTCCCCGACTGCTTCAAGACCTATGCGGACATGCTGACCTGGTTCGAGCCCTATCGCAGCGTGCTCGACACCAGCGACGCGCCGTTCTGGAAGTGGTTCGTCGGCGGCAAGATCAACGCGTGCCACAACTGCGTGGACCGGCACCTGGAGAAGTACGGGCGCAAGGCGGCATTTATCTTCGTGCCCGAGCAGGAATCGGAGCCGGATGTGGCCATCACCTACCGGGAGCTGTACGACCGGGTGAACGAGGTGGCCGCGCTGCTCCGCGGCCTGGGACTCAAAGCGGGGGACCGTGTCACCCTGCACATGCCCATGCTCCCGGAGCTGCCGATCACCATGCTGGCGTGCGCACGACTGGGCGTCATCCACTCGCAGGTGTTCGGTGGATTCAGCGGGCAGGCGTGCGGCTCGCGCATTCAGGACTCGGGCAGCCGCGTGCTGATCACGATGGACGGCTACTGGCGGAACGGCACGCTGATCGACCACAAGGTGAACGCCGACATCGCGGTGCGGGCCGCGCAGGAGCTGGGGCAGGACGTCGATAAAGTCCTGGTGTGGCAGCGCTATCCCGGAAGATACTCCGCCAAGACGCCGATGGTGTCGGGTCGCGATGTCTTCGTGAACGACCTGCTCAAGGACTACAAAGGCAAGCGCGTCGACCCGGTCGCCTTGCCGGGGGAGGCTCCCCTGTTCCTGATGTACTCGAGCGGCACCACCGGCAAGCCGAAGGGCGCCCAGCACGGGATCGCGGGTTACCTGGCGTACGTCACCGCTACCTCGACGTGGGTTCTCGACATTCATCCGGACGACGTCTATTGGTGCATGGCGGACATCGGCTGGATCACCGGGCATTCCTACATCGTGTATGGTCCGCTGGCGAACGCGGCGACGAGCGTGCTGTACGAAGGCGTGCCCACGTATCCCGACGCGGGCCGGCCCTGGCGCATCGCCGAGCGCTTGGGCGTGAATATCTTCCACACCGCGCCGACGGCGATCCGGATGCTGCGCAAGCTCGGTCCCCAGGAGCCCCGCAAGTACCAGTACCATTTCAAGTCGATGACGACGGTGGGCGAGCCGATCGAGCCAGAGGCGTGGCGCTGGTACTACGACGAAGTGGGCAAACGGGAAGCCGTCATCACCGACACGTGGTGGATGACCGAGACCGGCGGCTTTCTCGGCACGACCATGCCGGCGATTCATGCGATGAAGCCCGGCAGCTGCGGCCCCGCCGCACCAGGGATTCATCCGGTCATCTACGACGAAACCGGGGCGGAAATTCCCAAAGGATCCGGCAAGGCGGGCAACATGTGCATCCGCAACCCGTGGCCGGGCATCATGCAGACGATCTGGGGCGACCGCGACCGCTACGTCAAGACCTATTTCGCCAAGTACAACAAGAATCCCAAGAGCAAGGACTGGCGCGACTGGCCGTTCCTGTGCGGCGACGGTGCGGTGCAGGCGGCCGACGGCTACTACCGCATCCTCGGCCGCATCGACGACGTGATCAACGTCGCCGGGCACCGCCTCGGCACGAAGGAGATCGAGTCAGCCTGTCTCACGGTGCCGGAAATCGCCGAGGCCGCCGTCGTCCCCGTCCAGGACGAGCTCAAAGGACGCGTGCCCGAGGTGTACGTCGCGCTCAAGCCGGGCGTGCCGCCCGGCCAGGCCGTGATCGACCGCGTGATCAAGGCGAACGAAGAGGTGATTGGTAAGATCGCGCGACCCAAGCACGTGTACATCGTGCCCGACATGCCCAAGACCCGTTCCGGAAAGATCATGCGCCGCGTGCTCGCGGCCATCTCCAATCGCCGCGACGTCGGCGACGTGACGACGCTCGCCAACCCGGACGTGGTCGAGCAGATCCGCGTGATGGTGCAAGGCAAGGATGCCGCCAAGACTCAGGAAGAGCTACCGGAGGACATCGCGAAATTCGGCCAGGTCGAATAAGACCGTTTGGGGAGGCTAGAGGAGGTTGGGGAGGTTAGGGGAGGTTGCGCCGCTGACGCGACAGCCTCCCCCGTCCTCCCCCAACCTCCCGAACCTTCCCAAGCCGCTTTAGAGTTCCACCTGCGCTCCCACCTCGAACACCTGGTCCGCCGGGATCTTGAAGAAGGCCGTCGCTCGCAGGGCGTTGCGCGACATGAACGCGAACAGCTGCTCGCGCCACTGGGGCATGCCGGGCCGGTCGGAGGCGACCAGCGTCTCGCGACCGAGAAAGAAGGTCGTGCCGGCGATGGGAATATCGAGCGACTTCACCTGGCAGGCCGCGAGGACGTCCTCGATGTCCGGGTCGTCCATGAACCCGTAGCTCGCGACCACGCGGTAAAACCCCTTCCCGATGGCCTTCACCGTCACCCGCTCCGCGGCCGAGACGTGGGGCACGTCCTGCGTGACCATCGTCAGGAACACGACCCGCTCGTGCAGCACTTTGTTGTGCGTCAGGTTGTGCACCAGCGCCGGCGGCGTGCCGTCGGTGGTGCCGTACAGGAACACCGCCGTCCCCGGGACGCGCAGCGGCGGCTCGGCGGCGAGATCCGCCAGCAGCATCTTGAGCGCGACGGTCTTCTCCTCCATACGCTTCGCGAGGATCTCGCGCCCGCGCTGCCACGTCGTCATCAGCAGGAAGATGACCGCGGCGATCACCAGGGGCACCCAACCCCCGTAGCGGACCTTCAGCATGTTCGCCCCGAAAAACGGCACGTCCACGCACAGGAACAGTCCGCCGACGGTCGCAGCGCGAGCGAAGCTCCAGCGCCACACTTCGCGGCTCATCACATAGAACATCAGCGTCGTGAGCAGCATCAAGGTCGAGAGTGCGACGCCGTACGCGCCGGCGATGTTGTCGGACGTGGGCTGCGCGGTGTTGACCACGTGGAACCCGAGCACCAGGAGACAGGTGAGGAGCATGAGCCCCCAGTTCACCAGGGGAACGTAGATCTGGCCGATCTCGCGCGACGAGGTGTGCTCGATCTGAAGCCGTGGGCTGTAGCCGAGCTGCACCGCCTGGCGGGTGAGGGAGAACGCGCCGGAGATCACCGCCTGCGACGCGATGATGGCCGCCGCCGTCGCTAGCGCGATCAGCGGGTACAACGCCCAACCGGGCGCGAGATGATAGAAGGGGTTCTCGGCCGCGGTCGGATCACGCAGCAGGAGCGCTCCCTGGCCGAAATAGTTCAGCAGGAGACAGGGGAGCGCGACACTGAACCACGCCATCTGGATGGCGCGATGGCCGAAGTGTCCGAGATCCGCGTACAGCGCCTCGCCACCGGTGACGACCAGAAAGACGGCGCCCAGCACCACGAAGCCGCGCCCAACATTCTCGGCGAAGAAGCGCACACCGGAGACCGGCGACACGGCGGCGAGCACCCCCGGCTGTCGGATGATCTCGCCCAGTCCCAGCACCCCGATGACTGCGAACCAGACGAGCATCACCGGCCCGAACATGGCCCCAATGCGGGCGCTCCCGCGACTCTGCACCAGGAACAAACCGATCAGGATCACGAGCGTCACGGGGATCACCCACGAGGCCAGCGCCGGCGT
>QHUT01000053.1 GCA_003222055.1 Gemmatimonadota bacterium
AAGTGCAGCGGCGGTTGGGCGAGGAAGAGCTCACGCTGCGGCTGACGCCGGCGGCCTCGGATTTCCTGGTGGACCACGGGTACGACGAGCACTTCGGCGCGCGTCCCCTGAAGCGCGCCATTCAGAAGTACGTGGAAGATCCGCTGTCGGAGAAAATCCTGGTCGGCGAGTTCGCACGGGGCGACGAAATCGAGGTCGACGTGGCCCCGGACAAGGAACGGCTGGCGTTCCGCGCGCTCTCCGGCTCGAAGGCGTGATCCGCAAAGCTTCGCTCGTCATCTTTTCGGGTGGTCTGGCGCTCTTCGCCCCGCGCGTCGCGCGGGCGCAGGGCGAGGCTCCCGCGCAGGCGCCCCCGGCCGTCGCCCCCGATTCCATCGTGGTGCTCGGCCTCCGTCGCGTCGACCGCAAGCAGGTCCTCGACCAGGGCGGGCTCGCGCCCGGCCGGGCCCTCGGCTACCGCGACGTGCAGCGCGCCATTCAGGCGCTCTACGCCACCGGCCAGTTCGACGACGTCCGGGCCGAGCAGGACACGGCCCGCGGCCGCCAGCTCCTCATCGTGCACGTGCGGGAGCGCCCCATCCTCGTCAAGTGGGCGGTGCGCGGCGTGGCCCGCGTCTCGGAAGGCAGCGTGCGCGACAAGGCGCAGCTCGCGGAGGGCCGCCCGCTCGACCCCGCGGCCCTGGCGCGGGCGCGCGGCCGCATCGACTCGCTGTACCACGCCGAAGGCTACTACCTGGCTCACGTGAGCGTGATCAAGGTGTACGAGGCCGACTCGGCGCGCGTCCGAGTCGTGTTCGACGTGGACGAGGGGCGGCGCGTCGCGGTCGCGCGCGTCGCCATCGAAGGCAATACCCACCTCCCTACGGACCAGCTGGTGGGGTCTATGAAGACCCGGCCCGAGGGCTTCTGGTGGTTCCGCTCCGGCGAATACGACGACGAAAAGCTGCGGTCCGACCTCCAGGAGCACTTGCCCAAGCTGTATGGGGACAAGGGCTTCGTGGACTTCCAGGTGCTGGGCGACACGCTGCTCGTGGACGACTCGACCGGCAAGGCGACGCTCGTCGTGCGCGTCAGCGAAGGCGAGCCATACCGCGTCGGCACCTTCGAGATCGTCGGCAACCGGCGCTTCTCCACCGACGAGCTGCAGCAGCTGTTCCCCTTCAAGCAGGAGGGTCGCAGCGGGTTCCTCGGCTTCGGTGGGGCGCAGCAGGGGCCGGTCTACTTCGATCAGGAGAAGTGGAACGCGGCCACGCAGCAGGTCCAGACACTCTACTACAACAACGGCTACATCTACATGCACGTCGACCCGCAGGTGATCCGGCGGACCGCCCCCGACGGCAAGCCGGTGGTGGATCTGCGCTGGGCCCTCAACGAAGGGCAGCCTGCGATCGTCAACAAGATCGAGATCTCGGGGAACGACGTCACGCACGAGCGCGTGATCCGCGACGTGATCGTGCTCTTACCCGGAGACGTGTTCCGGCAGGATGCGCTCATTCGGTCCTACCAGAACATCTCGAATCTCGGCTTTTTCCAGCAGCCCCTCCCGTTCCCGGACACCCGGCCCGCCAACGACCAGGGCGACGTCGACGTGATCTTCCGGGTGACCGAGAAACACACGGGCAACATCAACTTCGGTGCGTCGGTTGGACAGGGCACGGGCGTGGGCGGGTTCCTGGGACTGGACGAGCCGAACCTGTTCGGGCAGGGCAAGAAGGGCCATTTCCAGTGGCAATTCGGCCAGAACATCAGCGATTTCTCCGTCACGTTCACCGATCCCGCCATCCGCGAGTCGCGCATTTCCGGGACGTTCGACGTGCACAACACGCGGTTGCGCTACACGATCGCGGATCTCGGCACGCTGCGCCGCCGCGGCGCCAGCGTCCAGTTCGGATTCCCGCTGTTCAGCGACCGCTACACCCGGCTGTTCGTCTCCTACGGAATCGACGACCAGTCGTTCACCGGTGCGAGTACCGGGCTCGCGGCGCTGCGCTGCAACAACTGCATCCGATCCACCTTCGGCGTGTCGGTGCTGCGCGACACCCGTATCGACCTGCCGTTCCCCACCGCGGGCACCATGCACTCGATCGGGCTCTCGCAGTCCGGCGGGCCCCTGGGCGGCTCGGGGAATTTCCAGCGCCTCGATCTCGAAGGGCGGTGGTACGCCCCCCTGGGCCAGCTGGGCGGCGCGGCCAGTGCGTCGCCGGTCAGGTTCGTGATGGGTCTGTCGACGCGCTCGGGGCTGGTGTTCGGGAATTCCCCCTTCTTCGACCAGCTGTTCACGATGGGCGGCGTGCAGTACGGGATTCCGCTGCGCGGCTACGACGAGTTCTCGGTGACGCCCCGTGGGTACGACCCGACCGCCGCGAACGGCCAGGCGACGGCCGCCTCGTTCGGGAAGGCGTATTTCGCCATGACGGGCGAGATCGGCGCCCGGCTATCGCAGATGTTCTATGTCAACATGTTCGTGGACGCCGGCAACGTGTGGGCGCGCGCCGGCGAGTTCGATCCGACGCGCCTGTTCCGCGGTGCCGGCCTGGGCTTGAGCATCATCTCGCCCCTGGGGCCGATCGGGATCGACTGGGCATACGGCTTCGACCGCACGGATCCCCTCGGCCGCCCGGCACCGGGGTTCAAGCTGCACTTCAAGCTGGGCAACTTCTTCTGATCGGACTCCCGCGCTACGGCGGGGCAACAGACACCCGTTTCTCTCTCGGGGAGACAGTTATGAGGTGTGTGGTGACGATGTGGACGTGGGTCGGGCTGGTGGCGGCCGCGCCGGCCGCTCTGGGAGCGCAAGCCCAGAGCACGCTCAAGATCGCGTTCGTCCACTCGCAGACGATCCTCGAGCAGACACCGGGGTACGCCGCAGCGGAGTCGACGTTGAGCAAGGAGGGTCAGAGCATCCGAGACACGCTGCAGCGGATGCAAGCGCAGTGGGACTCCGCAATGAAGGCCTTCGAGCAGCAATCGCTGGCGCTTTCCTCGGCGGGGAAACAGGCGAAGCAGCGCGACCTGCAGGCCATGCAGCAGCGTCTGCAGCAGCGCCAGACCGACATGCAGAACCGCTACCAGCAGCGGGAGCAGGAGCTGCTCCAGCCGATCCAGGCCCGGGTCATCGGGATCGTCGCGGGCATCCGCGCCGAGGCCAACTACGCGCTGATCTTCGATATGGACGGTCAAAACAGCAGCGTGTTCCTGGCGGTCGACCCGAGCCTCGATATCACCAACAAGGTGATCGAGCGGCTGAAGCAGTCCAAATAGAGCGCGCCCAGCCCGTGCGCGACCGGCAACAGTCGGAGGGCGGCGGGGAGAGCGGGGCCGGGCCCGGCGCCGCGCGGCGCCTGAGCGCGCGCGAGATCGCGGCCCTCACGAACGGTCAACTGGTCGGCCCGCCGGACGCGACCGTGTCGGGCGTCGCGCCGCTGGACCGCGCCGGTCCGAACGATCTGTCGTTTCTTGCCGCCAGACGCTATCTCCAGTATTTTCAACGGTCTAGCGCGGCCGTCGTGCTCTGCAAGCCGGATCTCGTTCAGGAGGCGCCGGAAGGTCCCGCGTGCCGCGTGCTGGTGCGCGATCCGCACCTGGCGCTGCTGTCGGTCATTCCGGTGCTTTATCCCGAGCCCGCGTGGGAGCCCGGGATCCACCGGACCGCGGTGATCGGCGCCGGGGTCGTGTGGCAGGAGCCGGTGGCGATCGGCCCGTACGCGGTGCTGGGTCGCGGCGTGCGGCTCGGGCGGAACGTGCGCATCGGCGCCGGGTGCGTGCTGGGGGACGGCGTCCAGCTGGGTGACGACGTGCAGCTCCTGCCTCACGTCGTGTGCTACGGCGGGACGGTCGTGGGAAGTCGGGTCATCCTGCACGCCGGCGTGCGGCTTGGGGCGGATGGGTTCGGCTACGTGCCCGGCAAGAGCGGGGAGCTGCCGCGCAAGATCCCGCAGGTAGGGCGCTGCATCATCGGCGACGACGTCGAGATCGGCGCGAATACCACCATCGACCGCGGCAGCGTGGACGACACCGTGGTCGGCGCGGGGACGAAGATCGACAACCTCGTGCAGATCGGCCACAACTGCCGGATCGGCGCCCGCTGTCTCATCGCCGGCCAGGCGGGCATCGCGGGCAGCACACACGTCGAGGACGACGTGTTCCTGGCGGGCCAAGCGGGCCTCGCCGACCATGTGACGATCGGGCGCGGGGCACGCGTGACGGTGCAGGGAGGGGTGATCGGGGACATCGACGCGGGCGCGACGGTGTCGGGGTACCCGGCGCGCAAGCACCGCGAGTTCCTGCGGGCGCAGGGCGCCCTGTACCGGCTGGCGCAGATCGTGGACGACCTCGAGGCACTCGTGCGGCGGACCGATGGCTCCCAGCGCTAGGCGCAGCATCAGGAAAAAGGCCGCGGTTTCGGGCACCGGGTTGCACACGGGAGCCCGGACCGAGGCCACGTTCCTGCCCGCGCCGGCGGGGCAGGGGATCGTGTTCCGCCGCCTCGATCTTGCGGGGAAACCCGAGGTGCCGGCCCGGCTGTCCGAGGTCGAGGCGGTCGAGCGGCGCACCGCGATCGGTAAGGGCGAGACGACCATCCACACGGTCGAGCACCTGCTCGCCGCAGTCGCGGCCCACGAGATCGACGATCTGACGGTCGAGCTCACGGGTCCCGAGCCGCCGATTCTCGACGGCAGCTTCCAGCCCTACTTCGAGGCGCTGGCGAACGCCGGCCCGACGGAGACGAGCGGCGAGCCCGTGATCCTGACCGTGCCGGCGCCGTTCACGGTCACCGACGGGGACTCGACGTATGTGGTCGCTCCCGCCAAGGAGCTGCGGCTCACCGTCACGATCGAGTGGCCACACCCTCTCATCGGGCGCCAGTCGGGGAGCTACACGGTGACGGCGCAGGCATTCGCCACGGAGCTCGCGCCGGCGCGCACGTTCGGGTTCGTGAGCGAGGTCGAGTCGCTCAAGGCGCGGGGGCTGATCAAAGGGGCGTCCCAGGCCAACGCCATCCTGCTGGACGAGCGCGGGCTCGCCAATGGGGCCCAACTGCGCTGGCCGGACGAATTCCTGCGCCACAAGGCCGCGGACATCGTCGGTGATCTCGCGCTCACGGGCGCGCGCATCCGGGCGCACGTCGTGGCCGAGCGGCCGAGCCACAGTGGCAACATCGCCGTGGCGCGGGCGTTGGCGCGGGCGTCGCGGGCGAGCGGTGCGGCGCCCAAGATGGACATCGGGCGGATCATGGACGTGCTGCCGCACCGCTATCCCTTCCTGCTGGTGGACCGCATCGTCGAGGTCGAGGGCCAGCAGCGGATCGTCGGCATCAAGAACGTCACGATCAACGAGCCGTTCTTCCAGGGGCACTTCCCGGGCCACCCGATCATGCCGGGGGTGCTCATCATCGAAGCCATGGCGCAGGTGGGGGGCATGCTGCTGATGGGCTACTTCGAGGGGCAGAACGTCGAAGACAAAGTGGTCTATTTCATGTCGCTCGACAACGTCAAGTTCCGCCGTCCCGTGGTGCCGGGCGACCAGATCCGGTTCGAGCTAGAGATGGTGCAGTTCCGCGGCAAGACGTGCAAGATGAAAGGCGTCGGGTACGTGGACGGGCAGGTGGTGGCGGAGGCGGACATGATGGCGACGGTGGTCGATCGGTGATCCACCGGACCGCCCTGGTCGATCCCACCGCCCACATCGGGAGCGACGTCACCGTCGGGCCGTACGCGATCATCGGACCGCGGGTGACGATCGGGGAGCGCTGCCACGTCGCCGCGCACGCCGTGCTCGAGCGCAACGTCAAGATCGGCACCGCCGTGAGGATCGGGTACGGCAGCGTGCTCGGCAACGACCCGCAGGATCTCAAGTACCGAGGCGAGGACACTTGGGTCGAAGTGGGCGACGGGACGGTGATCCGGGAGTACTGCACGATCAACCGCGGGACTCAGGCGACAGGGAAGACGGCCATCGGCCAGCGCTGCTTCCTCATGTCGTACGTACACCTGGCGCACGACTGCTACATCGGGAACGACGTGATCATCGCCAACGCGGTCCAGATGGCGGGGCACGTGATCATCGAGGACCGGGCGGTCATCTCGGGTCTGGTGCCGATTCATCAGTTCGTGCGCATCGGGACGTTCTCGTTCGTCGGCGGCGGCTCGCGCGTCAACCAGGACGTGCCGCCCTACACCAAAGCGGTCGGTAATCCGGTGCATCTCTACGGGCTCAACTCGGTGGGGCTGCAGCGAGCCGGCTTCTCGCCCGAAGTGAAACTCGCCCTGAAGCGCGCCTACCGCCTGCTGTTCAATTCCGACATGACGGTGAGCCAGGGCATCGCCAAGGCGCGCACCGAGCTGCCGCAGATCCCCGAGGTGGAGAGCTTCCTGAAGTTCATCGAAGGGTCGCAGCGGGGAGTGCTGGTGTGAGCGGGCGGCCGATCCGGGTCGGGGTGGTCGGCACGGGGGCGCTCGGGTTCCACCACGCACGGCTGCTCTCCCGGATGCCGGGCGTGGGGTTTGCCGGCATCTACGACAAGAACCCGGTGCGCGCCGCCGAGGTGGCCCAACAGCTCGGCACGGTGGCGCATCCCACGCTGGCGGCACTGCTCGATCGTGTGGAGGCGGTGACGGTGGCCGTTCCGACGCCCGCTCACGCGGACGTGGGACGCTCCGTGCTCGAGCGCGGCATCGCCTTGCTCATGGAGAAGCCGCTGGCCGACACGCTCGGCGGCGCGGAGGACCTGGTGCGGGATGCGGCCGAGCACGGCGTCGTGTTGCAGGTGGGCCACGTGGAGCGCTTCAACCGCGCGGTGCGCGCCGCCGCGCCGTACCTCGAGGAGCCCCGCTTCCTCCAGATCGATCGGCTCGCCCCGTTCCAGCCGCGCGGCACCGATGTCGCCGTGATCCTCGACCTGATGATCCACGATCTGGATCTGGTGCTGGAGCTGGTGCGCGCGCCGGTCACGGACGTCCGCGCCACGGGAGTCGCGATCCTCACGCCCCACGTGGACATCGCCAACGCGCGCCTCGAGTTCGCCAACGGCGCCATCGCCAACGTCACGGCGAGCCGGGTGTCGCGGGAGCGCACGCGCAAGCTGCGTGTGTTCCAGCCTACCGGCTACTGCTCGCTCGACCTGGCGCAGGGCAGCGGCGATTTTTTCCGCTTGAAGCCCGGGTGGCAAGGTCTGGGCGCCACCAAACTCGAGCAGATCGTGGAGCACGTGCGCCTCGAGGCTCCCGAGGCGGAGCCGCTCCAGCTCGAGCTCGAGAGCTTCGTGCGCGCCGTGCGGCGCGAAGAGGAGGTCGTGGTGTCGGGCGCCGCCGGAGCGCAGGCCCTGGCCCTGGCGTTCCGCGTCGCCGCTGCCGTTCAGGCTTCGCCGCTCGCGCCGCTCGCCCCACCACTCGCTCCACCCCTCCCCCACGCCGCCACGCGGCCGTGAGCCGCGCGCCGCGGATTTACATCTCCGCCGGCGAGCCGTCGGGGGACGCGCACGCCGCGGCGGTCGTGAGCGCGCTCAAGCGCCGCCTCCCCGCCGCCACCGTCGAGGCGTTCGGCGGGCCGGACCTCGAGGCCGCGGGGGCCGTTGTGCTCGACCGCATGGAGCAGTTTTCCGTGGTCGGGTTTGTCGAGGCGCTGTGGAAGCTCCCGGCGCACCTCCGGCTGCTCGGCCGCGTGCGCGACGCCTTCCGGGCGAAGCGCTACGATGTCGTGATCCTCGTGGACTATCCGGGCTACCATCTCCGGGCCGCGGCGGCGGCCCGTGCGGCGGGAATCCCCGTGCTGTATTACATCGCCCCGCAGATGTGGGCCTGGGCCCCGGGTCGCGTGCGCCGGCTGGCGGCGGTGCGACGCCTGGCCGTGATCCTGCCGTTCGAAGAGCGGTTCTTTCGTGAGCGCGGAGTCGCGGCGACCTTCGTGGGCCATCCGCTGCGGGACCGGCCGCCGCCGCCGCCGCGCGCGGAGGCCCGGCGCACCCTCGGCCTCGACGCCGCTCGGCCGGTGCTGGGATTGTTCCCGGGAAGTCGCGCGCAGGAGGTGAAGCGCCTCTGGCCTGCGTTCCGTAGCGCCGCCGCGCGGATCCTCGCCGTGCGTCCCGAGGTGCAGGTCGTCGTCGCCGCGACGGGCCGGGCGCGCTACCCCGGCGCCGGCGCCATCCGCCTTCACGGGGGCGATCCGCTCGCCGTGTTCGCCGCCGCCGACGCCGGGCTGTGCAAGTCCGGCACCACGACGCTCGAAGCCGCGCTTGCCGACGTCCCGATGGCGATCGCGTATCGGCTCAATCCCGTGTCGTTCGCCATCGCGATCCGGGTGCTGCAGGTGCCTCACGTGGGCCTGGTGAACCTGATCGCGGAGCGCGAGGTGGCACCCGAGTTCCTGCAGGGCGCGGTCACGCCGGCGGCGCTGGCGGACGCCGTGCTCCCACTGCTGGACCCTGCGAGCGAGGCGGCCCGCCGCCAGCGGGAGGGGCTCGCGCTCGTGCGCGAGCGGCTCGGGCCGCCCGGCGCCGCGGAGCGCGTCGCGGCGCTCGCCGCGGAGCTCGCGGGGTGACGACGCTCCTGGCGGGGCTCGTGCGCTTGCTCGCGGCGACGTGGCGCTACCGGGTGCGGGGTTGGGAGCACGTGACGACGGCGCGCGCCAGCGGGCGCCCGGTGATCTACGTCCTGTGGCACAGTCGCATCCTACCCTTGCTCTATCACCGCCGCGACGAAGGGATGGCCCTCCTCATCAGTCGCCACCGCGACGGGGGGTACCTCGCGGAGCTGTCGGAGCGCTGGGGGTACCGCGTGGTGCGCGGGTCGTCGCAGCGCGGCGGCGACGTGGGGCTGCTGGGCCTGGTGCGGCACCTGCGGCAGGGCGGCGAGGTGGCGCTGACCCCCGACGGGCCGCGTGGCCCGGCGGAGCGCATGAAGCCGGGCGCCCTGGCCGCCGCGCAGCACGCGAACGCGCTGGTGATCGCCGCCGGCGCGCGCGCCTCCTCCGCCTGGTGGATCCGGTCGTGGGAACGGTTCTGCCTCCCGCGGCCGTTCGCGGCCGTGGACATCGTGTACAGCCCGCCGTTCGCCGTCGAGCAGGGCAAACTCGCGCTGCGGCGGGCGCTGACCCGCGCGGAGGAGGAGCTGGAGCGCGCGACATATGGGGACGAGGGAAGGGGGAAGAGGGACGGGTGACGCCGGCTCGCCTCGTGCGTTGGCTCTGGGGTGGCTCGCTGGGCGCGCGCGTGGCGCGTCTGCCGCTCGTGCCGCTCGCCGGCGTGTACTGGGCCGGCATGCGGATACGCACCGCCCGCTACGCGAGCCGCGGCGTCCTGCGTCTGCCCCTCCCGACGATCGCGGTCGGCAACCTGTCGGTGGGAGGCACCGGGAAAACTCCCCTCGCGGCCTGGATCGCGACCTACTGCGCGCGCCGGGGGTGGAAGCCGGGGATTCTACTGCGCGGATACGGGGGCGACGAGCCGCTGGTCCACCGCCGGCTCGTCCCCGAGGCGGTCGTCGTGGCGAACCCCGACCGCGTAGCGGGCGCGGCGGCGGCGCGGGCCGCGGGAGCCCGCGTGCTCGTACTGGACGACGCGTACCAGCTGCTGGGCGTGGCGCGCGACTTGAACGTCGCGGTGGTCAGCGTCGAGAGCTGGGCGGGATCGCCCTGGCCACTGCCGGCGGGTCCCTGGCGCGAGCGCTGGGAGGCGCTCGAGCGCGCGGACCTGATTGTCGTCACACGGAAACACGCGCCGGCGCCCGCTGCAGTCGACGTCGCGGCGCGGCTCGCCCGCCGTCGGCCCGGGACGCCGATCGCGGTCGCGTGGCTCGGGCTCGCGCACCTCGAGGGGATACAGTCTGGAACGCGCTCGGGCCTGGAGATGCTCGCGGGGAAGGACATCGTGGCCGCCGCCGGGATCGCGGACCCGGCGAGCTTCGAGGCGCAGCTCTCCGACACCGGAGCACGGGTGCAACTGCTGGCGTATCAAGATCATCACGCCTACGGCCCGAACGAGCTGGAGCGGCTCGTGCGGGCCGCGGCGACGGGCGGTTATGTTGTAGTCACTGAAAAAGATGCCGTGAAGCTCCGCGCCCGCTGGCCGGAAGGGATCCCGGAACCGCTGGTCGCGGTGCTCGGCGTCCGCTGGGAGCGCGACGGCCGGGCGCTCGAGCAAGCGCTGGACGCCGTGCTGACCCCGGCCGGACGTCCCTGAGACTCTCTGGTGCGCGAGTGACATGAGCGAACCTGCGATCAAGCCGCCTGCCCCGCCGGCGATCATTCGGCCGGACAAGGACACGTTCCTGGCGGAGGAGAATCCCTTCGAGGCCATGATGGAGCGGTTCGACCACGCCGCGCAGCTCCTGAACCTCGATCCCGGCCTTTACAAGGTGCTCCGCAATCCCGAAAAGCAGATCATCGTGTCCATGCCCGTGCTGCGCGACTCGGGCGAGCTCGACGTCTACACCGGGTACCGCGTGCTCTACAACACTTCACGCGGGCCCGCGAAGGGCGGCATCCGGTTCGATCTCAACGTGACCCTGGAGGAGGTCAAGGCGCTCGCCGCCTGGATGACCTGGAAGTGCGCGCTCGTGAACATCCCGTTCGGAGGGTCGAAGGGCGGGGTGGTGTGCGATCCGAGCACGATGTCGCTGGCGGAGCTGGAGCGCGTCACGCGCCGCTACACCGCGAGCATCATCGAGACGCTCGGGCCCGACTCGGACGTACCGGCCCCGGACGTGAACACCAACGAGCGGGTGATGGCGTGGATCATGGACACCTACTCCATGCATCACCGCCACACCGTGACGGCGGTGGTGACGGGCAAACCGATCGAGATGGGGGGCTCGCTCGGGCGGCGCGAGGCGACAGGGCGGGGGTGCATGATCGTGACGCGCGAGGCGCTCGGCAAGCTGGGGATGACGCTCAAAGGCGCGCGTGTGGCCGTGCAGGGATTCGGCAACGTGGGGTCGGTCGCGGCGGACCTGATGGCCAAGGAGGGGGCCGTGATCGTCGGTGTCTCGGACAAGTCCGGGGCCCTGTACAGCGCCAAGGGGCTCGACGTGCCCGAGCTTCTCAAGTGGGTGCCGGAGCACCGCCAGCTGGCCGGGTACCCTCAGGCGGATGCGATCGCCAAGGATCAGCTCCTCACGGTCGACTGCGACGTGCTGGTGCCGGCCGCCACCGAGAACGTCATCACGCGCAAGAACGCCCCGCAGATCAAGGCGAAGGTGATCTGCGAGGGCGCGAACGGTCCCACCACGGCGGCGGCGGACGAGATCCTCGAGAAGAAGGGCATCTTCGTGATTCCCGACATCCTCGCGAACGCGGGCGGCGTGACCGTCAGCTACTTCGAGTGGGTGCAGGATCGCGGCGGCTATTTCTGGGACGAAGACACGGTGAACCGGCGACTCGAGTCGATCATGACCCGCTCATTCCACGAAGTGATGGCCCTGGTCGAGAAGCACAAGGTCTCGACTCGCATCGCCTGCTACATGCTCGCCGTCGACCGCGTGGCGGCGATGCACCGGCTGCGTGGGATGTATGCCTGATGCAGTATCGCGTCGTCGCGGTGGGTCGCCTGCGGGACGCGGGCGTCCGCGCGGCCTGCGATGACTACCTGGCGCGGCTGAAGCACTACGCGCGAGTGGAGGAGCGAGAGGCGAAAGACGAGGCGCGACTCCTCGAGGCGCTGTCCGAGGACTCGCGCCTCGTCGTCTTGTCGGAGCGGGGCGAGCAATGGACGTCCGAGCAGCTGGCCGCGTGGACGGCCCGCTGGGAGATGGACGGCCGGGACGTGGCCTTCGCCATCGGCGGCGCCGAGGGCGTCCCGGAGCCCGTGCTCGGGCGCGCGGAGCGCGTCTGGAGCCTGTCCCGGCTGACGTTTCCGCACGAGCTCGCGCGGCTGCTCGTGTACGAGCAGCTGTACCGCGCCTACACCATCCGCCGGGGGGAGCCATACCATCGCGGATCGTGAGCTGACGGCCGAGGACCGCGCGGCGCTGCTGGGGCTCGCGCGGGCCACGCTCACGGCGCATCTGGCGCGGCGGCCGCTGCCGCCGGCGCCCGCCGTGTCCGGAGCGCTGCTCAAGCGGGGCGCCTTCGTCACCATCACCGCGCGCGGAGCGCTGCGGGGCTGCATCGGGCACATCGCGGCCGACCGCGAGCTCGGCACCGTGGTGCCCGAGATGACCGTTGCGGCGGCGCAGGACGATCCGCGCTTCCCGCCGGTGGAGCCGGACGAGCTGCCGGACCTGGCCCTCGAGATCTCGGTGCTCTCGGAGGCGGCGCCGGTCGATGCGTCGCGCATCGTCGCCGGGCGCGACGGCGTGATCGTACGCCGCGGTCGCAACGTCGGCCTGCTCTTGCCCCAGGTGGCCCGAGACCATCATTGGGGACCGGAGGCACTGCTCGCCGCCACCTGCCGCAAGGCGGGCCTGCCACCCGAGGCGTGGCGGGAACCGGGAACTGAGCTGTTCACGTTTCAAGCGGACGTGTTCGGAGAACCCAGGGAAGAGGGAAGGGGGAAGAGGGACGAGTGATTCCGCGCATCGTCGCGACTCCGATCGCTCCACTCGTGCTGCCGGGGCTGACGCTCGCGCCGCGGCGGGTGGACGCGGACGTCATCGCGGCCGCGCTGCCCGGGCCGGGGCGCGATGGGCTCGCGGCCGGCGAGGTGCTCGTCGTCACGACCGGCCAGCAGCCGGGGCTCTTCACCGGCCCGCTGTACACCCTCTACAAGGCCCTCTCGGCGATGGCGCTCGCCCGGCGGCTCGAGCGCGAGCGGCGCACGCCGGTCGTGCCCGTGTTCTGGGTCGCGGGAGACGATCACGACTTCGCCGAGGCGAACCACGCGTGGTTTCTCGACAAGAACGGCGAGCTGGCCCAGGCCGTGTTGCGCGAGCGTGCCGCCGAGGCGCCGCTCCTGCCGCTGGCGCGCGAGCCGTGCGGCCCGGAGATCGCCGGCGTGCTGCGGCAGCTGGACGAGGGTACGCCCGAGACCGAATTCAAACCGGGCGTGCTCGCATGGCTCGGGCGGTGGTATCGCCCCGAGGCCACGCTCGCCGACGCCTTCGCGCAGGCGCTCGACGCCCTGCTCGGCCCGCGCGGGCTGGTGGTGCTGCGCGTACACGACCCCCGAGCCAAGCGCGCGGCCGCTCCCTGGGTCTTGAAAGGGCTCGACGTCACGCTCCCCGACGGATACACGCCGGTCTTCGTCGAAGCGAGCCAGGGCCGCGATCGCCTGCAGAAGGACGGCGACGGCTTCGTCACGCGTCGCAGCGGCGAGCGCTTCAGCCGCGCGGACCTGACTCGCCTGACGCGCGACGCACCCGAGCGGCTCTCCCCCAACGTGCTGTTGCGGCCCGCCGTCGAAGCGGCGCTGCTCCCCACGCTCGCGTATGCGGGCGGTCCGGCGGAGCTCAAGTACCTCCCCGACGCGGCGCCGCTGTACGAGACGCTGGGCGTGATGCGCCAGGCCCCCGTGCCGCGCTGGTCCGGCGTGCTCGTGGAGAGCCGGGTGGAGAAGCTGATGGAGCGCCACGGCCTGGACCTGGCGGCGTTCGACGGCAAGCCGGGCGAGCTGGAGGCGCGCCTGGTCCGCGATGAGCTGCCGGCGGAAACCGTCGCGACCCTCGCCGCCCTGCGACGCGGGATCGAGGAGCATTACGCCGCGCTGCGCGAGTCGGCGGTGCGCATCGATCCCACGCTCGAGCGGACCGTGGAGTCGGCGCGCAACGCGGCCCTCTCGGGCGCGCAGACGATCGAGAAGAAGCTGGTGGCGAGCCTGAAGCGCAGCGAGGGCGAGACGCTGATCCGTCAGATCGCCCGGGCGCGCGCCGCCGTGTACCCGCAGGGCCAGCCGCAGGAGCGCGTGCTCACCTTCCCCTCGTTCGCGATCCGCTACGGGCCCACGCTCGTGGACGCGCTCGAGCAGGAGGTGGCGCGGTGGGCGGGCGCTTCGTAGAATGCTCTCATGTGGCTCCTGGTGGTCGTGCTGCTCGTCGCCCTCATGATTCCCATCACCGCGATCCTCGTCGATTCGCCCCTGGGGCGCTCGATCGCCCACCGGCTCGAGGGACAGGGTGACGGGGCGGCGGGAGGGACGGGCGCCGGCGTGCGCCAGCTCGAGCGCCGGGTGGAGGTGCTCGAGACCGACCTCGAAGAGCTGAACCGCTCGATTACCGGGATGCGCGAGGAGCTGCAGTTCGTGCAGCGCCTGCTGGAAGACCCCCGCAAGAAGCAGCCCGGCTCCTGACCGAGCCCGGGTCGGCCACGAGCGGCGGGCGCCAGGCGGCCCGGGTGGCCGCCGGGATCCTCGTGACCCGCATCCTCGGCTACGTGCGCGAGCGCGTGTTCGCGTACTACTTCGGAAACGACAGCATCCCGGCCGATGCATTCCGGGCCGCGCTGCGCATTCCCAACACGATCCGCAATCTGCTCAGCGAGGGCACACTCGCCGGGTCATTCATTCCCGTATACGCCGCCCTCAACGAGCGGCCGGACAAGGCTGCCGCACGGGCTCTGGCGGGCGCGATTCTCGGCTTGCTGGTGCTCGCGTCGGGCGTGCTCGCGCTGATCGGCATCGCCCTGGCGCCCGCGATCACCACGGTGATTGCGCAGGGCTTCGACGAGCCGCGCCGGCAGCTCACCATCACGCTGGTGCGCATCCTGTTTCCAATGGCCGGGCTGATGGTGATCTCGGCCTGGTGCCTCGGGATTCTCAACACGCACCGGCGCTTCTTCCTGCCGTACGCCGCGCCGGCGTTGTGGAATGTCGCCGGCATCGTGGCCATGCTCGCGGCGGGGACCTGGTTTACGAACCGGGCGTTGCCGCTCGATGCCCAGTTGCATCGCGTGGCGCTAGCGCTCGCCTGGGGCACCGTGGCGGGGAGCCTGCTCCAGATCGCCGTGCAGCTGCCGGCGTGCTGGAAATTGCTCCGCGGTATCGCACTCCGGCTCTCCCTGAGTCCGGAGGGAGTGCGGAACGTGCTGCTCGCCTGGGTGCCCCTGGTGTTCGGCGCCGGCGTGGCCCAGCTCTCCGGGCTGATCGACACGCTGCTCGGCTCGTTCACAGGACCGGGGGGCGTCTCGGCCCTCGGGTATGCCCAGCTGATCCAGATCCTGCCGATCAGCCTGTTCGGTGTATCCGTCGCCGCGGTGTCGCTCCCCGAGCTGTCGCGCGAGGCAGCCGGCGGCGCGCGCGGAGGCCCCGCGCCCAACGAGCAGCTGCGCATGCGGATCGCGGTCGGGTTCCGACGGATCGTGTTCTTCATCGTGCCCTCGTCCGTCGCCTGCATCGCCCTGGCCCGGGAGATCGTCGCCGCGCTGTATCAGACGGGGCGCTTCACCGCCGACGCCACCGCCCTCGTCGGCAGCGTCCTCGCCGCGTATGGGATCGGGTTGCTGGGGCAGGCGACGGTGAAGCTGTTCGCGTCGGGTTTTTATGCGATGCGCGACACGCGCACGCCGGTGAAGATCGCGGCGTTCTCGCTCGTCGTCTCGACGGGCCTCGCCTGGCTCCTCATGCGCTGGCTGGGCGCGCCCGGGATCGCGCTGGGATCGTCGATCGGGGCGTTCCTCAACACCACCCTCCACCTGCGCGACCTGAGCCGGCGCATTGGGAGCGTGCTGCGGGGCCCGGACTGGCGGGCCTTCGGGATCGCGCTCGCGGCCGGGCTCGTCGCGGGCGCGGGGGCGGTCGGGGCGGGGCACCTCACGAGCGGCCTGGCACCGGTGCCGCGCGGGCTGCTCGTGCTCGTTATCTTTGGGATGGTGTACGGCGCGCTGACGCTGCTGCTCAAGCATCCCGACGCCATCCGCACATGGCACTCCCTGACCGCCTCGCACGCAAGCTAGACGCCCTTCCCGACAAGCCCGGCGTGTACCTCTGGAAGGGCGCCGGCGGCGACACACTCTACGTGGGCAAGGCGAAGAGCCTGCGCGCCCGCGTGCCGAGCTACTTCGGTCCCGACGGCGGCGCCACGCCCGAGCGGGCGGCGCTGGTGGGTCAGATCGCGGATCTCGAGACCATCATCGTGCCGAGCGAGGCGCAGGCCCTGTTGCTCGAGAACAATCTCATCAAGGAGCACAAGCCGCGTTTCAACATCCGCCTCACCGACGACAAGAGCTACCCGCGCATCGCCGTGACGCTGGGAGAGCCGTTTCCGCGGGTGCTGGTGGTGCGCCGCGTGGCCATGTCGGGCGCGCGCTTCTTCGGGCCCTACACCGACGTGGCCACCCTGCGCCAGACGCTCAGGATCATCCGTCGCATCTTCACGGTGCGGTCGTGTCACTGGGATCTGCCGCGCGACGCGCCCGCCCGCCCCTGTCTCGACTACCACATCGAGCGGTGCCGGGCCCCGTGCGTGGGTTATCAGAGCGAGGCCGATTACCGCCGCATGATCGACGACGTGGTGTTGTTTCTCGAGGGCAAGACCGTGGACGTCCGCATCCGGCTGCGCGAGCGCATGCAGCAGGCCTCGCAACAGCTCGATTTCGAGCGCGCCGCTCAGGTGCGCGACGCGCTGAAGTGGCTCGACCAGCTGGAGCAGCCCCAGGCGGTCGAGCTGATCGGACGCGGGGATGCGGACGCGGTGGGGCTGGCCCGGGACGGCGACGACGTGTGCGGCGTGGTGCTGCGCGTGCGCGACGGCAAACTGATCGCGCGCGACCATTGGTTCCTCGAGAACGCGGAGCACGAGACCGAAGGCGCGATCCTCGCCGTGTTTCTGGTCCGCTGTTACCTGCCGCTGGAAGTGCGCGCGAAGCGAGTGCTGCTGCCGTTCTCCCCCGACGATCTCGACTCCCTCGCCGAGCTGGCGCCCGCAGTCGATTGGCACGTGCCGCAGCGCGGCAGCGACGCGAAGCTCGCCGAGCTGGCGGACCAGAACGCGCGCTACCTGCTCGACGGCCTGAAGATCGAGAGCTTCGACATCGACGAGCGATCGGCCGACCCGGTGTTCGCGCTGGGGCGCGACCTCGGGCTCGCGGCTGTGCCGCGCGCGTTCGTGTGCATCGACATTTCGACCAACCAGGGGCGCGACACGGTGGGCTCGCTGGTGTGGTTCGAAGCGGGTCGTCCCAAGAAGGCCGAGTACCGGCGCTTCAGGATCAGGGGCGCCCCGCAAGACGATTTCGCGGCCGTGCACGAGGTCGTGACACGCTACCTCACCCGGCGCCGCGCCGAAGGGAAGCCGCTCCCCGATCTCATGGTCATCGACGGCGGCAAGGGGCAGCTGGGCGCGGCGCTCGACGCGGCGCGGGGCGCCGGCCTGGAGCAGCTGCCGATCGTGAGTCTCGCCAAGCGCGAGGAGGAGATCTACCAGCCTGGTCAGGGGGAGCCGCTCCGCCTGTCGCGCCGCAGCCCGTCGCTCAAGCTGCTGCAGCGCGCCCGCGACGAGGCGCATCGCTTCGCCGTGACCTACAGCCGGCAGCGGCGCTCGCGGCGCACCATCACCTCCGAGCTGCTCGCCATTCCCGGGATCGGGCCGGGTCGCCGGCGGGCATTACTCGAGCGGTTCGGCTCGCTCGCGGGAGTGAAAACCGCGACACCGGCGGAGATTGCGGCCCTTCCCGGGTTCTCGACCAAGCTGGCGGAGCGGATCCTGGATCGATTGCATGCCGGTGTGTGAGTATGAAGCTTGGTGCTGCTGTCACGTAGGGGCGCAGCATGCTGCGCCCCTACATCGTCCTCAGTCCCGTGCGGAGGGGGGTTGAAGACGGCTCCGCTTCCCTGGTCGCTCGAGTGCTCTGCGTGCGGCAAGACCCGTGCGGCCCAAGGCCTGGCCGGCGTGTGCGAGTGCGGCCAGCCCTATCTCGTGCGCTACGCCGCCGTGCCGCCGCCCGGCGCCAGGTCGGCGCTCGCGGAGCGAGACTGGACCATGTGGCGCTACCGCGAATGGCTGCCGCTCGCGGAGGGCGAGCAACCGGTGACCCTGGGGGAGGGCGGGACACCGCTCTTGCCGGCGCCGCGGCTCGCCGCGCAGCACGGTTTCTCCCAGTTGTGGGTGAAGGACGAAAGCACGAACCCCACGGGCTCGTTCAAGGCGCGCGGTCTCGCCGCCGCCGTCACACGTGCCGCGCACGCGGGAGCCGCGTCGTTCGTGGTACCCACCGCGGGAAACGCCGGTGTCGCGCTCGCCGCCTACGCCGCCCGCGCGGGCGCACAGGCGCGTGTGTACGCGCCGGCCAGCACGCCGGCCACGATCCTCTCCCAGATCAAGACTTTCGGCGGGGACCTGGTCCTGGTGGAGGGACACATCGGAGACTGCGGCGCGGCCGCCCGTGCGTTTGCCTCGGCGACAGGGGCGGTGGACGTCTCGACGCTGCGCGAGCCCTATCGGATCGAGGGAAAGAAAACCCTGGGCCTCGAGCTGGTGGAGCAGCTCGACTGGACGTTTCCCGATGCGGTCGTCTATCCCACCGGTGGGGGCACGGGCCTCATCGGCATGTGGAAGGCGTTCGGCGAGCTCGCCCGAGCGGGATGGGTGGGCGGGATGCCGCCGCGCATGTACAGCGTGCAGGCCGCGGGATGTGCTCCGGTGGTGCGGGCGTTCGAGGACGGTGCGGACAGTTGCCCCGAGTGGCGCGACCCGTCGACCATCGCTGCCGGTCTGCGCGTGCCCCGCCCGCTGGGCGATCGCCTGATCCTGCGGGCGTTGCGGGAGAGTGGTGGTGCCGCGGTGGCCGTGACCGACGCTCAGCTCCGAACGGCGGCGTGCGAGCTGCAGACGTCAGAGGGGATCGACGCGTGCCCCGAAGGAGGGGCGGCGCTCGCCGGTGCGCTGGAGCTCAAGGCGCGAGGGTTGATCCGGGCGCGCGAGCGCGTTGTGGTGTTCAATACCGGGGCCGGGTGGCTCTACAGGGCCTAACCCGTTAATATTCCGCCGCTTCGCACGCTATGCGCATCGCCATACTGGACCCCGCCGCCGGCATCTCGGGCGACATGACCCTGGGAGCGCTCCTCTCCCTCGGCATCCCGTCGGCCTGGCTCGAGGGGCTGCCCGGGCGCTTGGGTCTCGCCGGGGTGGGGGTCACTGTGCGCGACGTGGTGCGCTGCGGCGTCGGGTGCAAGCAGGTCGAGTTCGCGATCCCCGAGCAGCCGCACGGTCGGCACGTGGGGGAGCTGGTGCGCCTGGTGGAGCGAGCCCCCGTGTCCGAATGGGTGCGGGAGCGCGCGGTGCGGGCGTTCCGGCTGGTGGGCGAGGCCGAGGGGCGGGTGCATGGTGTGCCTCCGGAAAAGGTCCATCTCCACGAGGTCGGGGCGGTGGACGCCGTGCTCGACATCGTCGGCGCGATCGAGGGGTTCGAGCAGCTTGGCGTGGACGCGGTCTACACCCTGCCGGTGGCAGTGGGCCGGGGGTGGGTGGATGCGACGCATGGCGCGCTTCCGGTCCCCGCGCCCGCGACGGCGATCCTGCTGGAAGGCCTCGAGATAGCGGCGGGTGGCCCGGTGGAAGGGGAAGCCACCACGCCCACGGGAGCCGCGCTGGTGCGCGTGTTGGCAACCGGGGGGGCGCCGCCGGCGCGCTGGCGCCTGGTGAAAAGCGGGTGGGGGGCGGGGCAGCGGAACCCCGGGCACTACCCCAACGCGCTGCGGGTGCTCGTCGCGGAGCAGGCGGCCGAAGCGGGACGCGTGACACTGCTCGCCACCGATCTCGACGACATGAGCCCCGAGTATGTGGAGCCGTTGCGGCAGGCGCTGGTCGCCGCCGGGGCACTGGATGTGCAGACGTGGCCGGTGCAGATGAAGAAAGGCCGTTCTGGATTTCGGGTGGAGGTCATGGCCCCCGAGGAGCTGGCTGAAGCCGTGACGGCGGCGCTGTTCCGGCACAGTACGACGGCGGGGGTGCGCCGCTGGGTGGCGGAGCGAGCCACGCTGGCGCGGCGCCAGGTGACCGTGGAGTTGGCTCCGCAGGTGTCCGTTCGCGTGAAGGTGCTGGAGCAGCCCGGCGCGGACGGCGTACGGGTGAAACCCGAGTACGAGGATGTTCTCGCGGCGGCCCGGGCGTTGGGCCGGCCGCCGCTCGAGGTCGCGCGGGTCGCGCAACGCGACGCCGAGGCGCTGGTTGCCAAATCGAAGGAGTGATCATGAGCGTGCAGCGGATCGTCGGCCTTCTCGGATGGGTGTGTGCCGCCGGTGCGGCTCCCGTCGTGGCGCGAGCGCAGATCTGGCTCCCCGCGGCGTGCGACATCAAGCCGGGGCACCAGCTGGTGAACAGCGGTATGCAGTCGCTGCGGAGCGCGTTCACCACCAAGTTCGCGGACCAGAAGGCCAAGGATCTCAAGGACGCCGAGCGCGTGCTTACGCAGGCGGTGACGACCGGCAAGCAGGAGAAGAACCCGGCCGCGTGGTACTATCTGGGGCGCTACTATCTCATGGCCGATGATCTCGCGGCGGCGGACTCGGCGCTATCCAAGGCGTTGACCCTCGCGCCCGCGTGCAAGGAAGACATCGGGCTGTATCGACGGCAGGCGTGGGTGCCGGTGTTCAACGCCGGCGTGCAGGCGTGGCAGGGGGGACAGACCGACTCGGCCATCGCGAGCTTCCGGCGCGCGAACCAGATCTACAAGGCCGAGCCGATGGGGTTCGTGTACATCGCCAACCTGTTCGTCGGTCGGGAAGAGCCCGATTCGGCAGGCAAGAAGACGGACGTCGCGAAGTACCATACCGACTCGTTGGTCTATGCGACCCGCATGGACTCGGCCGCCAAGTACTTCCGTCTGGCCGCGGCAGCGGCCTCCGACGCCAAGTACGCCCGGGAGCGGCGGGATGCGCTGTTCAACGTGGCGCGGGTGTACCACTCCGCCAAGCGCTACACCGAGGCGATCCCCGCGTACCTCGAGTATCTCGCGGCCTATCCGGGCGACGTTCAGGGCATGGCGAGCCTGGCCGGGCTCTACCTGCAGGCCGACAAGCGCGATTCGGCCATGGCGCTGTACAGCCGGGTTCTGGAGCGGGCCGACTCGGCCGGCGCCGACGAGCTGTTCGGGGCGGCGGGCTCCATGCTGGGCGCCATTCCCTCGTCGCCGGACACGGCCGCCATGGACGCCGACTGTGCCAAGGTCGCGAAGAAGAAAAGCCCCACGCTCACGGCCCGTCAGGTGGGGGCGCGGTGCGCGCCGGCGGCGGCCGACACCATGCGCAAGTACCACGCCCTCGCCGACCCGCAGTACCGCCAGGTGGCCAAGGCGTACGAGGCCGGCCTCGCGAAGAACCCGTACTCGCGCGACGCGCTCTATAATCTCGCCGGCGTCTCGTACCTGATCGGCGACTCGGCCAGCGTGCTGCCGCTCGCCCAGCGGCTGTACGCCGTGGACCCCTTGAACCGCTCGACCCTCGCGAAAGTCGCCGGCGGATGGCAGCTCAAGGGCAAGAAGGACTCGGTATTGTACTACCTACAGATCGCCGACTCGCTGCCCGTGGAGATCACGGTGTCGAGCTTCAGCGTGACGGAGAAGGGGGCCAGCCTCGACGGGCAGATGACGAATTTCCGGTCCAAGGCGTCGGCGCCGCTCAAGATCAGCTTCGATTTCCTCGATGCGAAGGGCAACGTGGTGGCGACGCAAACCCAGGACGTCCCGACACTGGATCCGAACGCCAGCCAGGAGTTCAAACTGAAAGTCGAGCTGAAAGTCGAGCAGCCGAGTGTGGTAGCCTGGCGATACAAGCGTAGCTGAGCCTGGCGCGGCTTTCGGGTTCGCGGGTGGGCATGTAAATTGCGATAGGTCTTTCAAGCCGTTGCTCGGGAAAGAGTTTGCGGGCGTAATTCAGGGGTAGAATGCCAGCTTCCCAAGCTGGACGTCACGGGTTCGAATCCCGTCGCCCGCTCTGAGACTTACGACGTTCCGCCGTCGCATTTCCGATGTCGTGACGTTGCCCCCCCCGGATCATGGACCATCCCAAGCCCCTGCTGGGGCGGTAGCGCTCGCGCGTCTTGATACCGGGCCAGCCAATCGTTAGCCTGGGCTCTCCACGTGATGTCGCCAGGCCACGGATCATTCCTCGGTTTCGTGAGGTCCACATGGTTCGCGTCAGGTTTTCTCGCTCCGCGCCGTGGCTCGCCCCCGTGGCGTTCACGCTCGCGGCGTGCGGCGCGGGTGCGTCTCCTCCACCGATTCAGGTCCCGGTTCCGAGCAGCGCCGCGGAGGCCCCCACGGGATTCGACAACCGGAGCAACGGCGTTGCGGATGACTCCACCCACCAGGCCGACCAGGACGCATTCGACGAGGTGGAAGAAATCGCGGATGGGTTGGGACCACTCTACAACGCGCAGGCCTGCCGCGAGTGTCATCAAACCCCGACCTCGGGCGGAGCGAGTCAGATCACGGAATTGCGGGTGGGTCATCTGGGACCGGACGGAGGGTTTGAGAACGCCGACATCCCGATCGCGCGCGGCACCGTCACCATCGCCGGTCGCACGCTGGTCAACGATCGGGCCATTTGCCCGAACGCGGCGTTCCCGGACTCCGAGATTCAAGAGCGGGTGCCCGACACGGAGACGATTCGCACGACGCGCGCGTCCCTCAACCTGCTGGGGGACGGCCTGGTGGAAGCCGTGGCCGACGAGACGCTGATCGAGATCGCGCGCGCGCAACGCCGGACGACACGCGGCACGATCCGCGGCCAGGCGCTGTATGTACCCATCCTGGAAGCCCCGGGGGAAACGCGGATCGGGCGGTTCGGTTGGAAGGATCAGCACGCCAGTCTGCTCTCGTTCTCGGCCGATGCCTACCTCAATGAGATGGGCTTCACCAGCCGCCTGCTCCCCGACGAAGTGACCACGCTGTGCAATACGGTATCCGAGCCGAACAATACGAGCGACTCCTCCGGGCTTGCGGATATCGACCGGTTCGCCCGTTTCTTGCGAGCCACCAAGGCACCCGCCCGCGACAGCGTGCTGGCCGCGACCCCGGCGGCGCGACGCGGGTCGGAATTGTTCGACATGATCGGCTGCGCCACCTGTCACGTCCGCACCCTGGTGACGGCCGCGGCGGGGGCCGTACTCAACGGTGGCACGGACACCATCCCGCCCGCGCTCGGCGAGAAGACGTTTCACCCCTTCGGCGATTTCCTGCTGCATAACGTCGGCACCGGCGACGGGATCGTCATGGCGATGCCGGAGCACTATGGGCCGGCCGTCTACAAGGTCGTGTGGCGGCAGCTCTCGATCGACAGCGTCGGCCGCACCAGAAACAAGATGCGGACGGCCCCGTTATGGGGAGTGCGTCTACGGCCGCGACTCATGCATGACGGGGCGTCGCTGACGCTACGCGACGCCATCGCGCGGCATCGGGGTGAAGCGAGCGGTGTGTCCCGGCGTTTTCGTAAGCTGACCCGAAGCGATCAAGCGGCCATCATCGCGTTCCTGCAGTCCTTGTGACGGCGCCGGAGCTGCTCCGGCGATGACGCGACCCAACTGCAGCCGACGGCGTGCTGCGGCGGAAGGCATGGCTCCCACTGGCCCGTCGATAGCGGGCGTGGTCCCCTCCTTGCGACCCTGGCCCGGAGGGGGAACCTTAGGACACGATGGCCCTCCCCGACGACCGGTCGACCTCGCGCGAATCCCGGCACGATCTCGTGGCTCGGATCAGGGCCGGAGACGAGGCGGCGTTCGAGTCGATGTTTCGGGCCTACTACGACCCTCTCTGCCGGCACGTCGCGCCTTACCTGGGGAGTCGCGACGCCGCTGAGGACGCGGTGCAGGGCGTCTTCGTGCACATTTGGGAGGACCGGGCACGATGGGTGGTGAGCGACCTCGGGCATTACCTCTATGCCGCAGTGCGCCGCCGCGCGATCAGTCAGGTCCGGCGGACCGCCGTGCGGCGACGCGCGGCCCCGCTGCTCGTCCTCGAAGAGACCGGCGGCGCGGGTCGCGCACTGCCGGACGCGGAATTCGATGCCGAGGAACTGCGGCGCCGCCTCGAGCGGGTCCTGGACACGCTGCCACCGCGTACTCGTGCGGCGTTCCTACTGAGCCGCGGGGAGGGCTTGAGCTACCACCAGGTGGCCGCACGAATGGCCATTTCCCAGAAAACCGTCGGCGTCCACATCGGGCGGGCACTCGCGGTCCTGCGAAACACCCTGTCGCCCTCGGTCCGTAAGTAAACCCTCCTGCTCCGGCGTCATAAGGTAGTGATGACGCCGTATCCGTCCTCCATCGACCTTGTCGTGCTCCGCCGCTTTCTCGACGGCACCGCGGCGCCCCAAGACCATGCCGCGGTCGAGGCGTGGATGGCTGCCGACCCGGAGCGCCGCGCCGCCGTGGCCGCGCTGCGCGAGGCGTGGGCCGCCGATATGCGCCGCCTCGCCGCACCGTACGCGGTGGACGCAGCTTGGACGCGCTTTGCCACCCGTGTCGGCCTGAGATCGGGGCCGCGCTGGGCGCCGCGTTGGTGGGGAGGGGGAGTGCGCCGCGGTGCGATCGCGGCCACCATCGTGGCCGCGCTCGTCGGCGGAGGGGGTGCCTGGTGGTTCGGCCGGGCGAAGCCCGCGGCTCCGCGGCCGGCGATCCGCGAATACGCCACGCCGCGCGGGCGCCGGGCGGTGTTCCGCCTGCTCGATGGGACGGAAATCATGCTCAACGCCGACAGCCGGCTGCGAGCACCCGTGGCATTCGCCGCAGGGCAGCGCGACGTGTATCTGGATGGGGAAGGGTTCTTCCGCGTCGTGCACGACGCGGCCCGACCCTTCGTCGTCCACACCCCCGGCGGCGCGGTTCGAGACATCGGGACCAGATTCGGCATTCACGCCTACGGTGACGCGGCACGCGAGCGCGTTGCGGTGATCGAAGGGGCCGTTGCCGTGGCCGAGACGGTCGTCCACGCCGGCCAGGTCGCGACCCGCTCACGCGCTGGGGGAGTACACGTCGTGTCGCGCGCCAAGGTGGAGGACGAGCTGGCCTGGACGCGGGGCCGGCTGGTGTTCGAGAGCGTGCCGCTCAGCGAGGTCGTGCAACGGCTGGGTCGCTGGTACGACCTCGACATTCGGGTCGACGACCCGGTCCTCGGGCGTCGGCCGGTCACGGGGTCGTACGCCGATGAACCGGTCGCCCAGGTCCTCACGCTCATCACCGCCGCGCTCGGTGCCCGCTACGAGTGGCAGGGCCGGTCGGTGACGATCTCAGCTTCTCCAGCAGCGCGATAGCGGAACGGGAGGTCGACCATGCATATCGGATTGAACGGACGGACATGCAGCGCGGTCGTGACGCTGGTCGCGGGACTCACCGCCGCGGTGGGGCTCCGGGTCGCGAACGCCCAGGACGCGGACCAGCCGGTCCAGCTCGCGGCGGTCGGTCCCAAGTTTCTAGCGCTCGCGTCGAGCGGATCAGGCGTGCGGTGGACGGACGCGAGCAATGCGGCAGTGTTCCGTAAGACGATCTCGGTCGACCTGCAGGACGTTTCGCTCGGGGAGGCGCTCTCCGCGATCGCCCGCGAGGCGGGGTTGCACCTCACCTACAGCGCGGGCGTCGTCCCGCTCGACACACGGGTGACGTTTACCGCGTCCCACCTGACGGTCGGCGCGGTGCTGAGTGCGGTGCTGTACGACGCCGGTGTGGACGTGCTGCTCACGGCGCACGGGCAGGCGGCCCTGGTGAAGCGCGGTGCGCTGGACGAGACGCAAGTCGGGTCCATCGTGGGACGGGTGACGGATTCGGTGAGCGGGCAGGGGATCGCCGTGGCGACCCTCATGGTCGAGGGCACTGGGCTCAGCGCGCGATCCGGGGACGACGGCGGCTATCGTATTGCGAACGTGCCGGCGGGCCCGCATACGGTGAAGGCGACCCGCATCGGATACCGCTCGGTGTCGAAGGCGGTGACGGTCGTTCCGGACCAGGATGCCGCCCTCGAGTTCGCGTTGGCGGCGCAGGCCACCGAGCTCGAGCAGGTGGTGGCCATCGGGTACGGCACCACCGAGCGGCGCGAGCTCACGGGGGCGGTGTCGTCGGTCACCTCGGAGCAAGTCTCGGCGGCTCCCGTGACGTCGCTCGACCAGGCGCTGCTGGGGCGGGCGCCCGGCGTCGAGGTTGTGACGGCGAGCGGGCAGCCGGGAGCGGTAGCCATGGTGCGCATCCGGGGCGGCAACTCCATCTCGGCGGGGAACGATCCGCTGTATGTGATCGACGGCGTGCCGGTGAGCACCAACCTCGACGAGCTGACGACCAGCACGCTGCTCGGGGAGGGTGTGCACGGCGTGAACCCGATCGCCGGCTTGAGTCCGAATGACATCGAGTCCATCGAGATTCTCAAAGACGCCGCGGCGGGCGCCATCTACGGTGCCCGGGCGGCGAACGGCGTCGTGCTCATTACGACCAAGCACGGCCGCGCGGGCGAGAATGCTGTCTCGTTCGGCTCGTACTACGGCATCCAGGACGTACGGCGCACGCTGCCGCTGCTCGACGCCACTCAGTTTGCGCGGATGGTGAACACGGCGTACACGAATGCCGGGCAGCCGCCCGTGTACACGCCCGCGGACATCGCCGCGTTCGGGAAAGGGACCGACTGGCAGAACGAGATATTCCGCAATGCACCGATGCGCAGCTACGACCTCTCCTTCTCGGGGGGCGATGCGGGCACGACTTACTTCGTGTCCGGGAGCCTGCTGCAGCACGATGGCGTGGTCATCGGCAGCGACTTGAGTCGCGGGTCGTTCCGGCTCAACCTCGATCGCAATGTCAGCCCCCGGCTCCGGATCGGCAACCGGCTCGCCCTCAGTCGGTCACAGGCGGATGTGTTACCCAATGGCGGGGCGGCGTCGGTGATGTTGGACGCCCTTACGGCCCCGCCCACGCTTCCCGTAAAGGTTACGGGTGGCGAGTACTTCACGGGGGTCAACCCGCTCACCGGCCGACCGTTCCCCAATCCCGTCGCCACGGCGATGGAGATCACAAACCAAGAGTGGCAGAACCGGGTGATCGGGAACGCGTTCGCCGAGTACGACGTGCGGGAGGGGCTGACCCTTCGCAGCACGGTGGGGATGGACTTCCTCAATTCGGTGCAGGACTACTACTCGCCCTCGACGGTGCTCCCGGGGTCGAACAGCGCGGGCGACGGCAGTCGGGGGGAGGCGCAGACGCTGAGCTGGTCGTTCGAGAATACGGTCCACTTCAACCGGCGGTTCGGCGATCGCTACACTTTGGACCTGCTCGCCGGCACCACGCTCCAGCGCACGAATACCGCGGGGATCTCGGGCACGTCGCAGGGCTTTCCGACCGACGCGTTGGGAGTGAACGGCCTGGGCGCCGCGAAGACGTTCGTCGGCGTGTACCCGACCGCGCCGCATTCGTCGCTCGTGTCCTACTTCGCTCGCGCCCGTTGGAGTATCGCCGACAAATACCTGCTGACCGTTTCGGGACGGATAGACGGCTCCAGCAAGTTCGGTGTGGGTCACCTGTACGGTTTCTTTCCTGCAGCGGCGCTCGCCTGGCGCGCCTCCGAGGAAGGCTTTGTCAAACGGCTCGGCTGGTTCGACGACCTGAAGCTGCGCGCGAGTTACGGGCGCACCGGGAATCAAGACATCCCGAACTACGGACCGCTCGCACGAGTGGACCCGACCGTCTACGTGTTCGGTGGTAACCGCGGCATCGGCTTCGTGGCGACCACGCTCGCGAACCCGGACCTCAAGTGGGAGACGACCGACGGGATCGATTTGGGCGTGGACGCCACGTTTCTCAAGAGCCGAGTCGCCGTGACCGCCGACTACTACCACAAGAGAACCCACGACCTGCTGTACTACGTGCCCGTCCCAGGCACTTCGGGGTTCAGCACGTCCCTCCAGAACATCGGCAGCCTGCGAAACCGCGGCTTCGAGCTGAGTCTCACCACGGTCAATCTCGCCGGCGTGGTTGGCTGGCAGACGACCTTGAGCCTCGCGTGGAACCGGAACAAGGTGCTCGACCTCGGTCCCGACACCATCGTCCCGGCGCCGGTCGGGATCGGGGGTGGGGCGCACCAGAACCCGACGCTCATCAAGGTGGGGGAGCCGATCAACACGTTCTATGGCTGGGTGTACGCCGGCGTCGACACTGCCGGGCAGCCCGTGTACAAGGATCTGGACGGCGACGGGCTGGACGGCCCGGGCGACCGCACCATCCTGGGGAACGCGCAGCCGAAGTACACGGGCGGCTTCAACAATCGACTGATCTACCGCAACTTCGAGCTGTCGCTGTTCCTCCAGTGGTCCGTGGGGAACAAGATCTACAACATCAATCGGTCCCTCCTCACGACGGCTGGAGGCGTGGTGAACCAGCTCGAGGTTGTGGCGGCGGGCGGGCCCGGCATCCCGAGGCCGAAGATCGGCAACACGTTCGAGAGCCGCGAGTCCGATCTCTTCATCGAGGACGGCTCGTATCTGCGAGGAAAGAACATCCGGTTGGCGTACACGTTCCCCGCCAGTTGGCTGCACGCGATGCACCTCCAGAGCATGAGCCGCCTGCAGTTGTACCTCAGCGCGCAGAATTTCTTCACGGTCACGAATTACACCGGCTACGATCCCGAAATCACCGAGTATGCCCGGACGAACCTCGCCCAGGGGTTCGACTACGGGACGTACCCGCAGGTACGACAAGTCACGTTCGGCTTCACCGCCGGCTTCTGAACGAAACGGAGCCCATCCTATGCGACGGACCAAACTACACTCGGTGCTCGGCATGCTGGCGGCACTCGGCTTCGCGACGGCGTGTGACAGCTTCCTCGATCCGGCCCCGTCGGACGTGCTCACCCCGGAGAACTTCTACAAGACGTCCGCGGACGCGGTCGCGGCCGTCAACGGCGTCTACGAACAGGTCAAATGGTCGTACTGGCTCGGGTTCTGGTACATCTCGGACATCGCGACGGACGACATCATTGCCGCTCCGCGCTTCGGCTCCGATGGGCACCGGATGAGCAACTATATCTTCACGTCCACGGAGTGGCCCATGGGCGACGTGTGGGGCAGCGCGTATCGGATCATCAACCGGGCGAACGCGGTGCTCGATCGCGTGCCGGCGATCACCATGGATCCGACGCTGCGCGACCGGGTTCTGAACGAAGCGCGCTTCCTGCGGGCGAACGCCTATTTCAATCTGGTCCGCTGCTTCGGGGACGTGCCGCTGCTCGAGCACGAGGTCACATCCTTGAGCGGGCTGAAGGTCTCCCGTACGCCCGTGGCACAGGTGTACGCGTTGATCGTCGGCGACCTGCAGCAGGCCGCGGCAGGGCTGCCGGTATCGTACTCGGGAGCCGACGTCGGTCGGGTGACGAGCGGCGCGGCGCGCGCCCTGCTCGCCAAGGTGTATCTCACGCAACAGGACTGGACCAGCGCGGCCCAGGCGGCGGGGCAGGTGATGACCAGCGGCCGCGACTCGCTGCTTACCAACTACAAAGACATCTTCAAGATCGCGACCGAGATCACCAACTCAGAAAGCATCTTCGAGATCAACTACGACGGCGTGCTCGACCCCGGATCCGGCAGCGTGCACACGCTCTTCAGCCTTCCCTCGGGCTTCCCGGGCGGCGACGCCTACGGGCTCATGACGGTCGCGCCGTCGCTCGCGGCCTTGTTCGACTCAGCCGACACGCGCGGCAGGAACGCGACGTTCATCGACACAGGGTACGTCGATGCCCTTGGCGACACCGTCAGATGGAGCGATCCTCCGGCCAAGCTTGGTCCCGCATTCCTCAAGTATCTGGACGAGACCGACTTCGAGAACATGCACACGCGAGCGTGGGTGAAGCAGTCCAACAACTGGATCGTGCTGCGCTATGCCGACGTGCTCTTGATGTATGCGGAGGCCGTGAACGAGGGCGGGACGGCGACGGCGGGGACCGCCGAGGCGGCGCTGAATCTGGTGCGGGTACGCGCCGGGATCCGGCCGGTGTCGGGCCTGTCCCAGGCAGCCTTCCGGGACTCGGTGCGGCTCGACCGGCGCCGCGAGTTCGTGTTCGAGGGACAGCGGTGGTTCGACTTGTCGCGCTGGGGAATTCTCAACCAGGCGATGCTCGCGAAGACGACGGAGCTTCAGAACATCGCTCCGGGGGAGACGACGGTACACGGCGTGCCGAGTAACCTGCTGCCGTTGCCGCAGCCGGAGCTCGACGTCAACCACAACTTGACGCAGAACCCGGGCTGGCAATGATGCTGCGCGCCGCGACGGTTGCGCTCGCCAGCGGCCTCGCCTGCGCGTCCAACGGGCATTCGGCCGACGGTCCACCCGGGCCGCCGACCCAGGGTCCGGCCGTTCAGCTATGGCTGACCACGCCCGGGGGCAAACTTCTGTCCCAGGAGCCCGTTATCCACTTCGCTTCGGGCGGAGCGGCGCTTCCCACGACCATCACCGTCGACGAGGGAACGACGTATCAGGAGATGGTAGGTTTCGGGGCTGCCATCACCGACGCGTCGGCGTGGCTGTTGCAGAATGGCATGACTGCACCGCAGCGCGAGGCGCTGCTGCAGGAGCTGTTCGGCCGCAATCCCGGACTCGGCCTCAGCTTCACGCGCCTCACCATGGGCGCGTCTGATTTCTCGCTGCATCAGTACAGTTACGACGACATGCCCGTGGGCCAGACCGACTCGAGCCTGGCACAGTTTTCGATCGATTCCAATCGGGCGTATGTGCTGCCGGTGGTGCAGCGCGCGCTCGCGATCAATCCCCAGCTCAAGATCATGGCGTCGCCTTGGAGCCCGCCGGGGTGGATGAAGACCACGGGAAGCCTGATTCAGGGGACGCTCCGTCCCGAGGCCTATGCTCCATTCGCCGAGTACTTTCGGCGATATATCGAATCGTACCGCGCGGAGGGAGTGCCGATCTACGCGATCACGCTGCAAAATGAGCCGCACTACGAGCCAGCGGACTATCCCGGCATGCGGCTCGATTCGCCGGCCCGCGCCCAGCTCATCGGCCAGTACCTCGGGCCGTTGTTCGCTCGCAGCGGCATCGGCACGATTATTCTCGACTGGGACCACAATTGGGACGAACCCCAGTCGCCCCTCCAGGTCCTGAGTGACTCGGCAGCCGCGGCCTACACTGCGGGCGTCGCCTGGCACTGCTATGCCGGCGACGTCTCGGCCCAGACCGTGGTGCACGACGCCCACCCGGACAAGGACGCGTATTTCACGGAGTGCTCGGGCGGCGAATGGGCGCCCAACTTCGCGGACAATCTCAAATGGTTCGTGCGCACGCTGATCATCGACGCCACCCGGGACTGGGCAAAGGGCGTGATTTTCTGGAACCTGGCGCTCGATGACCAGCACGGGCCGCACACGGGGGGGTGCGGCAACTGCCGGGGCGTGGTGACCATCACTTCCGGTGGCGCTGTGACGCGCAACGTCGAGTACTATGCCCTGGGCCACGCGAGCCGCTTCGTCAGGCCGGGGGCGCGACGGGTTGCGTCGACCTCCTTTGCCGGCGATCTCGAAACCGTGGCCTTCCGGAACCCGGACGACAGCTCCAAAGCGCTGATCGTGGTGAACACCGCGGCCCAGGAGCGGACCTTCGCGGTGCGGTGGTCGGGGCAGTCCTTCCGTTATGTCCTTCCCGCGGGTGCTGTGGTCACGTTTTCCTGGAGTTGACAGTGGCTGCCTGACGCGCCATTTCTAGCCCGCCATGCGTGCCGCACCGGCTCTCCTGGCTCTCGCCCTCGCCCCGGGCGCCTCGCTCGCGGCTCAAGGGGGGTGGACGCCCCCCCAACCTCCCTGCGAGCTGCCTCCGGCCAACTCAAAAATCAACAACGCGATAGCCGCGCTACGCGCCGCGGCGGAGAAGCCCGAGTCGCGTGACCCACAGCTCGCTCAGGCGAAACGCCTCCTCACCGACGCCGTTGTCCAGGACAAGCAGGCCACGAACCCCGCCGCGTGGTACTATCTCGGCCGCCTCGGGGTCACCACCAGCGATGTTGCCGGCGCGGACACTGCGCTTGCCCGGGCCGCGGCGCTCGCGCCCAAATGCGCGGACGATATCGCGGGGCACCGCCACGAGCTCTGGGGAGAGCTGCTCAACAACGGCCTCGCCGCCTGGCAGGACGGAAAGCAGGACTCCGGCCTGGTCCTGTTGCGCCTGGCGGTCCGGCTCGAGCCCGCCAACCCGAAGCCATTGGCTGCGGCGGCCGGGTTGCTCGCGAGCCGGGGCAACGACGACTCGGCGTTCGCCTATTATCGGCTCGCCGCGCAGACCGCCGGCGCGGACACCGCCTTCGCGACTGACAAGCGGGACGCCCTCGCGAACGCCTGGCACCTCGTGGTGCGGAGGGTGCAAGGGCACCCCGCGGCTCAGCGGGCGCTGCGGCTGCGGGCCGGCCTCGACTCCACGCAACGGGGGATCGCGAGCGACTCGACGGTGCTCGCCCGGCTCCTGGCCTCCTCCCAGTCGCGCAAGGCTCGCGGCACTCGGCTCGCGCCGGCCGACCAGCAGCTGTTCACGCGCGACTCCACGGCGCGGGCACAAGCCGTGGCGCAGCGGCGCGCCCATCTCGCCACGGCACTGGGACAGATCGCCGCCGACTCGAGCGCGCTGGCGGCCGCGTTCGCACCGGCGATCGACGCCCTCTCGGAGTACGTCAGGGCATATCCCGGGGAGCCTGAGGCGGCGACCTCGCTCGCGACGCTGTACGCGCAGAGTGGCCGCTGGGCACCCGCGGCCGCCGTGTTCGACTCGCTGGCCGCCCACGCTCCTGAGCTCGAGGCCGACGCGCTGTTCGCGCCGGGCACCCGCATGGTGGAACAAGGGATGTACCGCGCCGGGGCGCGCGCGCTGACGCTGGGGCTCGCCAAGAACCCGTACCGACGCGACGCCCTGTTCTCTCTCGCCGTGGCCTACTACCAGCTGCGGGATTCGGCCTCCCTGCTGCCGGTGGCGCAGCGACTGCTCGCGCTCGACCCGCTCAATCGGGCATGCCTCAAGCTTGTGGCGGCGGGATGGGATTTCGGTGGCAGGCGCGATTCGACCCGGGCGTACGTCGCGCGTGCCGATTCCGGGCTGGCCGTCGAGATCTCCGTGCCCAGCTTCGTCCCCGACACGGCTGGCGCATCGCTGTCGGGGATCGCGCTGAGCCTGAAATCGGCGCCCACCACACCGTTCCACCTCACGGTCGAGTTCCTCGACGCCCGAGGCCAGGTCGTCGCGACGGCGTCTCACGACGTGCCCTCCCTCTCGCCCCGCCAGAGCCACCCCTTCGACCTCCAAGCGAGCGGCAGGCGCATTACCGGCTGGCGCTACCGGACCTCATAGGTCATATTTGTTAACTGTCGGAAGTTCTGGCCTGCGTTGGGGTTGCGACGTCGGCCTTCACAAAGTCCTTGAAGGTCAGGTTGGCTTGCATGATTCGCGTCCAGTCGGTGGCGCCCGACTCCCTTGGCGCCGAGCTCGGGCTCACTCCGGGAACGGAGCTCCTGGCCGTCAACGGCCGGGCGCTCGAGGACTTCCTCGACTGGGAGTTCCTCACCGCGGAGGACCGCTTCGTGCTGGCCGCCCGGACGGGAACGGGGGAAGAGATCGAGTACGACATCGAGCGGCCCGAGGGGCTTGCCATGGGCGTCACGCTCGAGCCGCCGCGCATCCGGCGCTGCGGCAACCACTGCGATTTTTGTTTCGTGGACGGCAATCCCCAGGGTCTGCGGTCGCCGCTCTACATCCGGGACGACGACTACCGCCTGTCGTTCCGCTACGGCAATTTCGCCACCCTCACCAACTTGAAGCCGTGGGACGTGGCGCGCATCGTCGAATACCGCCTCTCGCCGTTGTACGTGTCGGTGCACGCCACCGATCCCACCATCCGCCAGTGGCTGCTGCGCAACCCCGAAGCGCCGGACATCATTCCCCAGCTGCGCTGGTTCGCGCAGCGCGGCATCGCGTTTCATGCCCAGGTAGTGCTCGTTCCGGGCGTGAACGACGGCCCGGCGCTGGAGCGCACGCTCGGCGACCTGTATGGCCTCGGGGCGGCGGTGTTGTCGGTCTCCGTGGTTCCGGTGGCGCTGACCGAGTTCTCGAAGCGCGAGCTGGTGCGCGAGCCGACCGTACCCGAGTGCCGGGCGGCCCTCGCGACCGTCGATCGGATGGCCACGCGGGCGCTCGCCGAGCGGGGCGGGCCGTGGTGCTACGGCGCGGACGATCTCTATCTGCAGGCGGGCGAGCCGCTCCCGGCTGCCGAGTGGTATGGCGACTTCGAGCAGCGGGAGAACGGCGTCGGCTCGGTGCGGTTTCTGCAGACCAGGATCGCGGCCGCCATTGATCGGCTTCCCGACCTGGCGGGGAAGCGCGTCGGCGTGGTCACGGGTAGGGCCATGGGCCCGTTGATGCCGCAAGTGCTGGCCGACGTTGCGTCGACGACCGGCGGCTGCTTCGAGCTGATCGTGATCGAGAACACTCTGTTCGGCCCGTCGGTCACGACGGCGGGACTCCTCCCCGGAGCTGCGGTCGAACGGGCGCTCGCGGATCGGCGAGACCTGGACTTCGTGCTGCTGCCGGCGGAGGCGGTGAACGACGACCTGGTGTTCGTTGACGACGTCAGCGCCGACGAGCTCGGGGCGCGGGTACCGATGCCGGTGCACCTGTCGCATGACTTTGCGGACGCGCTGACTGAATGCGGAATTGGGAATGCGGAATGCGGAATTGCGGTGGGAACTCGTTCGCGTCACGACGCTCACCTTGACATTCCGCATTCCGCATTCCGCAATCCGCATTCCGGGGAGCCGAACACGTGAAGGGCGCACCGACGGTTGCGATCATGGGCCGGCCCAACGTCGGGAAATCGACGTTGTTCAACCGGCTCATCGGAGGCCGGGACGCGATCGTGGATGCCCGTCCGGGCGTCACGCGCGATCGCCATTTCGGCGCGGCCGAGTGGAACGGACAACGGTTTTGGCTGGTGGACACGGGCGGGATGGTGCCGGGCGCGCACGACCAGCTCAACCGCGCCATCCGGACGCAGGTCGAAGCGGCGGTGGCCACGAGCGATGTCGTGTTGTTCCTGGTCGATGTCGAAGCGGGGGTGCACCCCGCCGACCTGGAGATCGCGCAATACCTTCGGACAGCACGCCGTCCCGTGATCCTGGTGGCCAACAAGGCCGACCAGCTGCCCAAGGACACCCGACACCTCGCGTTTTACGAGCTCGGCCTGGGGGATCCGTTCCCCGTGTCCGCCGCGGTCGGCAAGAGCTCGGGCGACCTGCTGGACCGGGTGGTGGAGGTGCTGAGCACCCCGGACTTGCGTCCGGGGTCGGTAACTGACCCCGGGCGCCAGCCCGGGGTTGCCGGGGGGGCTGAGCCCGGGGTTGATGGGGGTGATATCCACGTGGCGATCGTAGGCCGGCCGAACGTGGGCAAATCGAGCCTGGTGAACCGCCTGCTCGGCGAGGAGCGCCTGGTCGTGGCGGACGAGCCCGGCACCACGCGGGACGCGATCGACACGCCGCTCGACTACGAGGGGCGCACGCTCGTGTTCATCGATACCGCCGGGCTGCGCAAGCGCAGCAAGGTGGAGGACGACATCGAGTTCTACTCGACCCTCCGGACGGCGCGCGCCATGGAGCGCGCCGATGTGTGCGTCCTTGTAGTGGACGCCCTGGAGGGGATGCACGTCCAGGACCTGAAGATCGCCAACGATGCGTGGGAGCGCGGTGCGGCGATCATCGTCGCCGTGAACAAGTGGGACTTGATCGAGGAGAAGGAGACGAATACCGCGGTGCGGGGCGAGCGCGAATTGAAGGATCGCGCGCCCTTCCTCGAGTTCATCCCATTTCTCTACCTGTCGGCCAAGACCGGCCAGCGGGTGCCGAAGCTGCTCGCGCTGATCGTGGAGGTGGCCACGGAGCGCGACAAGCGGGTGCCCACTGCGGAGGTGAACCGCGTGCTGGAAAGGCTGGTGGACCGTCAGCAGCCGCCGCAGCCGGTGGGGGAGTCGGTGCGCTTGCTCTATGCGTCCCAGATCGGCACGGCGCCGCCGCGGTTCGCCATCGTCTCGAACCGGCCCGAGGCGATCCCCGAATCGTACACGCGCTACCTGGCCAACGGGTTCCGAGAAGCCTGGCGCTTCACCGGCTCGCCCCTGAACCTCAAGTTCCGCCGCAAGCGCGAGGCGGCGCGCCGATGAACGACTACGGGCTGGCCACGATGCTCGTCCTGGCCTACCTGCTCGGCGCCACGCCCACCAGTTACGTCGCGGGGAAGCTGGGGCGCGGCATCGACCTGCGGCAGCACGGCTCCCAAAACCTCGGTGCCACGAACGTATACCGCGTGCTCGGCTGGCGTTACGCCATCCCCGTCGGTCTGATCGACGTGGCCAAGGGCGTCGTCCCGGTCACGATTCTCGGTCCCTGGTCCAACGGGCCCGCCTGGTTCACCGTGGCTCTGGGCATGGCGGCGGTGCTCGGGCACATGTTTTCGCCGTACGTGCGGTTCCGGGGCGGCAAGGGCGTCGCGACCGCCGCCGGCGTGTTCCTGGCGCTCGCTCCGGTCGCCGTGCTGATCTCGCTCCTCATCTGGGGCGCGACGTTGTGGTTCTCGGGGTACGTGTCGGTCGCCTCGCTGACCGTGGCACTGCTGTTTCCCCTGTGGGTGTGGGTCAGCACCCCGGGCAAGCCTTACACGTTCTGGGCCGCGATCGTGCTGGCGCTGCTGCTCGTGTACACGCATCGGCGTAATATCGAGCGCTTGCGGCAGGGGACGGAGAATCGGTTCCGTACGCGTAAAGGGGTGGCGGCGTGACTCGCATCGCGGTCATCGGCGGGGGCGCCTGGGGCACGGCGCTCGCGGACCTGCTGGCCCGCAAAGGGGAGTTCGCCGCGGTGACGTTGTGGGCGCGGGAACCCGAGGTGGTCGAGAGCGTGAACCGCGAGCACGTGAACCACACGTTCCTGCCGGGCGCGCCGCTCGCTCCCACGCTCGCGGCTCAGGGCGACGTCGGCGCGGCGGTGCAGGACGCCGACGTGGTCGTCTCCGCGGGCCCGTCGCACGCGGTGCGCGAGGTCATGACGCGGGCGGGGGGCTGTCTGGTCCGAGGCGCGCTCGTCGTGAGCGTGTCCAAGGGGCTCGAGCCCGAGCGGCTCACCACCCCGTCCTGCGTGCTCGGCGAGGTGCTCCCGAAGGGGACGCCGGTCGCCGTGCTGTCGGGACCGTCGTTCGCGCAGGAGGTGTACGCACGACAGCCCACGGCGGTCGTGGCCGCCGCCCGGGACCACGCGGTGGCCCAGCGCGTGCAACAGGTTTTCTCGACCGCCTTCTTCCGGGTGTACTCCGCGACGGACGTGCTCGGCGTCGAGTTGGCGGGCGCGCTCAAGAACGTGATCGCGCTCGCCGCGGGCATCCTGGAGGGGCTCGGGCTCGGTCACAACACACGCGCCGCCCTGATCACGCGGGGGTTGGCCGAGATCACCCGTCTCGGCGTGGCGCTTGGCGCGGAGCCTGCCACGTTCGCGGGGCTGGCGGGGATGGGAGACCTGATCCTCACGGCCACTGGCTCCCTATCCCGCAACCATCAGCTGGGCGTCGAGCTCGGCAGCGGCAAGCGGCTGGAAGAGGCGCTGGCGGGGCGCGCCAGCGTGGCCGAAGGGGTGAACACGGCCCGCTCTGCGGTGACGCTCGCGGAGCGCCACGGAGTGGAGCTCCCGATCGCGCGCGAGGTGGCCCAGGTGTTGTTCCACGGCAAGTCCCCCGGGAGGGCCGTCGCCGACCTGATGGAGCGAGACCTCAAAGCGGAGCAGTGGCGATGAGCGCGCCGCATCCCGTCCAGGAGTTCTTTTCGATCGGCGAGGTGTGTCAGCTCACCGATCTCAAACCGCACGTGCTGCGCTATTGGGAAAGCCAGTTCCGCTTCTTGAACCCCGCCAAGAACCGCTCCGGCAACCGTGTGTACCAGCGGCGCGAGATCGAGCTGATCATGCTGGTCAAGCACCTGCTCTACACGGAGAAGTACACCATCGAGGGCGCGCGCCAGAAGATCGAGCAGTATCGCCGCTCCGGCGAGCTCAAGCCGGAGGCGCGCCGCGCGCTCGCGACGCAGACCGTCAAAGACCTGCGCGCGGAGCTCAAGGCGGTCCTCGCCATCCTCGAAGGGAGCGCCCCGCCGAATGCCGGGGCGCGCTGAGCCGCCTCCGCGTCGGGGGGTGGCCGTCGTCGTCCCCGCCTACCAGGTGGCTGCCACCATCCCCGATATCGTGGTGCGGATCCGTCGTGCCGTGCCGGGCGCAACCGTGTACGTTGTAGACGATGGCTCGAGCGATGGGACGGGAGCCGCAGGGCGGGAGCAGGGGGCGGTCGTCCTGGTGCATCGGCGCAATTACGGGAAAGGGGCGGCGCTGCGGACCGGGATCGCGCGCGCGCTCTCGGACGGGGCTCGCGTCATCGTCACGATCGACGCGGACGGGCAGCACGCTCCGGAGGATATCCCCCGGCTCGTGGCTCCGGTGGAGCGTGGCGACGCCGATCTGGTGCTGGGCGCCCGAGCCCGCGGCCCCACGATGCCCCTGGGGCGACGCTGCACCAACTGGCTCTCCGCCGCCCTCGCGTCCCGCGTCGGCGGCGTGACGGTGCCCGACGCGCAGACCGGTTTCCGGGCGATCGCCCGGCCGCTGGCCGAGGCGATTCGACCCGCCGAGCACCGCTATGACTTCGAAACCGCGTTCCTGCTCGCCACGCTGGTCCAAGGCCTGCGGGTGCGGTCGGTGCCGGTGCCCACCATCTACCAGGGGCGGGACAGCCATTTCCGCCACTGGGCGGATACGTGGCGTCAGGCGCGGGTCTTCACGCGCTACGGGCGGCGGATCATTTTCGGACCGCGATGAACATCCTGATCTCGAACGACGACGGCATTCTGGCTCGCGGCCTCGCGGTCCTGGGCGAGGTGTGCGCCACGCTGGGACAGGTGACGGTCGTCGCTCCGGATCGGGAGCAGAGCGGCACGTCGCACTCGCTCACGCTGCACCGGCCGGTACGGGCCACGCGACGGCCGGACGGGGCCTTCCAGGTGGACGGCACCCCGACCGACTGCGTGCTGCTCGCCATTGGAGCGCTGATGCACGACAAGCCGGATTTCGTGATCTCCGGAATCAACCACGGCCAGAACATGGGCGAAGACGTGTTCTACTCCGGCACCGTGGCCGCGGCGATGGAAGGCCTGGTCGCCGGGATCCCCAGCATCGCGGTCTCGTACGCCGGCTCGGACTTGGACACCCTCGGGACGCACAAGGACGGACTGCGCCAGCTGCTGCAACGCATCGTCGCCGTGAAGGATTTCCCCAAGGAGACCCTGCTGAACATCAACCTTCCCGCCATTCCCGGTGACGACGTCAAGGGCGTCAAGGTGACCCACCTGGGCAGCCGCGTGTTCAGCGAGGAAATCGCGCTCATGAAGGATCCGTGGGGCAAAGAGATCTACTGGATCGGCGGCGGCCGCATCACGTGGAGCGGAGGGGCCGACTCGGACTTTCGCGCCACCAGCGACGGCTACATCTCGGTGACGCCGCTCCACATGGACATGACCAGCTACAGCCTCATGGAGGTGGTGCGGAAGTGGTTCCCCGGCGACTGAGCGGGCCGGGGGATACCTTCGCCGGCTATCGGGCACGGCTGGTCGAGACGCTGCGTGCGAAGGGCATCCGCGACCTGGCCGTCCTCAAAGCCTTCGCCGAGACACCGCGCCATCTCTTCGTACCCGATGCGGTGCGGCACCGCGCATACGAGGACGCCGCGCTGCCGATCGGAAAAGGGCAGACCATCTCGCAGCCCTACACCCAGGCCCGTTATCTCGAGGCCCTGCGGCTGCGGGGAAGGGAGCGCGTGCTCGAGATCGGGACCGGTTCCGGATACCAGACCGCCTTACTCGCCGCCCTGGCCGCGACCGTGTTCTCGGTGGAGCGTGTGCAGGCCCTCGCCCTCGCGGCCCAGGGCGCGCTGCGGGAGGCCGACGTCACGAACGTCTCGGTGCTGCTGGGCGACGGGACGCTCGGCTGGAGCGCCTACGCGCCCTACGACGCGATCCTCGTCACCGCAGGCGGCCCCGACGTGCCGCCGCCCCTCGTGGAGCAGTTGGCGCCCGGAGGCAGGCTCCTGATCCCGCTTGGCATGCGCGGCGCTCAGACGCTCACGCTCGTGGAGCGCGTCGGGACGGGCGTCGAGCTGCGTCACACGCCGCTCGGCACGGCGCGGTTCGTCCCCCTGCTCGGAGAGCACGGTTTCGATGCTTGAGTCGTTCGTGCAGTGGCTGCTCGAGCGGTTCCGCGACCTCGGCTACCCCGGAATCGTGGTGCTCATGGCCGTCGAGTCGTCGGTGCTGCCGCTGCCGAGCGAGCTCGTCATGCCGCCGGCGGGATACCTCGTGGCGAAGGGCGAGTTGGACTTCCTGGTCGTGCTGGCGTGCGGCGTGCTGGGGAGCATCCTCGGCTCGCTCGCCAACTACGGACTCGCCCGCTGGCTGGGCCGCGCGTTCTTTCTGCGCCTGGGGAAGTACGTGCTGATCACCGAGAAGGGGCTCGATCGCTCGGAACGCTACTTTGCCGCCCACGGCGAGATCAGTGTGTTCATGGGGCGCATGCTGCCCGTCGTGCGGCACTTGATCTCGATCCCCGCCGGAATCGCGCGGATGAACCCGAGCCGCTTCGTCCTCTTCACCGGGCTCGGAGCACTCGTCTGGTGCGCGATCCTCACGTGGATCGGCTGGTTCATCGGGAGCCGGGAAGAGGTGATCCTCGAGGTGCTCGACCAGGAGGCGCGACGCTACACGGGACGGGCCGTGCTGATTGTCGTGCCGATCCTGGCGCTCATCGCGGTGGTGTACGCCTGGTGGCACCGGCGGCGGGCATCACAGGGGCGGCAGGGGTGAGGCGGCCGGGATGGGCACGCGGCGGTTTCTCGTCTACGGCCGGGTCCAGGGAGTGGGGTTCCGCTGGTTCGTGTGGCGCGAGGCCGAACGGCTGGGACTGGGCGGGTTCGTGCGCAACCTGCGCGACGGTTCCGTGGAAGTGATCGCCGCCGGGCCGCCGGCGGCGCTCGAAGAGCTCGAGCGCGTCCTGGAACGGGGGCCGGCCCAGGCACGGGTCGAGCGTGTGGAAAGCAGCGATGTTCCACATGAGCACGTGATTCCTAACGAGTTCCATATCAGGTAGTTGGGAGGCTTGCCTGTGACTGCGACGGTCACCGTCCAAGACATCTACCGCACCATCCGCGACGTGCCCGATTTTCCCAAACCGGGGATCCTGTTCAAGGATATCACGCCGCTGCTGCTCGACCCGCGGGCGTTCCGCCGTGCCGTGGAGCTGATGTCCACGCCGTTCGCCGGGGCCCAGGCCACGCGGGTGGTTTCGATCGAATCCCGCGGTTTCTTGTTGGGTGCGCCGGTCGCGCTGGCACTCGACGCCGGCCTCGTTCCCATCCGCAAGCCGGGCAAACTGCCTGCGGCGCGGGGGCGGGTCGAATACGCGCTCGAGTACGGGACGGACGCGTTGGAGATGCACCGCGATGCCGTGGGCCCGGGCGACCGCGTGTTGATTGTGGACGACGTGTTGGCAACGGGCGGCACAGCCGAGGCGGCCGCCAAGTTGGTGCGCTCACACGGCGCCGACGTGGTCGGGTTCACCTTCTTGATCGAGCTGGACTCGCTGAAAGGGCGCGGGCGGCTCCGGGGCGAGCGAGTGGAGGCCTTGCTACACTATACGTAACCCCGCTACATTGCGAGGCTTACGCCCCTGTAGCTCAGGTGGATAGAGCAGCGGTTTCCTAAACCGTTGGCCGGGTGTTCGAGTCACCCCAGGGGCACTGGGGGGCGAGAACAAGGCAAGGACGTATCACGAGATACGTAGCACCAAATGCGTAACACGAAATACGCAGCACGGAAGCGTCGCGCAGAGACGTTGCGCGGAGAGGCGTGAGGGATGGCGACAACTGTGACGAGCACGGGACAGCCGGCAGCATCAGAAGGCAACGCGCTGACTTGGCTCACCGAGTGGATCAAGGGCCACCGCCAGGCGGCGACATATGCCGGTGTCGTGATCGTCCTCGCCGCCGGTTTATTCGGGTGGAATCTGCTCTCGACCAAAACCGCCGAGCGCAACGCCGGCAGCCAGCTCGAGCAGGGCCGGCTGGCACTCGAGTCCAAGAACTACCCGCTCGCGGCAAGCGTCCTCGCGCAGGTCGTGGAGAACTACGCCGGCACGCACGCCGCGCAGGAGGGCACCATCCTGCTCGCGCAGGTGCGCCTGGCGCAGGGGCAAACGCAGCAAGCGATCGATGTGTTGCAGCGGTACGCGCCCAAAGCCGACAAAGATTTCCGGGCGCAGGCATATGGCCTGTTGGGCGCAGCTCTTGAGAACGCGCTCAAGCCGCATGACGCCGCCGCGGCGTACGAGCAGGCGGCGGCGGCCGGGGCCCAGTTTCCGTTTCTGCGGGCCCAGTTCCTGTCGGACGCAGGGCGGGCCTGGGTCGCTGGCGGGGACACGGCCAAGGCGCTGGCGGCGTACCGCACGATCGCACAGCAGCTCGACTCGACCAGCGCGGCTGGCGAGGCGAAGGTTCGGATCGGGGAGTTGACCAAGGGCGCGGCCGCGGGTGTGGTGAAATAGCCTCGATTGCGGTCGTGTACTTCGTATAAGATATGTTATGTTAAGTTGATGGCCGCGGGAATGTGGAGAAGCCCATCAGTTAATCACACCCCGCACCACCAGCCTAGCCTCCCCCTTTAGCCAGACGTCGTCGTACAGACCCTTCGGGCCCTTTCGAGCCCGGATTTCGAGCGGGCGGCCGCTCCAAGTCCACACGGTGACTGGGGGCTCCGCAAGCCGCCATTCCGCCAGTGCGCAGGCCGCCGCCACGGCCCCGGTGCCGCACGCCAGCGTTTCCGCTTCGACTCCTCGCTCGTACGTCCGCATGCGCCATGCGCCGCCACCATCGCGCGACAGGAAGTTCACGTTCGCCCCCGCCGGCCCGACGCACGGACTCGAGCGCAGCGCGCGACCACGCGCCTCCACGTCTACATGTGACACGTCCTGGACGAGCACGACGAGGTGCGGGACGCCCACGGTCCCGAGGACGGCCCGTTCTTCGGCTGGAGCGAAGGTCAGACCCGACACCGGCGCCGGCGGCGGCACGGGCGCCAGGTGCAGCTCGGCGCGCTCGTCCGGGGGGGCACAGCGGCTCTCGTACACTCCGGCGTCGGTTTCGAGCGCCATGCCCTGGGGTCGCCCCAGGCCTAACCGCGCCGCGAGCCGGGTGCTGCAGAGAGCGGCGTTCCCGCACATGGCGGCGCGAGAGCCGTCCGAGTTGAAATAGATCATGCGCACGCTGTTGGGCCGCGTGCCCGGGCCGACGAACACGAGCCCATCGGCGCCGACCCCGGTCCCGCGCGCGCACACCGCCCGGATGTCCGCGGCGGCCCACTGTTCCGGCGTGCTGTGCCGTGCGTCCACCATGACGAAGTCGTTGCCCGACCCCGTCATCTTGTAGATCGCCGTGCCGACTAGATGCGGCCGAACCAGGTCATGAGTCTCAGCCGCGGCACCATCCACACGGCTTCCCGCACGATCGACCGGTTCATCTTGCTTTGCCCCTCGGTTCGGTCGACGAACACGATCGGGATTTCCTTCAGCGTGAACCCTTTGCGCCATGCGCGCACGCTCATTTCGATCTGAAACGCGTAGCCGTTGGACCGGACCTGCGACAGGTCGATCGCTTCGAGCACCCGCCTGCGAAAGCACTTGAACCCCCCGGTCAGGTCCCAGATCCGCAGGCCCGTGATCCAGCGGGCATAGATGTTCGCGCAGTACGATAGCACAAGTCGGCCCATCGGCCAGTTGACGACGGTCACCCTGCCCCCGAGGTAGCGCGACCCGAGCACCAGATCGGCGCCGGCGATGCCCTTGAGAAACTCCTTTAAGTGCACCGGGTCATGCGAGAAATCGGCGTCCATCTCGAAGACGTAGTCGTACGCTCGCTCGAGAGCCCACTTGAACCCGGTGATGTAAGCGGTTCCCAGGCCGAGCTTTGCATCGCGGTGCAACACGTGCAGCCGGGGCTCCTTCTGGGCCAGGGCTTCGGCCAGCTGGCCGGTCCCGTCGGGAGAGTGGTCGTCCACCACCAGGATCTCGAGGCGGGAGTCCTGCGCCAGGACCTGCTCTACGAGAGGTGAGAGATTGCTGACCTCGTTGTACGTGGGGATGACGACGAGCCCCCGCTCACGCATTGCCCGGACGCCCGGTCGCGAAAGACGCCAGCAGGGCGACGAGGACCAGCGTGAGGCACGTCAGGGTAACGGTCCTGCCGAGCTCGTACAACCGGGAGCGGAACGTGAGGTCCACGGTTCGCGTGCCAGCGGGGACCGGGACCGTGATGAGGCTGTAGTCGCCCCGCAGCAACTGGCCGCGCCGGCCGTCGACCGTGACCAGCCAGTCGGGATACCAGTTCTCCGCGACGAGCAGGTAGCTCGGTTTCGGGGGCGTGGGGTCGAGCGTGACCGTCATCCGCCCCGGCTGCCACGCGGTCACGGCAGCGTGCGACGGGCTGGGCGGGGGCATCTCCTTCAACGGCTCCGGCGTCACCGGTTGATCGTTGGTGAAGAGGACGATCCTGGAGAAGTCCATGCGGGGATCGACGAGGGTCGGGACGACGGTGGTCGAGTCGGCCTTGACCGCCCCCGCGACGACGCGAGCGTACGGTGCCGGGGTCAGCCGCTCGAACAGGGTCGCACGGCCCCCGTCGAACGTCGCGACGGAATCCATGACCCGCCGGAACCCGGGGATCGAATCGACGCTCCGGCCACCGGCGGGCAGGATCGCGTAGCGCACCGCCCAGAGGTCCCAGAGCGACAAGACGCCCAGGTTTCTCCAACCATTCTCGCGATCCCACAGCTCGTCGTAATACCGCAGCTCGTTCCCGTGGTACCCGAACAGCTCGGGGATGTCGAACGCCATCAATATCGACCCGGGATAGGCCGCCCCAGCGCCCGGTAGATTCAAGACGCGGTACGGCAGCGGCGTCGCGGCCATACGATCGATCAGCTGGTCCCGCCCGAACGGCTTCGTATACATCCAGAACTGCCGCGCGTTGAGCCACAGGTCTGTCCCGACGATCAGCATGAGCGCCAGAGCGCTGAGGCGCGGCGTCAGGCGACCCTGCGCCGGGCCAAGCACCGCGGCGACTGCCGCGAGCGCGAGTCCGCTCGTCGCGGCACCCCACAGGATCGCCCCCTGATCCGCTCGCGCCGCCGCCGCCTTCGCCCCGGCGAGCACCTCGGCGACATGGCCGAACGCTCCCGTGAGGCCGAGCAGGGCCACGATCCCGCCGACGATCAGGGCGGGCGTCAAGACCCGCCTGCCCTCTCCCCTGAGGGCTCGCTCCACACCCAGACCCGCGAAGCAGGCGGTCACCAGGGCCACCACGTAGAAGGCCATCCCTGGGGCACGCGTTTTCTTCACCAGGGGCATGAGCGTCCACCACACCCGGTAGAACGGCGTGGCGGCGCCGAGGCTGATGAGCAGAAACAGGAGCCCGATCCCGCCCAGCCACAGGATCTGCCGCCGGCGCTCGGGCACCGTGACGCCCAGCGCGGCGAGGGCTACCACGGGCAAGCCGAGGTACTCCGAATGGAACTTGAGCTGGTTCGAGCCCCAGTACGTGTCCCAAGACCGGCCCGCGAAGTTCTTGAGGAAGAACTCGGGGACATGGTTCCACGGGATGGCAAACGATGTAGACCCTTCGAATCCGTGGTAGCCCTGCGCGCGGGGCGAAAAGGGGATGTACTCGAAGAACGGCAGGACCTGGATCGCCGCGACGCCGAACCCGATCAGCACGGCCGTGAGCGCGAGGCCGAGCCGCAGCACGCGCTCTCCTCCCGCGCTGTCACGCGACTCCTCGAACGTGAGGTACAGCGCGAACAGTCCGGCGACGATGAGCGAGTAATAGGCGAGCTGGAAGTGACCGAGCAGGGACAGCGCGGTCGCCGCGGCCAGCAGCACGTAACCGGCCCAGCGACGCTCGCGCAGCGCCAACACGAGCGCGAGCAACAGCAGCGGCAGCATGGCGGAGGCGAACAGCTTGCCGTCGTGCCCCGGCGACGGATACGACGCGATCAACCCGGTCAGCTCGTAGGCGAGTCCTCCGACCACCGATCCCGTCCACCCGACCCGCAAGCGCCGCAGCAGCAGATAGGTGAAGAGCCCGGCGAGGACGTAGTGCACGAAGAAGCTCAGGTTGCCCGCCGTCGTGACCGGCACCACGAAGCGCAGTAGCCAGGTGGGATAGAACACGTCCCCGCTCCCCGCCGCGACGAACGGCAGACCCCCGAAGATCTCCGGATTCCAGAGCGGCAGGTGGCCGCTCCGCTCGAACCACTCGGCACTCCACGCGTGGAACGAAAAGCCCGCCGTGTACTGATCGCTGCTCACGGGATTCGCGAGCCACATCCCGGTGAGCATCGGCAATGACAAGATCACCGGCCACAGGGCGAAGGCAGCCGTCGCGAGCAGCGTGGGCCGGACCGGCTCGTAGGGGCCCGCGGCAGCGGCGGACGGGGCGTCGTTCACGAAACGGACTCCTGGGGACGGTGGCGGAGCGGAAAGGTGAGGAGCGCAGCGGCTCCCTCCAGGACGGTGAGGAGCACGCGCGACGCGAGGCTCACGGCGACCGCGCCGCCCGAGCCCAAAAAGGGAGCGAGCAGGCCGATCAGCACCAGCTCGCGCACGCCGACCCCGCCGGGGGCGAACAGGGCCAGCAGGCCGAGCACGTAGCCGAGCGTGAAGGCGGCGACGGCGCTGGTGAGCGGCAGGGGCGCACCGGGCACGAGGCCTCGGGCCAGCATCCAGAAGGCCGCTCCGTACGTCCACCAGCTGAGCACGGTGAGCAGGGTGCTGGCGAGCACGGCGCCGAGCGCGAGCGGCTCGAGCGGAGGCGTAGCGTTGGCCAGGCGACCCAGCCAGGCGGCCGTCGGGCGCCACGCCAGCGCGCCGATCGTGACCACGGCCACCAGGCCGGCCGCCGCAAGACGGAGCGGCGGGGCGCTATGCGGTGCCGCCGCGGCGACGACCGCCACTCCGCTGCCGAGCGACACGGCCTGGATCGCAAACGCGGACGCAGCCGCGGGACCCGGCTGGACGCCGGCCCGCTGCGCGAGCACCACCAGGCCGGCGACGCTCCACACTTTTCCCGGGACGTAGCGGCCGAGGTTGGCCAGGCTCCAGGTCCGCGCGGCGGCGGCGAAGGGGAGGCGCTGGTGCCACCCCCGCAGGATACGGCGCCAGGACTCGATCTGCATGAGGTAGGTGGCGAACACCGTGAGGGCGGAGGCGGCGATCCACGCCGGCGTGACCGTGACCGCGACGTGGAGCGAGCGGAACTCCGTCCAATTGCGCGCGATCGAGCGGGCGACGAAGGTCACGACCGCCAGCGTGACTAGGCCCTGAGCGGCCCACAGCCACCGCCGTACGTGTGTCAGCTCAGGCCTTGACGAATTTGTAGGCGACTGACCGCGCGAGCATCCACCAGGGTGCGGGAATCGGTGGATAGAAGTACGTACCGCCCCAATCCACGAGGCGGAACCCGTTCATCGCGCCCAAGCGGCTGATCGTCTGGCGCGTCCAACTGTAGATATGCCCCTGCTTGTCCGGCACGCGCAAGAGATTCCAGATGATCTCCTTCACGTGATAGGGATTGGGCACGGAGACCATCCACACGCCCTCGGGCCGAAGCACTCGATGGATCTCGCCCGCCGTACTGTACGCGGTAGGCGTGTGCTCAAGCACCTCGACCATGAAGACGTAGTCGAACGAGGCATCGGGAAACGGCAGCCCGCTCGTGATATCGTGAATCAGGATGTCGGGGGCGGCGAACTCGGGGGCGATGTCGAGTCCCTGATACTTGACGTCGTGCGGGAGGTACTTGCGGAGATCGCCGTTGCGGGAGCCGATGTCGAGCACCGCGCTGCCGGGGCGTACCTGCGCCAGCTGCATGTGCTTGCGAAACCGCATGCGCTCTTCGCCCGAGTTGCGCCAGTCGTGGCGTTCGCTGTAGAACTTGGTGAGCTCGGGTGACGCCGGCGCGATTCGATTGGTCATGGGTCGGAAAAATACCATGGCCGCAAACCCCCGGAAAGTCGTAGCTTTGGGCAGCCTCCATGCGCATCCTCCACGTGGTCACGGCGTTCCCGCGTTCCCCGGACGATGTGATCGTGCCCTGGCTGGTCGAGCTGCTCAAGCGACTCCGGACCGCCGGACACGAGGTGGAAGTCCTCAGTTCTTCGTATCGGGGTGCCCCGGACCAGGTGGTGAGCGGGATCCCCGTGCATCGGTTCCGGTACTTTCCGCGCCGCTGGGAGCGGCTGACGCACGAGGAGGCCGCGCCCGACCGGTTGCGACGCGGCTTCCTCTACCGCGTGATGGCCGTGTGCTTCGTGGCGGCTGGCATGGTCGCGGCCTGGCGGCTGTGCCGGCGCCAGCGCTACGACGTCATCCACGTGCACTGGCCCTTCCCCCTGGCGCTGTTCGGTTGGGCCGCCCAACGGGCTCGCCCCGCCGCCCTGGTCACCACGTTCTACGGAGTGGAGCTGCGGTGGGTGAAAACCGCAATGCCGTTTCTCCGGGGATTCCTGAAGTGGGCGGCGCGACGCTCCGACCGGGTGGTGGCGATCTCGTCGTACACGGCGGACGAAGTGCGCGAGCTCGCCCCTGTGCCGATCGAGGTGATCCCCTACACCACCAGCCTCCCGCCTCCGGCCCGGCGGGCCGACCAGCGGGCCGCCGGCGCGCCCTTCACCGTGCTGTTTGTAGGCCGGCTCGTGGAGCGCAAGGGAGTGAGCCACCTCGTGGATGCGGTGAGCCTGCTCCTCCCCCGCGTCGACGTCCGCCTGGTGATCGTGGGGGACGGTCCGGAGCGGGCCCGGATCGAGGCGCGGATCCGGGAAAAGCGGCTCGATGGACGGGTCGCCGTGCGCGGGCGGGTGTCCGAGGCCGAGCTCCAGGACGCCTACGCGGCCGCCGACGCGTTCGTGCTGCCGGCCGTGGTGGACCGGCGCGGCGACACCGAGGGCCTGGGCGTCGTGTTGCTCGAGGCGATGAACCAGCGGGTGCCCGTGATCGCAAGCGCGATCGGCGGCATTACGGACATCGTGGAGGACGGCGTGTCGGGATTGCTGGTGCCCCCCGCCGATGCGGCGACGCTGGCCGGGGCGCTGGAGCGGCTGGCCCGTGCCCCCGCACTGTCCGTGAGCTTGGGGGACGCGGGATATCGTCGGCTGCAGGAGCGGTTCAGCTGGGAGGCGATTACGCGGCGCTGGGCGGAGGTTTACGCCGCGGCGGCAGCGCGCCAGGGCTAGCTGCCTCCAGGCCCTCCGTCTCCACCGCTCGGCCGGTCCGGCGGACGCCGCAGCGCGCGGACCTCTTCGCGTACCCCCGCGAGCATCTCGCCCACGAACCCGAAGCCGAACAGCATCAGGCCGGCCAGCACCAGCAGCAGCACGAGGTACAGAAACGCCCGGTTGCCCTGCTGGTACGCGTAGCGTTCGATCAGCGCGTAGACGGCGACCAGGAAACCGAGGAAGATGAGCACGGCGCCGGGGACGCCGAAGAACAGCAGCGGTTTGCGCCCGAACCGCAACTGGAACCACACCGAGACGAGGTCCAGCACGCCCACCGGGATGCGCCCGATGCCGAACTTCGACTTCCCCGCCCGGCGCGGCAAGAGCGGCACGGGGCGCTCGGCGAGCCGGAAGCCCTGCGCCGCCGCGATCACGACCATGAAGCGATGCCAATCGGGCCGGGTGGTCAGGGCGTCCGTCACCTCTCGCCGGTACGCCTTGACCGAGTTCAAGTCGGTGACCCGCACGCCGAACAGCCAGCGGCACAGGCCGTTGTAGACCCAGGACACGAAGCGTTTTTCGTAATGCCCCTGTTTCGTGCCGGTCACGATGTCCGCGGTGTCGTCGAGAATCGGCTGTACCAGGGATGGGATGTCGCTGGGGCGGTATTGCAGGTCTGCGGGATAGAACACGAGGACGCGGCCCCGTGCGGCGTCGCCCCCCGAGGCCAGGGCGTCGGCGATGCCGCGCTGGCTGCGGTGGGTGACGACGCGGACGAACGGGTGTTTGGTCGCGAGCTCGCGCAGCGTGTCCGGCGTGGCGTCGCGACTGCCGTCGTCGATGATCACCACTTCACAGCTGTACGGCAGCGGGAGCAGGGTCTCGCGCGCCTGGCGCACGAATTCCGGGAGATTCTCGGCTTCGTCTTTGGCGGGCACGAGGACACTCACCTCGGGAGTGGCCGTCCCCGTGGCGAGACTCATAGGCGCTTGCGCATGCGCGCGGGGAGGATGCTCAGCTGGTCGCGGTACTTGGCGACCGTGCGCCGGGCGATCTTGACGCCCCGCTGCGCGAACATCTCGACGATCTGCTGGTCGGTCAGGGGGTTCTTGGGGTCTTCGTCCGCCACCATCTTCTGGATCTGGGCCCGGATGGCGCGGGCGCTCGCGTCCTCGCCGGTGGTGGTGGAGAGGCCGCTCGAGAAAAAGAACTTGAGGGGCAGGAGCCCGCGCGGGGTCTGAACGTACTTCTCGTTCGTCACCCGGCTCACGGTACTCTCGTGCATGTTGATCACATCCGCGACCTCGCGCAGCGTGAGCGGCTTCAGGTATTCCACTCCCTTCTCGAAAAACTCGCGCTGGCGATCGACGATGAAATTCATCACCTTGAGCATCGTCTGGCGCCGCTGCTCGATCGCCTGAATCATCCAGTGCGCGCTGTTCATGCGCTGGTTGATGAAGTCCTTGTTCTCGCCCTGGAACTTTTTCTTGTCGCGCGCGATGTCCTGATAGGTTTTCGAGATCCGCAGGCGCGGCAGGCCGGCGTCGTTGAGGAACACCTTGTACTCCCCGTCGATCTTCTCGACCACGAGGTCCGGAATGATGTACGCGTCGTTGGCCGCCGAGTGCTGCAGCCCCGGCTTGGGGTCGAGCTTGGCGAGCTCGTCGGCGACCTTCTGCACTTCGGTGGCATCGAGCCCGAAGCGCTTGCCGAGGTCGCTCCAGCGGTGTGCCTTCAGGTCGTCGAAGGCGTCGCGCACCAGCCGGTACGCCAGCGTGTCGGTCTCGGCGCGTGCGTCGAGCTGAAGCAGCAGGCACTCCCGCAGGTCGCGGGCGCCGACGCCGGGGGGATCGAGCTTCTGGATGATGCGGAGCATCTCCTCGGCTTCGGCCAGCGTGAACAGCTGCGGCGGCTGGACGTCCCCCTCCGACTCGGCCGCGTGCTCCTCCAACAACTGGTTCGCGCCGCGCACCATCTCCTCCAGGGTGGCGCCGAGATAGCCGTCTTCCGCGATGTTCCCGATGAATTCCTCGGCGAGCAGCTGCTGGCGGGGCGTCAGGTCGAGCAGCCGCATCTGCTCCCGCAGATAGTCGGACAGGTCCTTGCTCTCGACCGGCACCGGCTCGACGTATTCCCGCGCTTCGCTCATGTCGCGCGGCGGCGCGCCCGAGTCCGACCCGTCGTCGAGCAGGATCTCTTCCCAGTTGGGCTCGTCGTTGGCTTCGGCCTCTTTCTTGTCTTCCTTGGCCTCTTCCGCCAAGGGCACCTCGGTCTCCTCCTCCGGCTCGACCAGCTCGAGGAACGGGTTTCCGAGCAGCTCCTGCTTCAGGTGCTGCTGGAGATCGAGCAGCGGCATGTACAACAGGTCCATGGCCTGGTACAGCCGCGGGTTGATGCGGAGCTGCTGCGAGAGCCCGGTGTGCTGCTGCAGGCCGGTCTTCATACGGGTTGCAGCTGGCCCCCCCCGAGGCGCGCGCGCAGCCGCGCCGTGAGGGTCGGCCCGAGGTAGAGGTTCGCCACGCGGTCGTCGAACACCAGCTCGCGCACCGTGCCCGCCACCTGTACCTTGCCTTCGAACATGATGTACGCGCGGTCCACGATGTCGAGGGTCTGCTCCACGTTGTGATCCGTGATCAGGACGCCGATGCCGCGGTGCCGCAGGCCGGCCACGATGGTCTGGATGTCGTGCACGGCGATCGGATCGACGCCCGCGAACGGCTCGTCCAGCAGCATGAACTTGGGCGCGGTGACGAGCGCGCGGGTGATCTCGAGGCGGCGCCGCTCACCGCCCGACAGCTGGAACCCCTTTTGACGCCGCAGGTGCTTGATGGCGAGCTCGTCGAGCAAGCGCTCGAGGCGGTCCGCCTGCTCGGCATCGCTCAGTGGCAGGGTCTCGAGAATGGCGCGGACGTTCTCCTCGACGGTGAGCTTGCGGAACACGGAGGGCTCCTGCGCCAGGTAGCCGATCCCCATGCGCGCGCGGCGGTACATCGGCTCCGGCGTGATGTCCCGGCCGTCGAGCACGATCTTGCCGCCGTCGGGACGGATCAAGCCGGTGATCATGTAGAAGCACGTGGTCTTCCCTGCCCCGTTGGGGCCGAGTAGGCCCACGATCTCGCCCTGCTGCAGCTGCACGCTCACCTCGTTCACCACGCGGCGACCCTTGTACGTCTTGACCAGCCCGTGTGCCTCGAGGCGGCTCCCGCCCGAGACCACGGGATGCTCGCCGCTGGGCGACTCGGCGCGCGCCAGCGCGCGCTCCGCGGCCTCGAGCAGCCGATCCGCCACGCCGCCGCGGTCGGCGGCGAGCTCGGCCCACGCCTCGGCGGTAAACGCGACCGTCACCGGATCCCCCGGCACCCCCAGCGGGTAGGTGACGATCTTCAGGAGCGCGAGGCGCGGCAGGACCGACGTCCGGAGGCTGGCGCGGAACTCCTCGACCGACAGGGCTCCGAGCTCGGGCAGGCCGGCATCCCGGGAGTGGGCGCGCAGCTTGAGGAACTCCTCGCGGTAGGCCACCGCGAGCTCACCGAACGGCGCGCGTCCCTCGGCGTCCCCGACGCGTGCCAGCGCTGCCGCCGCCAGGGGCAGCGACGAGTCCCGCGCGGCCAGGAGGTCCGCGAGGTGCCGGGAGGCCGGAGAGAACGAGGAGCTCGTCATCGAACGGGCGCCTTGGGCTTCTTGGTGGTATCCGGCCGCTTCTTGGTGGTCTCCGGCGGCTTCTTGGTCGTGTCCGGCGGCGCGGGTGGCAGCGGCTCGAGCTGCACGCCGTCGGCACGCCCCGTGACCGTCACGTTATCGATCTTCCCTCCCGCGAGGGTTATGTCGATCATCGCCCCGCGCGAGTAGTTGAGCGACGGCAGCGAGTCGCGCTGGTTGTACTGATGCGTGAAGACCCGGCCCGATCCGCGCGAGACGAGACGGTGCAGCTTGCTCTTCGGCCGCCCCGACCCGGGGGGGTCGACCTCCTGCGCCCAGCGCGCCGTGAGCGAATCGCCGGCAATCCAGTCCGGCGTCGTATCCCGCTTGGCCGTCGAATCCCGCGTGGCGGTCGAGTCGCGCTTCAAGGTCGAGAGCGCGTGCCCGAACGCCCGCGCTTCGGTGAGCACCTGATCCGGAACGTCGAGGGCGAGCGAGTCGGCCAGGATCGTGGTGACGCTCGAGACCGCCCGCGCGCGGACCGAGTCCTTGGGGCCCCAGGCGAACGTCTGCTGCAGCTTCTTTTGGTCGAGGTGCAGATGAATCGTGTCGGCGGTGAGGCGCCAGTCGGCGCCGGTGGCCACGCCGTTGCCGAGCGCCTTGACGAGCCGCAGGTCGCGACCCTGGAGGCCGAGCTCGATGCGCGTGCCCGTGAGCGTGTAGGCCTCCGTGCCCTTACCCTCGACCCGCGGCTTGCCCAGGAGCAGCCCGACTCCCGTGCCCTGGTCGAGCTGCATCGAGTCGCCCCGCGCCGCGAAGTCGCTGCGGTCGATTGTCACGGTTCCCCCGCCCCACATGCGATCGTTGCCTTTGAAGCGTACCCGATCGGCGACGATCACATAAGGCTCACCCGAATCGGCGGCCGCGCGGTAGTCGATCGTGGGTCGCCCCGTCGCGTACGTCTCGAGCGTGTCCCGAACGCCCTTCACCGCCCGGTAATAGGTCAGGTTGGGCCCTCGCAGCACCGAGCCGCTGTTGCGGTTCACCGCGACCACGTTCTTGTGGGCCTCGAGCCGCTCCTGACGCAGGAAGTAGGCAGCCGTCACCGCGTCGAGCGTGATGGCCGTGTCACGGATGTGCACCAGACTCTTCTGCCCGATCATGTCGAAGCGGCCGACGCCGGCGTACCAGGCGACGCTGTCGGACCGCAGGGAGCTCCCGGTGCCCCTGCAGTGCGCGAACACACCGCCCCCCGCGAAGACGTTGGTCTCTCCCTTGCGCACCTCCACCTGCTGCGCCTTGCCGCGGACCGAGTCGATTTCCACCGTGCAGGGCCGTCCCCCCGCCGTGTCCGCGGGCGAAGTGGGGTGTTGGACGAGGGCGACGAGGAACATGGTGGCCATCATTGGTTCGGAAGGGTGAACTTCCCGCCCGTCCCCTTGGGGCGGAGCGCGGTCACGATCTTGAAATCCGGGTCGGAGGTGAACCCCTCCCCTTCGACGTGCCGTGTCGGCTCGTCGAATATGAAGTCGCGGTCGGAGCTGACCTGGTTCTTGGTCTGGCTGTAGCGGATCACCTCGGTACGGAGCGTCGCGCCGTCGATTCGCACCACCACCACGTTGCCGCGCGCCTCCATGTCGCCCGTGCGCCAGTGATAGGTGCCCTCACGCGAGGTGAGGGTCGATGTCTGGGCGCCGCGGGTATCGTAGAACGTGATGTGCACGTTGCGGAGCTCGGCCGTCTGCGAAGGCGAGTAGAAATATGCCGTATCGGCACGCACGTGCGCCCGTTGAATGCCGGCATTGGTCACATAATGCGACATGTTCTGCATGACCTGATCGGCGGAGTCCGCGGCCGAGATCGTGGCGGTGGGCTTGATCCCTGCGTCACACGCCCCCGCCACAACCCCACCCAGAAAGACGTAGCACCAAACGACGTAGCACGGAGACGTCACGCGGAAACGTGACGGTGTCGCGTGACGCCGTTGCGTGACGCCGTTGCGCGACGTCTTTCGCATTTAGGCTGCTCCTGCTTTCATAAGGTCGTGCAGGTGTACCATGCCAACCACCTTGCGGCCGCCGTCGAGCACGGGCAGCGCCATGATGCCGTGCTGCTCCATGAGCCGCACCGCGGCACCGGCGAGCTCGTCGGGCGTGGTGGTCTTGGGGGTGCGCGTCATGACGTCACGGATCGGCAGGTCGAGGAAGGCGTCGGTCTTCTCCATGACCCGGGTGAGGTCTCCCGCGGTGACGACGCCCACGAGACTTCCCGCCTGGTCCACTACCGCGACGGTGCCGCGCTTCTCGGCGAGCAGCACGACACACTCGCGCATGGGGCGTTCGGGCCCGAGGGCGGGGATCTCGCCGGCGAGCATCACATCCGCGACGCGCAGCAGGAGGTTCCGGCCCAGCGCGCCCCCGGGGTGCAGCGCCGCGAAGTCCTCGCGCCGGAATCCCTTGACCTCGAGCAGCGTGACGGCGAGGGCGTCGCCGAGCGCCAAGGCGGCGGTCGTGCTCGTGGTGGGCGCGAGCGTCTCCGGGCACGCCTCTTCGGCGACGCTCGCGTCGAGCACCACGTCGGCCTGACGGGCGAGGACGGAGTCCGGGTCGCCGGTGATCGCGACCAGCCGCACGCCCAGCCGCTTGAGCTGGCCCACGAGGCCGAACAGCTCGTCCGAGGCCCCGCTCTTGGACAGGAGGATCGCCACATCGTGCCGGCCGACGATCCCCAAGTCGCCGTGAAGGGAGTCGACCGGGTGGAGGAACGACGCGGGCGTGCCGGTCGACGTGAAGGTGGCGGCGATCTTGCGCGCGATGAGGCCGGACTTGCCGACCCCCGAGACGATCACCCGGCCCCCCCCTTCCGTCAGGAGGCGCACCGCCGCGGCGAACGCCGGCCCCAGTCGCTGGGCCACGCGCCCGATCGCGTCGGCTTCGAGGGCGAGCACGCGGCGCCCGCGCTCAACGAGGTCGCCCGGCTCCGTGCGGGACATCGCCACGCTCCAGAAAGTACGTCGTGAGGAGACTCTGCCAGTCGCCGCGCGCCTTGAGGATCTGCTCGGCGACCTCGCGGACGGCGCCCTGGCCGCCGGGGACGTCCGTGACGACCCGCGCCGCCGCTTTGACCTCCGCCACCGCGTTCGCGACCGCGACCGGCAACCCCACGCGCGTGAGCACGGGGAGGTCCGCAAGGTCGTCGCCGACGAAGGCGCACTCGTCCCAGGCGAACCCGCGGCGAGCCAGCAGTGCCTCGAACGCCGGGAGCTTACGGGCCGTCGGATCCTGGATAAGCTCGTCCACCGACAGCTCGCGCGCCCGCAGCGCCGTGGCCGTGGATTCCCGCCCCGTGAGCCATACCACGACGAGGCCGGCGGAGCGAAGCATGCGGATGCCGAGTCCGTCCTGGATGTGAAAGCGCTTGAATTCGACGGGGTGATCGCCGACCACGCCGAGGTAGACGCCGTTGTCGGTGAGCACGCCGTCGACGTCGAAGCCGACGAGCTTCAAGCGGCGGGCGAGGTTTGCGTCCAGCATGGTCACTTCTTGGCGCGGGCGAGGGGCACGGCTCTCGCTCGGTCCTCGACAGCCGCCCTGCCACCCCCCTGGGACCTCGCTGCCGCCGTGCCCGCCGCCCTCGCGCAGCACCAGACGTCGATCGCGACACGCAGGATGCCTTCGAGCCGGTCCAGCGGGATCATGGTCGGCCCGTCCGAGGGCGCCCGATCGGGGTCGGGGTGCGTCTCGAGGAAGAATCCATCCGCGCCGGCCGCCGCGGCCGCGTACAACAGGGGCGGGATGGACTCGCGCAGGCCGCCGCTCGCGCCGTCGGGGCCCTGTCCCGGCTGCTGTACCGAATGGGTCGCGTCATACACCACCGGGGCGCCGCACGCGGCGCGCAGCCGCGCGAAGCTGCGCATGTCCACGACCAGGTCGCCGTAGCCGAAGAAGCTGCCGCGCTCGGTGACGGCCACTTCGGGCGCGCCTCCTGCGCGGACCTTCTCCACCGCCCCCGCCATGCCCTCCGGGGACATCCACTGCCCCTTCTTCACGTTGACGGGGCGGCCCCCACGCCCCGCCGCCACCAGCAGGTCGGTCTGGCGGCAGAGAAACGCCGGGATCTGAAGGACGTCCGCCACCTGGGCGACCGCGGACACCTGGGTGGCCTCGTGCACGTCGGTGAGGATCGGTAAGCCCGTGTCCGCACGCACTCGCGCGAGCGCCTCGAGACCCCGTTCCAGGCCGGGACCGCGTGCGCCCGCGAGCCGCGACCGATTCGCTTTGTCGTACGACGCCTTGTAGATGACGTGGACCGCTAGCTTGGCTCCGAGCTCGGCGAGCGCTGCGCCGATCCGGAGATTCAGCTGGTCCGATTCGACGACGCACGGCCCCGCGATGAGAAACGGGGCGGCCCGGGCCGCGAAGTGCTGCGCCACGTCAGTCGCGTCGGCCGGCGAGCTGGGACGGCCGCTCGGCCTGGGCGAGGGCCGCCCCACCCCGGGCGCGATGCTGCTGGCGCGCCGCGCCCACGAACCCGGCGAACAGCGGGTGCGGCCGGGTCGGGCGCGACTTGAGCTCGGGGTGGAACTGGCAGCCGATGAACCACGGGTGATCGGGCAGCTCGATCATCTCGACGAGCGAGCCGTCGGGGGAGAGGCCGGAGCAGCGCATGCCGTATTCGGCCAGCACGTCGCGATACGCGTTCGACACCTCGTAGCGATGACGGTGCCGCTCGCTGACTTCGAGCGCCGCGTAGGCCTGGGCGACGCGCGAGCCGGGCCGCAGCTTGCAGGGATACGCTCCCAGCCGCATCGTCCCACCCAGCTCCTGGATCCCTTCCTGGGAGCGCATCAGGGCGATCACCGGGTTCTCGCATTCGGGGGCGAACTCGCTCGAGTTGGTATCGGGCAGCTTGACCACGTCGCGCCCGAACTCGATGATCGCCGCCTGCAGGCCGAGACAAATCCCGAAGAACGGCACTTTGTGCTCCCGCGTCCAGCGGATCGCTTCCAGCATCCCCTCCACGCCGCGCACGCCGAACCCACCCGGGACGAGCAGACCGTCGTAGCCCCCGAGCAGCTCGGCGGCGGCTGCTTGATCGGTGAAGCGGTCGGACGAGATCCACTCGACCTGCGCCCCGCACTCGTTGGCGATCCCTCCGTGCACCAGGGCCTCGTGGATGCTCTTGTAGCTGTCGGCGAGCTCGGTGTACTTCCCCACTACCGCGATGCGCACCCGCTCGGCGGGGTTGAGGATCTTGTCCACCATCTGTGCCCAGCCGCGCAGGTCGGGGTCCTTGGTCTCGAGGTGCAGCCGCATGCAAACTTCGCGGTCGAGCCCCTGCTCGTGCAGCTTGAGCGGGATCTCGTAGATGGATTTCACGTCCGGACTCTCCACCACGCAGCCGAAGTCGACGTTGCAGAACTGCGCGATCTTGCGCTTCAACTCTTCCGAGAGCGGCCGTTCGGTGCGGCAGATCAGGATATCCGGCTGGATTCCGATCTGCATCAGCTCGCGGACGGAATGTTGCGTGGGCTTGGTCTTGAGTTCGGCGGTGGCGGAGATGAAGGGAACGAGGGTCAGGTGGATGAACAGCGTATTGTCGCGGCCCACTTCCTGGCGGAACTGACGGATCGCCTCGAGGAACGGCAGCGACTCGATGTCGCCCACCGTGCCGCCGATTTCCGTGATCACGACGTCGTGATCGGGGGCGAGGCGGCGGATCGCCGTCTTGATCTCGTCGGTGATGTGGGGGATCACTTGCACGGTCGAGCCGAGGTATTCGCCGCGCCGCTCCTTGGTGATCACGGACAGGTAGATCCGCCCGGTGGTGACGTTGTTGACCTGCGATAGCGAGCGGTCGATGAACCGCTCGTAGTGCCCGAGGTCGAGGTCGGTCTCCGCACCGTCGTCGGTGACGTACACCTCGCCGTGCTGGAACGGCGACATCGTGCCGGGGTCGACGTTGATGTAGGGATCGAACTTCTGGATCGTCACCCGGAGGCCGCGCTCCACCAGCAGGCGACCGAGCGAGGCGGCCGCGATGCCCTTGCCGAGCGACGAGACGACGCCACCGGTCACGAAGATGTACTTCGTCGAGCTCACGGACTCACCTCCTTCAGGTGCCGGGTCAAGCGCGCTTCCGCGTATCGCAGATCGTCCGCCGTGTCCACGCCGGGCGCCGCCGGGCCGCTGCACAGCGCCACGCCGATCGGCAGGCCGTGCAGCAACGGCCGCAATTGCTCGAGCCGCTCCCACCGCTCCTCGGGCACCGGCGGCAGCCGTACCCACCGCTCCAATGCCTCGCGCGTGTAGGCATAGACGCCCACGTGCTGGCGATACCGCACCGACCCCGTGCCGTCGCGGTCGAACGGGATCGGTGCGCGCGAGAAATACACAGCGCGTCCGCGCGCATCGACCACCACCTTCACGCGCGCCGGGTCGCCGGCGAGCGCCGGCTCGAGCACGCCCGCGGCGGTGCCGATCGGATCGCCCGCGCGCACTCGCGCCACAGCCCCGCGCAGCGCGTCCACATCCACGAGCGGCTCGTCACCCTGCACGTTCAGGACGAGGTCGAAGTCGCTAAACGATTTATTTCCAACAACTTCCGCGACGCGCTCGGTGCCGGACTGATGCTCGGGGGAGGTGAGGATCGCCTCGTATCCCGCCCGCTCAGCGACGGCGGCGATTTCGCGCGCGTCGGTCGCGACGACCAAGCGGTCACACACGCCGGCTGCGGTGGCCCGTCGCACGACCCAGAGGATGAGCGGCTCGCCTGCCAGTGGCAGGAGTGGCTTGCGGGGAAGGCGGCTGGAATCGAGCCGCGCCGGGATTACGCCGAGGACGGGCACGGGGGAACATACAAAATTCGTGCCGCGGAGTCTAGTCCTACCCTAATTGCTTCGTGACACGCGTGTTACACGCGTGGCGCGAGATGTCACACGGGGCTGCGCGCGACCTTGAGAAAGTTCTCCAGCAAGCGCTTGCCGTGGGCCGTGCCGATCGACTCGGGGTGGAACTGGACACCGTAGATCGGATGGCGGCGGTGCTTCATGGCCATGATCTCGGCGTCCTTGGGGCGATCGGCGCTCCAGGCCGTGATGACCAGGTCCTTGGGGAGCGACGCGGGCTCGAGCACGAGCGAGTGGTAGCGCATGCCGGTGACCGGGCTCGGGATCGCCTCGAACAGCTCGTCGTCTTCATGGATCACTTCGCAGGTCTTGCCGTGCATCACGCGATCGGCGCGCACCACGCGGCCCCCGAACGCCTCGCCGATCGCCTGATGACCGAGGCACACGCCGAGGATCGGCACATGCCCCGCGAGTGCGCGCACCAGCGGTACCAGAATCCCGGCTTCCGCGGGCGTGCAGGGGCCGGGCGACAGGACGGCCGCCGTTGGCTTGAGGGCCAGCACCTGCTCCACGGTGAGGGCGTCGTTGCGGTACACGACGGGTTCCGCGCCCAGCTCGCCGAACAGCTGGACGAGGTTGTAGGTGAACGAATCGTAGTTGTCGAGGACGAACAGCATCCCGCAAAACTAGCGGCTTCCCCGGGCTCGCGCCCGGGGTCAGTGGGCTCGCTCCTCCCACTCCTCGAGCGAGCGCGGCCAGTCCTGTTTCAATAGTCGGGACAGCGACCGGTCCGCGAGCAACCGGCCTCCGGTCTGGCACGTGGCGCAGTAGTTCACCTCGTTGGTCGCATAGCGAATGCGCTGGACGGGAGAACCGCACACGGGGCACGGCTGGCGGAACCGGCCGTGCACCGCCATGCCGGGGCGGAACGCCGTCACCTTCTCCGGAAAGCTCGCACCCGTCTCCGACTGGAGCCGCTCCGTCCAGGCCGTGAGGGTGTCGCGGACGGCACGGAACAGCCGCTCCCCCTCCTCGGGTGTGAGCTGGCTGGTGAGCCGGAGCGGCGACAGGCGGGCGGCGTGCAGAATCTCATCCGAGTAGGCATTGCCGATCCCGTCGAGCAGCCGGGGGTCGGTGAGGGCCCGTTTGAGCGTGTGCGATTCTCGGGTCAGCGTAGTACGAAACTGCTCGAGCGTGGCAGCGAGCACGTCCAACCCTCCCGGATCGTGCTGCGCGAGCGCGCGCTCGCCCCGCACGACGTGAAGCGAGGCCCGATGCTTCGTTCCCGCTTCCGTGAGCAGCAGGGTGCCGTTGGGAAAGTCGAAGGCGGCGAGTCCCGCGCGCCGGGCGATGGGTGCGCCGGCGGGCTTCCAGTGCAGGCGGCCCGCGATCATGAGGTGCAACACGACGAAATAGTCGTCGTCGAAGGCGAACACGATCCGCTTGCCCAGGCGCTGCACGCCGGTGACCGTCCGGCGGGCGAGATCGCCGATCGGCGGCTCCGCCGAGCGGAGCAGGAACGGACTGGCGATACGCAAGCGCTCGAGCCGCTCCCCCACGACGCGCGGTCGCAGGGCGTGCAGGTACAACGCGATGTCGGGGAGCTCGGGCAAGCGGGCTCAGCTCAAGAACCGGTGGGCCAGCTGTTCCAGCCGCTCATCGCCGTCGGCCCGAGCTCGCTCGAGGAGGCGCTCGACGTGCACGCGCAGCTTCGGCTCCCCCCAGTAGTAGCCCGTGGCCCGCTCGGCGCTCGGGGTCTCGCCGGCGCGCGCGGCCTCGAGCAGCGCCGCGGCGGCTGCGGCGTCGAAACCAGGGTCGTCGCGCGGCGGCAGCCCGTAGCTCTTGCGTGGTCCGCTCTCGCCGGCGTCTTCCTTGACGAACGCGCGCGACACGTGACCGACCTCACCCACGCGGATGATAGGTCTTGTGAACGGTGCGGAGGTAGTCCCGGTCCACGTGGGTGTAGAGCTGCGTGGTCGTGAGGTCCGCGTGCCCGAGCATCTCCTGCACGGCGCGCAGGTCGGCGCCTCCCTCGAGGAGGTGCGTGGCGAACGTGTGGCGCAGCGTGTGGGGCGTGACGCGCTTCGTCAGCCCCGCGAGCCGGGCGGCGCGCTTGATGATGGCCCAGGCCCCGACCCGCGACAGAGGCGTGCCGCGGGCATTCAGGAACACGATTCCCCGACCTTTGCCGCGGTCGAACCGCGGTCGGATCTCGCGCACGTACAACGCGACCGCGCCCAGGGCGCGGCGGCCCAGCGGGACGACGCGCTCCTTCGAGCCCTTCCCGAAAATCCGGGCTACGCCGTCCTCGTACAGGACGTCCTGGAGCGCGAGCCCCACCACCTCGGATACGCGCGCCCCGGTCGCGTACGCGAACTCGAGCACGGCCCGGTCGCGAATGGCGAGTGGCTCGTCGGTATTGGGCGCGCCCAGCAGGCGCTCGACCTCCGGGACCGACAGCACCGTGGGAAGCCGGCGCCACTGACTGGGACGCTCGAGCCGCTCGCTCGGGTCCCGCGCGACTCGGCCTTCGCCGATCAGGAACCGATAGTAGGTGCGAACCGCCGAGATCTGACGCCGAATGGTGGAGGGAGCCAGGCCGAGATCCTTAAGGGCGTAGACGAACTCTCGGAGCGCGACGCTCGTCACGTCTGCCGGGCCGCGGGCGCCTCGAGCGGCGGCGTGCCCCGCGAGTCGTCGCACGTCGCGCACGTAGTTCGTCACCGTGTGAGCGCTGTTCCCCGCCTCGAGCGCGAGGTAGTCGCGAAACAACTCGAGGCAAAAAGCTCCGGCGAGCCGGTCGGCGGGCCGATCCATGGGTGTCCCTAGAATAACGCCCTCCGACGGTGCACGCCTCCGGCGATGCGCCTAGTGTTGCGTCGACCCTACACCCGGTGCTCAGCCGGGTTCGCTATCGATCACGGATCCGCGGCGGCAGCGCGCACAAGTTTTGCGGATCGGGGGTTGAATGGTCAAGCCCGCGTAACTGCAACGTGGAGAGGCACCTGACGACAGCCGTCCGGATTCAGGCGATGCTAGCGAGCGACGAGCACGCCGCTGCCATCGCCACGTTCAACCGGCAGATCTGGGGCGATGGGGCGACCGGCGAGGGAGTACTCGCCTCTCGGCGCCGGTCGGCTGCCGACAACGTCGTTGCACCCGGCCAAGCGCCCCCCTTCGTCATCGTCGTGGAGGGGACTCGCGTGATCGCCGCTTGCGGCTCCATCCCGCAGCGGCTGTGGGACGGGGTTGGAGAACACCCGGCCTACTGGGTGAAGGGGCTCATGGTGCTGCCCGAGTACCGCGGCGGCCCGCTCGGTTATCTGGTGCTGAAGGAGCTGCTGTCGCACCTCGTCGCGGCGACCGGTCGGGTGACGGCGCTCGCGGCGGCTCCGGCGGCCCGGCGCCTGTTCACGGCCCTCGGCTGCGCCGATCTCGGCGCCGTGCCCAACTTCCTGCGTCCCCTGCGTCCGGCCCGAATCGCCCGCCGCTTGGACGTGGCCGCCATTGGGCTCGACCTGCCGCGAGCGGTCGCCATGGGGGTGCGAGTCGCGCAGCGTTCGGGGCTCGCGTACCTGGCGGGAGTCGCGGGTGTCGCCCTCGACTGCGCGGCCGCACTCGGGCGTCGCGGTGCGGCCCGTGTGGCGACGACGTACAGCAGCGAGGCCCCAGGCCGGGATGAACTCGACGCGATGTGGCGCGGCGCGCGCGGTGCGCTCGCGGCGAGCCAGGTGCGCGACGGCCTGTACCTCCTGTGGCGCTTCGGGCCAGAGGGCGGCATGGAGCCGGACGGCAACCCGTACGGGTTCGTCACCGCGCGGGACGCCGGGCACCTCGTCGGCGTCGTCGCGTTGCGCCGCCCCAAGGCGGTGAGCGACCCCCGATTGCGGGGTACTCGCGTAGCGACGATTTCGGACATTGTATTTCCGCCGGAGCGCGCGGACATCGGGCTGGCGCTGCTGGGCGGCGTCGAACGGGCGGCTCGCACCGCCGGCGCCGACGGCATCCTTTGCAGCACCGGCCATCGCGCGCTCGTGCCGCTGCTGCGGAGACAGGCGTACCTGCGGCTGCCGGGAAACATGCATTTCTTTCTGCGCGACGTCACCGACACGGCCCGACGCTGGCCGAGCGACCTCGCGTCCTGGTGGCTGGCTCGTGGGGACGACAAGGAGGACGGAGTCCTGTGAATCCCAATACCGACCGGCTCGCGAACGGGCCGCCCATGCCCGCGGAGGTCGAGGCCAAGCTGGCGGCGATCGTGCGGGCGGTGCTCGACCTTCCACCGGAGATGGATGTGACGGGCGCGGAGCAGACGGCCATCGGGACGTGGGATTCGTTGGCCCACGTGTCCCTCATGCTGGCGCTCGAGAGTGAATTCGGAATCTCAATCGACGTCACGGATCAGGTGCGCCTGACCTCGTACCGCGCGATCCACGACTGGCTCGCCGAGCGGCGATGAACTTCCTCGAGGCGCGGCGCGTCGTGAGCAGCTTCGCGGGCGGCCCGCCCCTGCCCCTCCAGTTCGCGTTGTCCGGTACCGGCGAGCCCTTCGAGCTGTACCTCCAGGCGGCCGCCGCCGTGCGCGGCCGCGCCGCAGAGGTGCGCTTCCTTCCCTTCAACACACTCGCCCAGGCCCTGCGGCGCGAGCCGGACCCCGCCCTGACCGAGGTGTTCCTCCTCCTCCCGTGGGACTTCGCGCCGGAGACGGACTGGCGATCTGGTGTCCCCGACGTGGTGGATGCCGAGCAGGTGCGCGTGCGCGCGACGGAGACGGCCGGACTCCTGGCCCGCCGTGGTAGCGCTCGCCTCCTGTATCTCCCGGCGGCCGTGCCGCCGGTCCTGCCGGATCCCGCGCGCAACGAGGCCCAGGCCCTGTGGTTGCAGAGCCTTGCGGTCGAGTTGGGCGCGCGCACCCTTCCGCCCGAGGCGTTCGCGCTGGGCGGCTACCTGGCCAGTGGCTGCCCCGTCGGAGGAAGTTGGATCGGCCGGGTCGCCGACGCGGCGGTGGAGGCGGCGCTGACGCCCCGACTCGAGCCCAAAAAGGTATTGGTCACCGACCTCGACAACGTGGTGTGGGGCGGTGTCCTCGCGGAGGATGGCCTCGGCGGTATCGCGTGCGAGCCGGCCGGCCGGGGAGCGCGTCATTTCGTGTACCAGAGCTTCCTGCGCCGGCTGCAACGCGAAGGCACATTGCTGGCTGCGGTGAGCCGCAACGACCCCGAGGTCGCGCTCGCGGCGTTCCGATCGGGACGGCTGCTCCTGCAGGAACCGGATTTCGTCGCGATACTCGCGAGCTATCACGCCAAGTCGGCGCAGATCCGAGAGCTGGCCGAGCGCCTCAACCTCGCCCCGGACGCGTTCGTGTTCGTCGACGACAACCCCGTGGAGCTCGCGGAGGTGGCGCTCGCGCTCCCCGCGGTGCAGTGTGTCGCGTTCCCGCAGCGTGACGACGACCTCGCGCGCTTTCTCGGGACCCTGGCGGGGCTGTTTCCGCACGGTACCATAACGGCAGAGGATCGCGCGCGCACCGCCATGTACCGGCGGCGGCTCGCGGGTCTCGTGCCGAGCGAGCTGCAGGGCGCCGACCTCACGCGATTCCTTGAGGGCCTGCGGATGACCTTGACGATCCACGATCGGACGCGGGGCGACCGCGCGCGGGTGGTGCAGCTCATCGACAAGACGAATCAATTCAACTTGAATGGCCGTCGCTACACCGACGAGGAGATCGGCAAGATCCTCGACGCCGGCGGCCGCTTGTTCGGTGTGACCCTCAACGACCGGACGGGGTCGCACGGCGAGATTCTAGCCTGCCTGATCGGGGCCGACGGCGTCGTGGAGGCGCTCGTCATGTCGTGCCGGGTGTTTCAGCGCCGGGTCGAGTACGCGTTCCTGGCGTGGCTCGGCGCGCAGTCGAATCCTCCCAGAGCTCTCGCGTGGGTGGGAACAGCGCGGAATGCACCGCTCCGGCAGTTCCTATCCGAAGTCGCGGGCCCGTTGAACGGCGACGGCGTCGTGCCGCTCGACGCGGCCGGGGTCGCCGCGCGCTACGCGGCCGACCTCGGGCTGTTCGCCGTCTCCCCGGCATGAGCAACGCCCGTTGGAACGGGGGCGGGCCGTTTCCCGCCGGGGCGCGCTTCGCGTTCACCGTAATGGACGACACCGACGTGGCGACCGTCGAGAACGTGCGACCGATATACCGCCTGCTCGAGTCCCTCGGGATGCGGACCACGAAGACGGTCTGGCCGGTGCGGTGCGAGGAAGGGAGCGCCGATTTCTCGCTCTCCGAGACGATGGACGACCCACACTATTGCGACTTCGTGATGGATCTGCACACCCGCGGATTCGAAATGGCGTTCCACGGCGCCACGATGGAGACGAGCCCCCGGCAGCGGACTGAGCGCGCCCTGGAGCGTTTCTGCCGGGCGTTCGGAGCGCCGCCGCGCGTGCACGCGAACCACGCCTACAATCGCGAAAACCTGTACTGGGGAAGCGGGCGACTCGACGACCGCGTGCTCCGGCTGCTGTACGCGCGCGTGCTCGGCGAGGCGTCGGACGGCTACCTCGGCCACGTGCCGGGATCGCCATACTGGTGGGGCGACTTGTGCGTGGCGCAAATCGAGTACGTGCGCAATCTGACGTTCTCGGAAATCAACCTGCTCCGCGTGAATCCGTCCATGCCGTACCGGGATCCGCTCAGGCCCTACGCCCGCTGGTGGTTCTCGGCGTCCCACGCCGAAGACGTAAGCGAGTTCAACCGCCTCCTGCAGCCGGCGAACCAGGAGCGTCTCGAAGCCGAGGGCGGCGTGTGTATCGTGGCGACGCACTTCGGCAAAGGGTTCGCCCCGGCCGGCAGGCCGGACCCCGAGACCGAGCGGCTGCTCGGCCTGCTGGCGCGGCGCAGCGGATGGTTCGCGCCAGTGGGTGAGGTGCTCGACTGGCTGCGCGCGCGCCGCGACACGGATGCGCTCCCGGCCGGCGAGTGGCGTCGCATGCAGTGGCGCTGGGCGCGAGACCTGCTGAGGCGTCGCCTCGCGGCGCTCGCTACCGCCTGAGCCGTCTCCAGATCCACGTCGCAAGCGCCAGGAGCCCGAGCACGCCGGCGCCCGCCAGCACTCCGTTCACGCGTGCCAGCCAGCCCAGGACCGCGTCGAGGTTCGTCCCCAGCGTCGCGACGCCATAGGTCAGCGTGCCGTACCACAGCCCGGAGGCGAGGGCGAGCGGCACGAGGGCGCGGGGGGCGGACAGGCCGGCGACGCCGGCGAACGGGGGCACCACCGCGCGCCACACGGGCAGCAGCCGAGACAGGAAGATCCCGTAGGCGCCGTGACGGCGGTACTGCGCCTCGATGTGCGCGAGCACCGGCGCCGGCAGCAGCCGGCGACCCGTCGGGCGCGTGAAGAACGCGCGCCCGTAGCGCCGGCCGAGCCAGTACACCCCCGCGCCTCCGGCCACGTTGGCGCTCCACGTGAGGCCGAAGACCACGCCCGCGTGGAGCGTCCCCCGGCCGGCGAGAAACGCGCCCAGCGCCACCGTGGTGTCGGCCGGCACGAGGGGAAAAACGTTCTCCAATGCCGCCAGCACGGCGATCAGAGTGTACAGGAGGCCCGGCGGGAGCTCCTGGAGGAACGCGAGGAGGTCGGTCAGGCCGGGCCTACGCGAGCAGCACCACGGCGATCACCGCTACTCCCTCGCCCCGCCCGATCCATCCCATGCCTTCGTTGGTCTTGGCTTTGACGGACACGGTCGAGTAGCCGGCCACCAGGGCGGCGGCGAGCTTCTCGCGCATGCCGTCGATGTAGGGCGCGAGGTGGGGCTGCTCCATGATCACCGTGATGTCCGCGCTCACGAAGCTCAAGCCCGCTTCGACCACGCGCAGATGGGCGCGTTTCAGCAGGTCGAGTGAGTCGGCGTTCTTCCAGCGCGAGTTGGTCGGTGGGAACATCGTCCCGATGTCGCCCAGGCCCGCCGCGCCGAGGATGGCGTCGGTCAGGGCATGCGCGATGGCGTCGGCGTCGGAGTGTCCCGCGAGACCCCGCGGGTAGGGGATCTCCACGCCCCCGAGAATGAGCTTCCGGCCTTCGCCGTCGGCGAATCGGTGCGAGTCGTACCCCACGCCGACCCGCATCTCAGACTTTGAGAATGCGCACCGCGAGGTGTGCGGCGTTCTTGGCGTTGTCGATCCCGACGCACGCGACCGGGACACCGCCCGGCACCTGCGCCGTGGCGAGCAGCGCGTCGAGGCCGTTGAGCGGGCCGACCGCGAACGGCACGCCGATCACGGGCAGGTCGGTGAGCGATGCCGCGAAGCCGGGCAGGGCGGCGGACAACCCGGCGCCTGCGATGATCACCTTGAACCCCTTGGCCCTGGCCCCCGACACCAGTTTCGTCGTCTGCTCGGGCTGGCGGTGTGCGGAGGAGACGTGGAACTCGTAGCTGACGCCCGCCTGAGCGAGAATGTCGAAGGCGGGCTCGATCCGGGGCTTGTCGTTTTCGGAGCCGACGAGGATCAGCACGTCGGCCACGTCAGGCCGCCTCGTCGATGAGGCGGTAGTCCTGGCGGCGCTTGCGGGGTGTGTAGCCCGCGTCCGCGATCAGCCGCTGCATCTCCGGCAGCGTCATGCGCCACGTGGTACCCGCGGCGGACACGACGTTCTCCTCCATCATCAGGGAGCCGAAGTCGTTGGCCCCGAATCGCAGCGCCACCTGACCGATCTTCGGGCCCATCGTCACCCAGGACGCCTGGATATTGGGCACGTTGTCGAGCACGATCCGCGCGATCGCCTGGGTGCGCAGGTAGGTGACGGCGTCGGTCTTGCCGAGGTGCTCGAGCCCGGTGTGCTCCGGCTGCAGCGGCCAACAAATGAAAGCGGTGAACCCGCCGGTCCGGGCCTGCACCTCGCGTACGCGAAAGAGATGCTCGATGCGATCGGCGAGGGTCTCGCCCAGGCCGTACATCATGGTGACGGACGTGCGGAGCCCCCGCCGGTGGGCCGTCTCCATCACCTCGAGCCAGCGGTCGGCGCCCGCCTTCTTGCGGGCGACCCGGTCGCGGACCTCCTGCACCAGGATCTCCCCGCCCCCGCCCGGAATCGAGTCGAGCCCCGCCGCGACGAGCTCACGGATCACCTCATCGATGCTCATCCCGAAGCGACCGGCGAAGAAATCGACCTCCGACGGCGAGAACCCGTGGATGTGGATGGGGTGGTGCTGCTTGATGTAGCGCAGCAGGTCGAGGTACCACGCGAACGGGATATAGGGGTTATGCCCGCCCTGGATCAGGATCTGCACGCCGCCCAGCGCCTTGAGCTCGTCGATCTTGCGGCCGATCTCCTCGAACGACAGGACGTAACCCTCGGCGTGCTTCGGTCGCCGGTAGAACGCGCAAAACTTGCAGTCGGCGACGCACACGTTCGTGTAGTTGATGTTCCGGTCGATGATGTAGCTGACGACGTTGTCCGGGTGCAGCGTCCAGCGCGCCTGGTCGGCGAGCGCGCCCAGCTCGAGCAGCGACGCCCGTTCGTACAGCTCCACGAAGCCGCGGAATTCGGTGGACATGCGGTCCGGCCGCATCAGGCCACCTCGAGGTAGCGGAGCGCCGCGGCCGGGGCGAGCCCGTGCGCCGCCAGCTTGGCGAAGAACGTCGCCAGGCCCGCCAGATGACGCTGGGTGAAGGCGTAATCGAGCCCCGCGAAGTACTCGCGACATTCGCCCGTCGGCACGCCCGAGACGCGATGCGCCTCGGCGGCGAGCACGTCGAGATGCGCCAGCCCCCAGTCGCGCGACTGGAGCAGCACGGCGTGAACGCGGTCCGCCGCCGCCCGGTCCACGGCGCGCCGCGCGGCCCACACGGCGAACACGAACGGCAGCCCGGTCCAGCGCTTCCACACCTCTCCCAGATCCACGCGATGGGGGTAGGCGTGCCGCGCGGCGAGCAGCAGCGCCGCGTCGCCGATCACCAGCACGGCGTCGTGCGGCAGCCGGCCCAGCGCGTCGAGGTCGGTCGCTTCGGCGCGGGCCTGCGCGTAATGCGGCCGCACGCGCCACACGTCGCGGCACAGGAGCTCGAGCAGCGCCACGCCGGTGCGCGACGAGGCGGTGAGCAGCACCGTGCGGCCGTCCAAGGTGTCGACCGGGACCTTGCTGAACAGCGCCACGCTCTTGACGGGTCCGTCGCTCGTGATCCCGATGCCCGGCAGCAGCCGCAACAGTCCGGCGTTGCGGGCGAACTCCACGGCGCTGATCACGCTCAGGTCCAGCTCTCCGGCCACCAGCAGGTCGTTCAGCTCGGCGGGGGTACCCGTGACGAGGCCCGCCGCCACGCGCACGATTCCGCGATCGATCGCGCCGTAGACCGGGAAACAGTTGATGTAGGCGATCCGGCCCAATCGCATGCAGGCCGTCCTCCTTGCCACCCCGGGCTTCTCGCCCGGGGTCAGTTGGGTCCCCTACTCCGCGCTCTCGATTGCTTGCAGCACGGGCAGGGTTCGCTGACCCCGGGCGCGAGCCTGGGGACGATGGGAGATCTCGAAGGTGGGCCCCTCCGGGCCCTCCGGCCTGACTCCGGGGACCCCGGGCTTGCGTCCCGGGTCAGTGGGCGTCCAGTCCTCGAAGGTGCGGACCGTGCGATAGAGCGAATCGCGCTCCACCGGCTCCTTCCCCGCGCCGCGGATGAGGGAGACGATCTGGTCGTAGGAGAGCCACATCGGTGTGGCGGCGCCGGCTTCGTGGTACACGCGCTCGAACACCACCGTACCCTCGAGGTCGTCGCACCCGAACGTGAGCGCCACCTGCGAGATGAACGGTGTCACCATGGGCCAGTGGGTTTTCACATGCGGGATGTTGTCGAGCACCAGACGCCCCACCGCAATGTTCTTCAGGTCGTCGAACCCCGTCGTCGCCGTGCCGGTGCGGCCCAGCGCTTCGCCCAGCTCGTTGTGGTCGGGGTGGTAGGCGAGCGGGATGTATGTGAGGAATCCGCGGGTTTCGTCCTGCAGCGCCCGCAGCGCCAGCAGGTGGTCCACGCGGTCCGCGAGCGTCTCGACGTGCCCGTAGAGCATCGTGCAGTTCGAGGGGATGCCCAGCCGGTGCGCCTCGCGGTGTACGCCGAGCCATTCCTCGCCGGAGAGCTTCTTGTCGGCGATGGTCGCGCGCGCCGCCGGGCTGAACACTTCGGCACCGCCGCCCGGGAGGCTGGTGACGCCCGCCTGCTGCATCGCGACGAGCACATCGCGCACGCTCATCCGCTCGAGGCGCGCGAGATGGGCCACTTCGACGGCGGTGAGCGCCTTGATGTGCACGCCCGGGTGGCGGGCCGCGAGGCCCCGGAACAGGTCCAGGTAATAGGACAGCCGCACCGTGGGGTGCAGGCCGCCCACGATGTGGAACTCGCGGGTCGGGTTGTCGCGCGCCGCCTCGGCTTCGGCGAACACCTCGTCCAGGCTGCGGGTATAGGCGCCCGCCTCGCGCGGCATCCGTGCGAACGAGCAGAACACGCAGGTGTTGCGCAGCACGCACACGTTGGTCGGGTTGATGTGCTGGTTCGCCGCGAACGATACGCGATCGCCGTTGTTGCGACGGTTGGCGAGGTCGGCGAGCCGGCCGATCGTCAGGAGGTCGTTGGACTGAAACAGCGCGAGCGCGTCGTCGCGGGTCAGGCGCTCGCCGCCCTGGACCTTCTCCCCGATGGGGATGAGAACCGGATCCCGGGCGGTCATGGGCGTCGGCGATTGCGGATTGCGGATTTCGGATTGCGGATTGGAAGGACCGCGTGTCGAATCCGCAATTCGCAATCCGCAATCCGCAATTTCATGCGGCCCGGCGGATGGCGAGCGTCACGTTGTGCCCGCCGAACCCGAAGGAATTCGACAGGGCCACGTCCACCGGCCGCTTCACGACTTTGTTGGGCGCGGAGTCGAGGTCGCAGGCGGGATCGGGCGTGAACTGGTTGATCGTCGGGGGGATGGTCCCGCGCTGCACCACCAGGGCGCACACCGCCGCCTCGAGGGCGCCGGCCGCCCCCAGCAGGTGACCGGTCATCGACTTGGTGGAGCCGAAGACCAGCTTACGGGCCTGCTCGCCGAACACCGCCTTCACGGCGGCCGTCTCGGCGGCGTCGCCGTGCGGCGTGGACGTGCCGTGCGCGTTGATGTAGCCGACCTCCCGCATCCCGACCCCGCCGTCCTTCAACGCCAGCCGCATGGCCTCCTGCGCTCCCGAGCCGTCGGGTGCCGGGGCGGTGATGTGGTGCGCGTCCGCGCTCTGGCCGAACCCCACGACCTCGGCGTAGATCTTCGCTCCACGTCGCCGGGCGTGCTCCCACTCCTCGAGGATCAGCACCCCCGCGCCGTCGCCCATCACGAATCCGTCCCGGTCCTTGTCGAACGGGCGGCTGGCGGTCTCCGGGCTGTCGTTGCGTTCGGACAGCGCCTTCATGTTCGCGAAGCTGGCGACCGCGAGCGGCGTGATGGCGGCTTCCGCCCCGCCCGCGATCATGATGTCCGCTCGATCGTGGCGGATCAACTCGAGCGCATCCCCCACGCTGTGGGCGGACGACGCGCACGCCGACACCGTGCAGTAGTTCGGCCCCTGCGCGCCGTAGCGCATCGAGATCAGCGCCGCGGCCACGTTCGGCATGTACATGGGCACGAAGAACGGGGACACACGGCTCGGTCCCTTCTCGAACAGGGCGCGGCAGTTCTCTTCGAAGGTCTGCAGCCCTCCGGTGCCCGTGCCGATCAGGACGCCCACCCGCTTCAGGTTCACCGTCTGCCAGCTGGCGGCCAGGCAGGCGTCGGCCACGGCCTGCTCCGCGGCGCCGATCGCGAACTGGGCGAACAGATCGTAGCGGCGGATTTCCTTCTTGTCGAGGAACCGCGCCGGGTCGAAGCCCTTCACCTCGCACGCGAACTTCACGGGGCTCTGCGCCGGGTCGAACCGCGTGATCGGCCCGGCCCCCGAGCGGCCCCCGAGCAGGCCGTCCCACGTGCTCTGGACATCCGTTCCCAACGGCGTCACGAGCCCCAGGCCCGTGATCGCGACCCGGCGCGTCATGCGGCTATTTCCCCATCTTTTCGTGCAGGTACTGCAGCGCCTGCCCCACGGTGCGCAGCTTTTCGGCTTCCTCGTCGGGGATGTCGATGTCGAATTCTTTTTCGAACGCCATCACCAGCTCCACGGTGTCGAGGCTGTCCGCGCCCAGGTCTTCCATGAAGCTCGCGTCGGACGTCAGCTTGTTCCGTTCGACGCCCAGCTCTTCGACGATGATGTCCTTGACCTTCTCTTCGAGCTGCTTCATGTCCATTGCCATGGGTGTCCTCAAAGGAGGTGTGGGAAAAAGGTCACAGCACCATCCCGCCATCGACGACCAGCACCTGACCCGTAATGTAGCTCGCGAAGTCGGATGCGAGAAAGAGCACCGCCGCCGCGACGTCCGTGCCCTCGCCCAGCCGGCCCAGGGGGATCGCCCCGATCAATGCGTCCCGCGCCTCGCCATGGATGGCGCGCGTGAGCTCCGTATCGATGAACCCCGGGGCCACCGCGTTCACGAGCACATTGCGCGAGGCCAGCTCCTTGGACACCGCCTTGGTGAAGCCGATCAACCCCGCCTTCGACGCCGTGTAGTTCGCCTGCCCCTTGTTGCCGGCGATGCCGACCACGCTCGTGATGTTGACGATCCGGCCCCAGCGCCGCTTGATCATGCCGCGGGCGGCGTGCTTCGTCACCAGGAACGCCCCCTTCAAATTGATGTCGAGGACCGTGTCCCAGTCGTCCTCGCCGATCCGGAACAGCAGGTTGTCGCGGGTCGTGCCCGCGTTGTTCACGAGCACGTCGACGCGCCCGAAATCCCGCTCCACGGCGGCGACCACCGTTTCCACCTGCCCCGCGTCGGCGACGTCGCAGGCGTACCCTTGGCCCGTGCCGTCGCCCAGCGCCTTGGCCGTCTCCTGGGCCCGACCGCCGTCGCGCGCCAGGACGGCGACGCGGGCGCCCGCGCGCGCCAACGTCTGCGCGATCGCGTGGCCGATCCCGCGGGTCCCCCCCGTCACGATGGCGACCTTCCCGGTGAGGTCGATCTTCATACCAACCGCCCCGATTGCGGATTGCGGATTGTGGATTGCGGATTCGCGGTTGGGAGTTCGCTGCGCCAAATCCGCAGTCCGCAATCCACAATCCGCAATCGATTCAAGCCGCCTCCAGGAACTTCGCCACCTCATCGGCCGTCCCCAGCGAGACCACGCTCGCCCCCGCCACGATGCGCCGCAGCAGCCCGGCGAGAACGTTGCCCGGACCGATTTCGATGAAGCGGGTGGACTCGCCCGCATCCGCGAGCTCGGCCGCGCGCTGCATGCAGGCCACCCAGCGGACCGGCGCGGTGAGCTGGTCGGCGAGCAGGCGGCGCGCGCGGGCGGCGTCGCGTACGGGCTCCGCGGTCGCGTTCGCGACGACCGGAAACGCCGGATCGCGGAACGGCGCGTGCTCGAGCGCCACGCGCAGTTGATTGGCCGCCGGGGCCATGAGCGAGGAATGAAACGCGCCACTCACCTTGAGCGGGATCACCCGTTTGGCCCCCCGCCGTTTGCAGGCGTCGCCGGCCCGGGCCACGGCGTCGGGGTCGCCCGAGATGACGGTTTGGTCGGGGGCGTTCAGGTTCGCCGGGACGGCCACCGCGTCGCCCGTCGATGCCTCGCGGCACGCGGCCTCGACCTCGGCCGTGGCGAGCCCGAGCACGGCCGCCATGGTCCCAGGGCGCGCCGTGCCCGCCTGGTGCATCAGCTCGCCGCGGCGCCGCACGAGGGCCGCGGCGTCGGTCGCCGGCAGCGCGCCGGCCGTCACGTAGGCCGAGTACTCGCCCAGCGAGTGTCCGGCGGCGGCGACGGCGGGCCCGGGGGTCGCGGGGCCCACCACGGCGAACACGGCGACGGTGTGCGCCAGGATCGCCGGCTGCGCATTGTGGGTGGCCGTCAGCTCGTCCTCGGGCCCGTCGAACATCAGGCGGCTGAGGGAGACCGCCAGGGCCTCGTCGATCGCGCCGAGCGCGTCGCGCGCCGCCGGGAATCGTGCGGCGAGGTCTTTGGCCATCCCGACTTTTTGGGCGCCCTGCCCGGGGCACAACCAGATCGTGTTGCCCGCGGCTACCACTGCACCACCAGGCTCGCCCAGGTGAAGCCCGCGCCGAACGCGCTGAACATCACCTTCATGCCCGGTTGGAGGCGACCGCCGCGCACCGCCTCGTCGAGCGCGATCGCCACCGACGCCGCCGAAGTGTTGCCGTAGCGGTCCACGTTCACGTAGACCTTGTCCATGGGGAGGCCGGCGTGCTTGGCCGTGGCTTCGATGATCCGGATGTTCGCCTGGTGGGGAATGAGGAGATCGATGTCGCCGCTCGTGAGGCCGGCGCGCTCGAGCGCCTTGTCGCACGCGTCCGCCATCGACAGCACCGCCGCCTTGAACACCTCGCGTCCCGCCATCTTGATGTAGTACGAGTGGTCCGTGAGCAGGGCTTGATCGGGCGGGTGGGCGGCGCCGCCGCCCGGGCGGTAGAGCAGCTCGGCGAGCGTGCCGTCCGATTTCATGTAGCTCGAGAGAATGCCCCGGCCGGCGCGGCTGGGGCGCACCAGCGTCGCGCCGGCGCCGTCGCCGAACAGCACCGCGGTGCTGCGGTCGCTCCAGTCCATGATGGCGGTGAGCTTCTCGGATGCGACCACGAGCACGTGCCGGGCCTGCTCGCTCGCCACGAGCCCCTCCGCGACGTTGAGCGCGTAGAGGAAGCCGGTGCAGGCTGCCCCCACGTCGAAGGCCGCCGCGTGTTTCGCGCCCAGCAGGGCCTGGAGATCGCACGCCTGGGAGGGCAGCAGTCGGTCGGGGGAGCAGGTCGCCAGCACCACGGCATCGAGGTCGAGCGGCGTGAGTCCGGTCTCCTTGAGCACCTGCTCCGCGGCCGCCTTCGCCATGCAGGCGTTCGACTCGTCCGGGCCCGCGACCCGCCGCTCCCGGATCCCGGTGCGCTCGCGGATCCACTGGTCCGACGTGTCGAGCTTGCTCGAGAACTCGTCGTTCGTCATCACGCGTTTGGGCGTGTACCGACCCGTGGCCACGAGCTCCGCGATGGGGCGCTTCATCGCGGTGCACCTCCCTCGGCGAGCTCCGCCACGATGTCCTGATCGAGGTGGCTCGTCACCATCTGGGCCGCGACGCGCACGGCGTTCTTGATCGCGCGCGCCGGCGAGGCACCGTGACAGATGATCACGACCCCTTTCACGCCGAGCAGCGGCGCGCCGCCCTGCTCCGAGTAGTCCAGGAACTTGAACAGCTGCTTCGCTTCGGGCCGGCCCAGCACGTCGGGGAACGCCTGCGTCATCATGCCCATGAACATGCGGCCGGCGGATTCGTAGAACTTGAGGACCACGTTCCCGACGAAGCCGTCGCACACCACCACGTCGATCCGGCCCTGCTTGCATTGACCCGCCAGGATGTCCCGGCCCTCGACGTTGCCGACGTAGCGAATGCCCGCCGTCTGCTTGAGGAGCTGGTGCGCTTCCTTCACGACGGCATTGCCCTTCTCGTCCTCCTCGCCCACGTTGAGGAGGCCGACGCCGGGCCGCGACTGGTCCAACACGTCGCGTACGTACACCGAGCCGAGGTGGGCGAAGCCCACCAGCTCGCGCGCGTCGCAGTCCACGTTGGCGCCGCCATCGAGCACCAGGACGGGATGCGCGGCCGTGGGAAAGAGCGCGCCGATCGCCGCGCGCTGCACGCCTTCGTGCAGGCGGAGCATCAGGGTCGCGGCCGCCATCACGGCCCCGGTGTTCCCGGCCGAGATGAACGCATCGCTCGTGCCCTGCTTCTGGAGGCCGATCCCGACGGCGACGGACGAGCGGGGCTTGCCCTTGACGGCGGCCAACGGCTTCTCGCCCATGCCGACCACCTCCGGTGCCTCGACGATCTCGAGGCGGTCGCGATCGACCGCGCCGAGCGTCTTCAGCGCGGCCTCGATATCGCGGGTCCGCCCCACGAGCTGGATCCGGAACGTGGGAGGAAACTCGCGCAGCGCCTGGACCGCGCCCTCGACCTCCACGCGCGGGGCGTCGTCCCCGCCCATGGCATCCAGCGCGATGCGGATCACCGTTAGGCGTCCTCTACCGCTACCCGCTGCTCGTCGCGGTAATAGCCGCAGGTGGGACACACCCGATGCGGGCGCTTCAAGTCGCCGCACCGCGGGCAGGGTTGCAGCGCGATGGGAGCCGCCTTGTAATGGGTGCGGCGGGCGCGCTTCTTCCGCTTGGAGGTCCTTCGCTTCGGTACGGCCATGGAATCGTCCTCTTTCAGTCGCGGAGCTTGGGCTTCAAGGCGGTCAGGCCGCTCCAGCGTTGGTCCGCCGCCGGCGGGCAGCCGCAGGGGCCCGCGTTCAAGTCCGTGCCGCAGCGCGGGCACAGGCCGCGGCAGTCGTCTCGACACACGATCCACTGAGGCACGGCCAGCAGCAGCTCCTCACGCAGGGCGACGCGGAGATCGATCGCCGTCGCGTCCCGCGCCAGGGAATAGGAGCTCGGGTCCTCCAGGGCATCCGGATCCTGGGAAAACAGGGCGTCCACGTCCGCGACCACCGGGACGGTGACGGCGGCAAGGCAGCGCCTGCATTCCCCGGCCATCCGGGTGCGGAGCGACGCTCGCCAGTAGAAACGCCCTTCACCGGCCGCCTGCAAGCGGCCTGCCACGCGCACCGGCTCGGCAAGGGCGACGTTGACCCCCTCGAACAGCGGGTCATTCCCTGCGAGTTGGCCCGGCGTGTCCACCGGGCCCCGGGCGAGCTCCCGCAGGTCGACCTGTAACATGCGAAACCGAAGCTAAACCGTTGTGGGACTTGCGTCAAGCGAACTAGTGGCGGCCTCCCGAGAGCTCCCGCAACTCCCCCTCGGCGAAGAAAAAGGCCACTTCCCGGGCGGCGTTTTCGGGCGAGTCCGAGGCGTGGATCGCATTCCGCTCCTTGGATTCGGCGTACAGCTTGCGCACGGTGCCGGGCTTCGCTTCGGCGGGGTCGGTCGCGCCGATGACCTCGCGTAACCGAGCGACCGCATCGTCGCGCTCGAGCGCGAGGGCCAGTGCCGGTCCGGACGTCATGAAGGTCACGAGCGAGCGGTAGAACGGGCGCTCGCGATGCACTTCATAGAACCCCGCCGCCTGGGCGCCGGTGAGCTTCACGAGACGCGCGGCGCGGATCACGAATCCCGCGCCCTCCAGGTGCGCCAGGATCTTGCCCGTGTAGCCCGCGCCCACGGCGTCGGGCTTGATGATGGCGAGTGTGAGCATGCTGGGAGCTGGGGTTAGGGAGCGATGAGGCGGCGGACCACGTCGGCCCGGGTCAGGAACCCGACGACCACGCCCTCGCGTACCACGGGGAAGCGATCGACGTCCTTCGAGCTCATCAGGTTGGCGACGTCCGACAGGGTCTGGTCCTCCGCCAGACAGAGCACTGAGCGCCCCATGGCTTCCTTGACGGGAATGAGCCGCGGGTCCGCCGAACCTCGCTGCAGCTGCGAACGCGTGGGCGCCCGGAACTCACCGCTCTTGGTCCGCTGCACGAAATCGGGGATCAAGTACCGCAACAGCTCGCGATGCGTGACCATGCCGATGAGCGAGCCGCCCTCGTCCACCACCGGCATGGCGCGGATGTCGCGCTCCACCATGAGGTGGGCCACCTCTCCCAAGGTCCGGTCCGGGCCGACCGTGATGGCGTGCGGCGTCATCACGTCTCGTACGGTGAGCTGGCTCGGCAGCTCGACGGCATCGAGCGCCGGGAGCGCCAGCACCTGCTCGGGCGTGCGCGCAGCCAGGAGCGCCAGGACGTTGTCCGGGCTCGAGAGCGTGCGCGCGAAGGCTCCGACCACCTGCAGGTACAGCGCCGCCTCGCGCAGTGGCGCGACGATGAAAATCACGACCCGGGCAGCGCGGTGCGGATCCTTCTCCCAACGGATCGGCGTGGGAGAGATGCCGAGCGCCGTCACGAGGCCGCGCACGGCCTCCGTGCGAAAGTGGGGCAGGAAGGCGTGCTCTCCCACACTCAACATGTCCTCGGGCCAGGTGTGCCGGATCACGGCGCTCAAGCGGTGGGGGTCGGCCACCGCGCCGCTCTCCACGAGACGCTCGGTCAGGCGCTCGGTGGCCTCTTTCACCGTGCCGGCGCTCAGGGGGACGATGATGTGCTCCGCCTTCAGGACGTCGCGCAGCTTCACAGTCGTTCCTTGAGGAGGGTCACGACGTCCGCCGGGCGCTTCATGACGGCGATGCCGGCGCGGGCGAACGCCGCCATCTTTTCGGCCGCCGTGCCGCTCGATCCCGCAATGATGGCCCCGGCGTGCCCCATGCGACGGCCCGGCGGCGCGGTCTGCCCCGCGATGAACCCGATCACCGGCTTGGACATCGCCTGCTGGATGAAATCGGCGGCCAGCTGCTCGTCCGTGCCCCCGATCTCTCCGATCATGACCACCGCGTCGGTGTCGGGGTCCGCCTGGAACGCCGAGAGGCAGTGGATGAAGCTGGTCCCGATGAGCGGATCGCCCCCGATGCCCACGCACGTGGACTGCCCGTAGCCCGCCCCCGAGAGCTGGTGCACGATCTCGTAGGTGAGCGTCCCGCTGCGCGACACGACGCCGATCCGGCCCGGACGGCAGATATTGCCCGGGATGATGCCCACTTTGGAGCGAGACGGGGAGATCAGTCCGGGGCAGTTCGGACCGATCAGACGGGCACCACGCTCGTGCAGGTACGGCAGCACGCGGGTCATGTCCAGCACCGGAATCCCCTCGGTGATGCACACGATGAGCGCGATACCGGCGTCGGCCGCCTCGAAGATGGCGGACGCGGCGACGGCGGCAGGAACGTAGATGATCGACGTGTTGGCCCTGGTCTCGGCGACGGCGTCGGCCATGGTGTCGAAGACGGGAACGACGCCGTCGAACACCTGACCGCCTTTCCCGGGCGTGACGCCGGCGACCACCTTGGTGCCGTACCCGAGCATCTGCCGCGTGTGGAACGAGCCGTCGCGACCGGTGATTCCCTGCACCACCAGGCGCGTCTGCTGGTCGACGAAGATGCTCACGCCGTCCTCGCCTTCGCCACCGCCTGCTTGACGGCCTCGTCCATGTCGCTGAGGGCGGAGAAGCCCGCCTTGGTAAGAATCTCGATGGCAAGCTCCTCGTTCGTGCCCGTGAGACGGATCACCAGCGGCACCTTGAGCGCCAACTGCCCCGTGGCCTGCACGATGCCGTTCGCCACGTCGTCGCCGCGCGTGATGCCGCCGAAGATATTGAAGAGGATGGCGCGGACGCTCGGGTCCGCGGTGATGATCCGGAGGGCGCTGACCACCTTCTGTGGGTCGGAGCTGCCGCCGATGTCGAGGAAGTTCGCCGGCTCGCCGCCGTAGTACTTGACGAGGTCCATCGTCGCCATCGCGAGCCCGGCGCCGTTGACGCAACACCCCACCGAGCCGTCGAGCTTGATGAACGTAAGGCCCGCCTCGCGCGCCGCGACTTCGGAGGGCGCTTCCGCGCTCGTGTCGCGCAACGCCGCCAGCTCGGGGTGCCGGGTCAGCTCGTTGTCGTCGATCACGATCTTGGCGTCCAGCGCGGCGAGCGCGCCGTCCCGGGTCGTCGCCAGCGGGTTGATCTCGGCGAGCGAGGCGCCGACGGCGTAGAACGCCCCGTAAAGCCGTTGCATGATGTCCGCGGCCGCCCGTGCCCGCGTCAGGTCCCCGTAGAGCTTGAGGGCCACGCCGAGGGCCTGATGCGGGAGCACGCCGTAGCGTGGGTCGACGGCGAGGCGGTGGATCTTCTCCGGGGCCTGGACCGCCACCTCCTCGATGTCGACGCCGCCCGCGGCGCTCACCATCAGCATGGGGCGCTGCGACGCACGGTCCACGACGATGCCCAGGTAGCTCTCGGCGGTGATCTCGGCGGCCGGTGCGATGAGCACACGCTGCACCACGAGCCCTTTGATCGTCATGCCGAGGATCTTGGCGGCGTGCGCGGCGGCCTCGGCCGCGTCGCGGGCCAGCTTGACGCCACCGGCCTTGCCGCGGCCCCCGGCATGCACCTGCGCCTTGACGACCACCGCCCCGCCCAACCGCGCAGCGATGGCGCGGGCCTGGTCGGCGCTCGTGGCGACCTCGCCCGGGGGAACCGGAATGCCGTGGCGCCGCAGGATATCACGCGCCTGGTACTCGTGCAGGTTCACGCTGGCTCCCTGGTGACCGTCGTGCCGGCCTCGCCCGCGAGCGCCGCCAGGCCTTGCGACAGCTCGGCGATGACGGCGCGCCCGCCGCCGGCGCGCACGAAGTCGGCCGCGGCCTCGACCTTGGGGCGCATGCTGCCGGTGCCGAGCTCGGTGCCGGCGAGCAAGTGATCCGCGGTCGCTAGGTCGAGGCGCCGGATGGCGCGCTGGTACGCCGTGCCGTATCCGTGGTACACGGCGTCGACGTTGGTGAGAATCAGCAGGACATCGGCCTCGATATCGCGACCGAGGATTGCCGCGACCCGGTCCTTGTCGGCGACCGCGTCGATGCCCTCGAGTCGCAGCGCGGGGTCGTCATACACCGGGGGGCCGCCGCCCCCGCAGGCGACGACGATGTGTCCGGCGGCGACGAGGTGACGGATCATGTCGCGCTCGACGACCGCGATGGGCTTCGGGCTCGGCGCGAGCCGCCGCCAGCGGCCCGGCTGCTCCTCCTTCACGGCGACACCGCGCGCCTGCAGCCGCGCCACGCGCACCGGATCGAGCGCGTGGCCGATCGGCTTGGTGGGAGTTCGTAGATTGGCGTCGTTCGCATCGCACAGCGTCTGGCTGATGACGGTGACCACCTGGCGCGTGACGCCCGCACGGGCCAACGCGTTTTGCAGCGACTGCTGAATCATGTACCCCATCCACCCCGCCGTCGCCGCGACCAGCACCCCCAGCGGCAGCGGCTCGACCTGGTCGGCGGCGATCTCGTTGCGCGCGAGGTCGTCTCCCACCTGCGGGCCGTTGCCGTGCACGAGGGAGATCCGCCACCCGGCCCGCGCCAGATCCACGATTGGCACGAGGCTGGCGCGGGTGTGCCGGAACTGATTCGCGATCGTGGGGCGCTCCCCCGGCGGAGCGACGGCGTTGCCGCCGAGGGCGACGACGATGGTGCCCGGATGCACGGCGGCGAGAACCTACCGGCGGTCGGGGGCCGGAGCAAGCTTCCGGCGCCCGATGCCGAGCAGCTCTTTCAGCTGGCCGTAGACGCGGCCGAACGTCTCGAGGTCGCCCGCGGCCAGGGCCGCGTCGGCCTGGGCCGCGAGGCGCCGCGCCTGCTGCCACCGCGCCACGAGCGTCGTGTCGGCGACCGCGCGCGCGCCGCTGCCGAGGGCCAGCAGCGCCCGCAGCGCCGCGGCCCGGCCCCGGCCCTGGCCGCGGCGCTCGCCCCACGACAGGAACAGCGTGTCGATGCCCACCGGCGGCGCGCCCGTGGACGGCTCGGCGAAGAGGGCCTGCTCGAGCAGCAACCCGCCGGCGGCGTTCCACAGGCGGGGAACGCCCGGAGCCGTGGTGGTGGGGGACCCGACGAGTGGGGGCGGGAGCCGCACTGCGGGGCTCGGCTGCCACAGCAGCACGCGCGGACCCGCGGGGAGCATCGTCGCGGCCACGAGCGCGGCGAACGTGCTCCCGGCCTCGAACCCCTGCCCGGTCCAGGGGCCGGATCCGGGCCCGGGGGCGTCCACCCCCCCGTCGGCCGTCGGGGCGACCAGGTCGTACGGGTCTCGGGGGCGCGCGGTCCACTCGGTCGTGTCGGAGCGCCAGCGCCGAATCAGCGTCGTGGCCGCGCGGAAGGTGCGGCCGGGGAACGGCAGTTGGCTGCTCACCGCGGCCGGGAGGCTGTCGAGCGGTTGAATGAGCGGAGCGAGCACGGCGGCCCAGGCGACCGCGAGCGAGTCGGCACCGGGGGCGAGGTAGAGCCTGGTGTCTCCGCGCGCGGCGTTCACCATGCCGACCAGCGCCGCGCGCAGATAGCGCAGCGTGCGCCCCTCGGACTCCACCGCGCGGGCGAGGGGAAACGCGTCCGCTTCGAGGTAGCCGTAGGACACCCACCAGAGCGCTTTGTTGGCCACGACTGGGGTGGCGGCGTCGAACGCCGCGTACGGCGCGAGCCGCCGCAATCGCTCCGTGACGTCCCGTCGCCACAGCAGGACCAGACCGTCCGTCTCGCGGCGTGCGAGCGCCGGGCTTTGCAGCACCCAGGCGAGGGCGGTACGCCGCCACCAGTCGCTGAGCGGGATTCCGGTCCGGCGCAGCGCGGGCCACGTGTCGGGTGCCGCGATCGCGAACTCGCGGAATGCCGGTCCGAACCAGCCGACGGAGTCGTGCGTGGGAAGAGGCTCGAAATCGAGGACGGTGTCGTCCTCGACGGCTGCGATCGGCCGCCCGGCCCGGGCCCAGGTACCGCGGTGGAGCGCCGTCCAGTCCGGCGGAGGCTGGGTGCGCGCGATGGCCTCCAGGTCGGGAGCAGGCGCGACGACCCACGTGGCGCGCCCACCCGCCAGGGAGTGCGCGGACAGGGCCGCGGCGGCGGGCTTGTCGCCTGGCCCGAGCAGCTCGCGGTGCTGCCACGCCGCCGCCATGACGCGCGAGGCGTTCCACGCCGGCATCGCGGTGACCGCCGCATCGGGGCTCGGGAAGCCGGGAGGAGGGCGCTCCGCCGGCGCCGTCACACCGAACGCGAGCTCCTCCAGCTCGCGCGCGGCCGCCGCGCGCGCCGTGTCGGCAAGCGGCCCCGCGGCCCCGCGGCCGCCGCGTCCGGACAGCGAGCTCGGAATCAGGACGAATCCGAGCAACGACGCCGCCAGCAAGGCTCCCCATGCGCCGAGCAGCAGCGCGGGCCTCTCGCGCACTCCCCACACCACGCTCGCCGCGGTCGCCGCCGCCCCAAGCGCGACAACGACCGGGGCTGCCGTGAGCCGGGCATCGCGCGCGCCGCCCGTGAGGTCGCCATGCAGTCCGGCCACCGTCTGGGCGGGATCGAGCACGGCGCCCCACGTGAGCGTCACGGCGAGCAGCGCGAGCAACACGCCGAGGTGCGCCCGCGCGTGCGCGTTGGCGGACGGCAGCCACCGCCGGAACCGCAGCGATCCGATCCCGGCGTACAGCAGCCCGACGACGACGGTGGCCGAGCTCACGGCCGCGAGCGCGAGACCTCGCAGCCGTTCGCTCCAGGGCAGTGTCCCGAGGTAGTAACCCACGTCGCGGTGCAGCACTGGATCGCTGACGCCGAAGCGGACGCCGTGCGCCGCGATCACGGCGCTCATCCACCAGTCGCGCGTCCCCAGCGCGAGGAGGAAGCCGAACACCAGGCCGCTCGCGACGGTGCCCGCGAGCAGGGCCGGTTGCGGCACGACCTGAACGATCTCGAGATCGCCGAGCCGACGGGACAGCTGCATCGAGCCGATCGACCGGTACACGAACAGCAGGTTGCTCGTGCCCCACGCGACGGTCGCGAGTAGCAGCAGCCCGGACACCAGGCGCGCGACGTCCCGGGCCTTGAGATAGGCGCCGCCGCCCGGGAGACTGGTGGCCCACACCCGCTCCGCCGTTTCGAACGCGGCCCAGCGCCCTCCCACGAGTATCACCACCAGCAATCCGACGGCGACGAGCAACGCCCAGCGACGGGCGGCTTGCCTCACGCGCGATCGCTCTGGGCGGCAAGCCAGCCTTCGACCTCCGCCCGGTAGGCGGCGAGCGCCGCGGCGCTCGCCGCTTCGAAGCGGAGCACGAGCACCGGCTGCGTGTTGGACGCGCGTAACAGCCCCCACCCCTCGTCAAAGGTGATGCGGACTCCGTCCAGCGTGGCGACGGGATACTTGGCGGCGAAGTGGCGCGCGGCTCGCTCGACGACGGCGAACTTACGCTCGTCGGGGCAGTCCACCCGCAGCTCCGGGGTGGAGACGGTCGCGGGGAGGTCCGCGAAGTGCCGCGACAGCGGTCCGCCCTGCTCCGCCAGGTAGCGGAGCAGGCGCGCCGCGGCGAAGAGTGCGTCGTCGAAGCCGTACCAGTCTCCCCCGAAGAACATGTGGCCGCTCATCTCCCCGGCGAGGGGAGCGTGTGTCTCCTTCATCTTCTGTTTGATGAGGGAATGACCCGTCTTCCACATGGTGGGCTGGAGACCGACGCGGGCGAGCTCGCGCGGCAGCACCTCGGAGCACTTCACGTCGAAGATCACGGGGTGGCCGGGGCCCATGCGGCGCGCCAGATCGCGGCCGAGCAGCACCAGCAGCTGGTCGCCGAGCACCGCCCTCCCCTGCTCGTCCACGGCGCCGATGCGGTCGCCGTCGCCGTCGAACGCGATGCCCAGCTCCGCCCCTTCGCGTCGCACCGCCGCCTGCAGGTCGTGGAGGTTCTCGAGCACCGTGGGGTCGGGGTGATGGTTTGGGAACGTCCCATCCGAGGTGCAGAATAACGGCACGACGTCCGCACCGAGCTCCCGGAGGGTCTCCACGGCCACGAGGCTCGCCACGCCGTTGCCGCAATCCACGACGACCTTGACCCGCCGGGGGAGTGGCCCGTTGCGTTGCACGATCGCGGCGCGATAGCGCGCCAACACGGAGTCGTCGACGCCGCGCGAGCCGCCGGCGCGGCCGGGTGTGCGATCGTCTTCGATCAGGCGCCGCAGACCCTGGATGGCCGCGCCGGCGACCGACTCGGCGCCGAGCACGAGCTTGAAGCCGTTGAACTCGGGCGGGTTGTGCGACCCGGTGACCTGGACGCCGCCGTCGACGTTCAGGACGTGGGTGGCGAAGTACAGCGCGGGCGTCGGCAGCTCGCCGACGTCCAGCGCGAGGCCGCCCACGGCCTCGATCCCGGATAGCACGCCGTGGGCCAGGGCGGCGCCGGAGGGCCGGTTGTCGCGTCCCACCGCGAGGCGGGGGGCGCGACCGAAACGCTCCCAGCCGAGCGTCGCGACCGCCTGTCCGATGGCGCGCGCGACTTCGGGACGCAGCTGGTCGCCCACGATGCCGCGGATGTCGTACTCGCGGAAGATCGAGGCCGGGAGCTGCACTGGACCCCGGCGCCTCAGCGGCCCGTGGCGGGCGTCGCCGCGCGGGCCGGTGGCACGATCGCGCTGGATCTCGCCAGGTCGAGCAGCGGGTTCGGGCGAACGCCGAGCACGAGCAACCCGACGACGCACGCCGCCACGACGACGGCGGCCGGGCGGCCGAGCCGCACCCCGGCATGGGCCTGGTCGAACGGCTGGGGCTTCATGTACATCGCCATGATCACCGGCAGATAGTAGCCCGCGGATACGACACTCGTAAGCACCAGGATCGCGGCGAGCACGTTCTCGTGCGCCATCGTCGCCGCGACCAGGATGTACCACTTGCCGATGAAACCGGCGGTCCCCGGAAATCCCAGCAGGGACAGCATACAGACCGCGAGCGCCAGGGCGAGCCACGGCCGGCGCTGGCCCAGGCCAGCGAGGTCGTCGATCCGGACGTCCCGCTCGCCTTCCCGCCCCTGGGCGGCGAGCAACGCGAACGCCGCGAGGGTGACGAGCGTGTAGGCGAAGAGATAGGCCAGCAGCGCCGCCGACCCCGCCCAGCTGGCGGCAGCGACCGCCACCAGCAGGTACCCGGCATGGGCGACGGACGAGTACGCGAGCATGCGCTTCACCGTATGCTGGGCCAGCGCGATGAAGTTGCCCACGACCATCGTCGCGACCGCGAGCCACCACACGATCGGCTTCCACGCGGTCACGCCGCCGAACGCCTCGACCAGCACGCGGAACAGCGCGGCGAACGCGGCGGCTTTCACTGCAGTGGCCATGTAACCCGTCACGGGCGTGGGTGAGCCGTCGTATACGTCGGGCGCCCACATGTGGAACGGCACCGCCGCCACCTTGAAGCCGAACCCCACGAGCACCAGTCCCAGACCGATGAGGAGCATCGGGCTCTGCACGAGGGACAGCGAGCGCACCTGGGCGGCGATCTGCGTCAAGTTGGTGGTCGCGGTGGCGCCATACACGAGAGCGATGCCATACAGCAGGAACCCGGATGCGAATGCCCCGAGCAGAAAGTACTTGAGCGCCGCCTCGGCGGCGGCGCCGCTCCGGCGATCGATCCCCGCGAGCACGTACACCGACACCGACATCAGCTCGAGGCCGAGGAAAACCACCATCAAGTCCTCCCCCCCCGCCATGAGCATCATCCCGAGGGTCGCAAACAGGAGCAGGACGTAATACTCGGGCACGAGCAGCCCTTCGCGCTCCAGGTAGTCGAACGAGACGAGCACGGTGAGCCCCGCGGCGGCGAGAAACAGCCCGTCCGTGACGAAACGGAAGTCGTCTACCGCGATCATGGACGGCGGGCCCGCCGCCCGCGCGGTGTGCCACCACAGCCACCACACCGCCACCCCGCCGGCCACGAGGCCGGTCAGGGTCACCCAGCCGGCAATCCGCAGGTCCCGGCCGCTCGTGTGGCGCCAGGCCGTCACGAGCAGGACGAGCATGCCCGCCGCGGTCAGCGTCAGCTCGGGCAAGAGGGCGCGCGCCAGGTCGCCGGTGCTCGTCAAGTCGAGATTCATCGCGTCGCCGTGAACGTCGCGGCGTCGAGCCGGACCGATTGGACGAGGTTCTTTGCGGCGGGCTCCATCCGGCGCAGGATCGGCGCGGGGTACACGCCGATCCACACGATGCACGCGAGCAGCGGCACCAGCACGGCGATCTCGCGCGGCGACAGGTCGCGGAGCTGCTCGTTCTCGGGCTTGTCCAGCGGGTTGTAGATGACGCGCTGCAGGGCCGGCAGCAGGTACATCGCCGCCACGATCACGCCCGTCGCCGCGACGATGGCCGCGCGCGGATAGGTCGGGAACGCGCCCAGCAGCACCAGGAACTCGCCGACGAACCCGTTGGTGCCCGGGAGGCCGATCGAAGAGAGCGACACGATCGTGAGGGCTGCCGCGAGCAGCGGCACGACCTTCGCGATGCCGCCGAACGCGTCGATCAGGCGGGAGTGGCGCCGCTCATACAGCATCCCAGCGAGGAAGAACAGCGCTCCCGTGGAGATGCCGTGGTTGATCATCACGAGCAGGGCGCCCTGGACGCTCTGGAGCGTGAGGGCCCAGATCCCCAGCATCACGAAGCCGAGGTGCGCCACCGATGAGTAGGCGATGAGCTTCTTGAAGTCGGGTTGGACCATCGCCACCAGGCCGCCGTACACGATCCCGATCAGGGCGAGCGTCACGATCCCCGCCTGGATCGCGGGGTGCAGGGCCACGCTGGGGAACAGCGGCAGCGCAAACCTGAGGAACCCGTAGGTCCCCATCTTGAGCAGCACCCCCGCGAGGATCACCGAGCCGGCGGTGGGGGCTTCCACGTGCGCGTCCGGGAGCCAGGTGTGGAACGGGAACATCGGCACCTTGATGGCGAACGCCAGGAAGAAGGCACCGAACAGCCAGAAGGCCGCGGGCCCGAGGCCGCCCAGGTGGGCGGTCAGGTACGCGTACGAGAAGGAATAGAGGCCCGTCTGCTGGCCGACGCGCAAGACGAGCACCAGGATCGCGACCAGCATCAACAGCGATCCGAAAAACGTATAGATGAAGAACTTGATGGCGGCGTACAGGCGACGCTCCCCGCCCCACACGCCGATGATGAAGTACATCGGGATGAGCATCACCTCCCACATCACGTAGAACAGGAACAGATCGAGCGACACGAACACGCCGATCATCCCCGACGTGAGCACCAGCATCAGCGCGTAGAACCCGCGCTGCCGCGTGGTGATGTAGGCGTAGCTGCCCAGCACCGACAGTGGGACCAGGAACGTCGTGAGCAGCACCATGAACAGCGAGATGCCGTCCACGCCGACCGTGTACCGGATGCCCCAGGCGGGAATCCACGGCAGGTCCAGCACGAACTGCATGCCCGCGGCCGGCTGGAAGGTCCACCACAGCGGAACCGAGATGACGAACTCCACGAGACTCGCGGCCAGGGCCACGTGTTTCGCCCAGCGCTCGGGCACGAGCAGCACGCCCGCGGCGGCGACGACGGGCCAGCCGAGGAGCGCGGTGAGCACCGCTTGCGAGTACATGGGCTAGCGCACCACTGCGCCCACCACGGCGAGCACGCCGACCACGAACAGGACGACGTACACGCCGACTTCCCCGGTCTGCAGCCGGCTCCCCACCCACCCCAGGGCACGCGATGCGGCCGCCGTCCCGTTCACGAGCAGTCCGTCCACCAGCCGCTTGTCCACGATCTTCCACAGCACCTCGCGCGACAGCCACAAGACGGGTCGCACGACGATCGCGTCGTACAGCTCGTCCACGTACCACTTCTTCCAGAGGAGACGACCCAACCCCCGCGCCGGGGGTGCCAGCCGCGCCGGGACCAGCGCCTCCGGCCTGAGGAGCTGGAAGGCGCCGACCATCCCGAGCGCGGCCACGAGCACCGCGGACGCCACCAGCGCCCACGCGGTGGCGGGCGAGGCGTCTGGCGCCGGCGTGAGCGCGACATCGGTCACCGGCGCGAGCCAGTGTTCCAGCCGGGCGCCGCCGCCGAACAGCGGCGGGATGTTGAGCGCGCCGCCCAGCACGGTGAGCACGCCGAGCGCGACGAGCGGCCCGGTCATCACCGGGGGCGCCTCGTGCAGCTGCTCCCGCTCGCGATCGCCCGTGCGGTTCGGGCCGTGGAACGTGTAGAGCATGAGCCGCGTCATGTAGAAAGCCGTCAGCAGGGCCGCGGCGAGGCCCATCCCCCAGAACACGTACCACGCGGGCCGGACCGCGCCGCGGGCGAAGGCCGCACCCAGGATCTCGTCCTTCGAAAAGAACCCGGCCAGGGGCGGGATGCCGGCGATGGCCAGGGTCGCGATCCACATGAGGGCGGCGGTCCACGGCATGTAGCGGGCGAGCCCACCCATGTTGCGCATGTCCTGCGCGTCCTCGTGAGCGTGGGTCGCATGGTACGCGCGGTGCATCGCGTGGATGACGCTCCCCGAGCCGAGGAACAGCAGGGCCTTGAAGAACGCGTGGGTCGTGAGGTGGAAAATGCCGGCGGCGTACGCCCCGGTGCCGACGCCGAGGAACATGTATCCCAGCTGGGAGACGGTCGAATACGCCAGCACGCGCTTGATGTCCCACTGCTTGAGGGCGATGGTCGCGGCGAACAGAGCCGTGAGTGCGCCGACTCCGGCGACCGTGGCGCTTCCCACGGGCGAGAGCGCGAACAGCGGGCCGCAGCGCGCCACCAGATAGACGCCCGCGGTCACCATCGTGGCGGCGTGGATCAGCGCCGAGACGGGGGTCGGACCCTGCATCGCGTCCGGCAGCCAGGTGTACAGGGGGATCTGCGCCGACTTCCCGGTACAGCCCAGGAACAGAAACAGGGTGATGGCCGTGACCACGGGTCCTCCGGCCGGGAAGGCCGCGGAGGCCTTCGGGAATACCGCGCCGAAGTCGAGCGAGCCGGTGTGCCGGAAGATCAGCAACATGGCGACCAGGAACCCGAAGTCCCCGATTCGGTTGACGACAAAGGCCTTCTTGCCGGCGTCGGCGTTGATTTTCTCCGTGAACCAGAACCCGATCAACAGGTAGGAGCAGAGGCCCACGCCTTCCCAGCCCACGAACATCACGGGGAAGCTCGCGCCCAGCACCAGCGTCAGCATGAAGAACACGAACAGGTTCAGGTACGCGAAGTAGCGCGCGTAGCCGGGATCCCCACGCATGTAGCCGACGCTGAAGACGTGGATGAGGGCTCCGACGCCGGTGACGACGAGAATCATCACCGCCGACAGCTGATCGAGCTGCAGCGCGAAGGCGACCTGCAGGTCGCCCACCGGGAGCCACTCCCAATAGCGGACCACCAGCGGGGCCGACGGGTGGAGCTGCGCCAGCGCGACCACGGCGAGCGCGGCGGCCGCGAACGCCAGCACCAGCACGCCGACGCCCACGAGCGAGACCGCGCGCTTCGCGCGCGGTGCGGCGAGCGCCAGCGCGCCGTTCACCACCGAGCCCGCGAGCGGGAGCGCGGGCACGACCCAGAGCAACGTCAGCGGGGGGAGCAGGGGGAGGGGCATCAGCCCTTGAGCAGGTTGATGTGCTGCAGATCGACCGTGTGGCGGTGCCGGTACACGGCGAGGATGATCGCCAGTCCGACGGCGGCTTCGGCCGCCGCGACGGCCATGACGAAGAAGACGAAAATCTGACCGGCGACGCCGAGCTGCTGCGCGAAGGCGACGAATGCCAGGTTGGCGGCGTTCAGCATCAACTCGACGCACATGAAGATGACGATCGCGTTGCGGCGCAGTAGCACGCCCAGCACGCCCAACGCGAACAGCGCTGCCGAGACGGCGAGGGCGGGTCCGAGCAGCATCAGAGCTTCCGCTTGGCGAGCACGACCGCGCCGACGATCGCCGCCAGGAGGAGCAGGCTGGTGATCTCGAACGGGACGAGGTACGCGGTGAACAGCGGCCGCGCGACCGTCGGGATCATCCCCTGCTCCGTTGTCGCGCGTGCGGGGCCGCCCGCGGCGGGGCCCGCCTGACGCAGCACCAGCAGTTGCACGAGGAGCAGGCCGGCCAGCAGGACGCCCACGCCCAGCCCGAGCGGACCCTTCAGATCCGTCGGCCCGGCGCGGCCCAGGTTGAGGAGCATGATCACGAACAGGAAGAGCACCATGATCGCGCCGGCGTACACCAGCACCTGCAGCACGGCGATGAACTGGGCATCGAGCAGCACGAACAGGGCGGCGAGCGAGAACAGCGTGGCGACCAGCCACAGCGCGCTGGCGACGGGATTGCGACGCGTGATGCAGAGCCCCGCGCTTGCGATCGCGAGCACCGCGAAGCCGCCGAACAGGATCCGCGTACCGTCCATGCTACTCGCCCTTGGGGTCCGAGGGGTCCCACAACGTCGAGACGGGGTGCGTCTGGGCGCACAGCCGCTCGAGGTCGTACACGAACCGGTCGCGCGAAAACTCCGAGTTCTCGTAGTGGACGCCCACGTGGATCGCCTCTTCGGGGCAGACTTCCTGGCAATACCCGCAGAACACGCAGCGGAATTCGTCGATCTCGTAAATGAGCGGGTAGCGGTTGCCCGCCTCGTCTTCTCCGGGCACGAGCTTGATGCAGTTCGCGGGACAGATTTGGGGGCACAGCCCGCAGGCGACGCACTTGGCGCGTCCCTGCTCGTCGGTGAGCATGCGGTGCGTGCCGCGCCACCGGGGGGACAGCGTCCAGTCCTGGCTGCTCTTCTCCTCGGGATACTGCATCGTCACCTTGGGCCGGAACAGATGCTGCAGGGTGAGGGCCATGCCCTGGAGGGTCGCCCGGACGTAGGACACCTTCGTGCCCGGCCGCTTCATCACCTTGACGCCGATCGCCATCAGGCCTCCACCACGGAGCCCGCGACGATGCGGCCACGGTCGAGCACGAAGAACAGCGGCACCGCGAGCACCAGGTTCAGCGCGAACAGCGCCAGGGCGAAGCGCGTGTCGTACGTCCAGCCGAGGCCGTCGTGCAGGAACCAGATGGCGGTCGCGATCACCGTCACGTAGGTGAGCGCCAACGGCAGCATCACCTTCCACCCCAGCGCCATCAGCTGATCGTACCGGAAGCGCGGCAAGGTCCAGCGCACCCAGATGTAGAGGAACAAGAAGAGAACCACCTTCGCCGAAAACATCGTGAGCGTGGCGAGGGTCTTGAGTATCGTCCACGGTGGGGTGTTGTCCCACGTCGTGAACGGGATATCCCAGCCGCCGAAAAACAGCGTGGTCATCAGGGCCGACGCGGTCACCATGTTCGAGTACTCGGCGATGTAGAACATCGAGAACTTCATGGCGCTGTACTCGGTGTGATAGCCGGCGATCAGCTCGCCCTCTGCCTCCGGCAGGTCGAACGGCAGCCGGTTGGTCTCGGCGAAGGCCGCCACGAGGAAAATGAAGTACGCGAGCGAGAGTGGGAACACGTTCCAGGTGAACAGCGACTGGGATTGTTTCGCGATCACGTCCGTGAGCGTCACGTTGCCGGCGATGAGCAGCACGGCCACGGTGCTCAGGCCCATCGCGATCTCGTAGGAGATCATCTGCGCGGTCGCCCGCAAGCCGCCCAGCAGCGAATACTTGTTGTTCGACGACCAGCCTGCCAGCACGATGCCGTACACGCCGAGCGACCCGAAGGCGAGGATGTACAGGAATCCGACGGGCAGGTCGGCCACGACCATGTCCACGTCGCCCCACCGGGTGGGGAGCGGCGTGGCGAACGGGATCACCGCGAACGTGAGGAGCGCCGGGACGAACGACATGGTCGGGGCGAGCATGAAGAGCACCCGGTCCGCCTGCGCGGGAAGCGTTTCCTCCTTCACGAGGTTCTTCAGGCCGTCGGCGGCGGGCTGGAGCAACCCCTGGGGGCCCACCCGGTTCGGGCCGAGGCGGTCCTGCATCCAGGCGCAGATGCGCCGCTCGGCGAGCGTGAGCAGCGCCACGCCCACCATGATCACCGTGAACACCACGATGATCTTGATGGCGGACGCGACCAGGAAGACGCTCATACCGCGACCGGTACGGCCGCGGGCTTCCCGACGAACCCCAGCTGCTCGTAGGACAGGCCGCGGAGGGCGTCGATCGCCTGCGCCACGCGCTCGAACGCCTCGGCCGCGCTGCCGACAGGCTCGCCGTGGCCCAGCGCCGCCCCCAGTTCGGAGAACACCCACCAGGCGGGCCGCGCCATGCCCGGCGCCGGCTTGGCCTGCGCGTAGCGTTGCACCCGGCCGTCCCGGTTCACGAAGCTCCCGTCCTCCTCAGCGACGTTCGCAATCGGCAGCACGACTTCGGCGTCACGTGCGCGCTCGGGGAGCACCGTTCCCACATAGATGAGCGTGCCTGCGCGCACCGGAATGTCTGGCTCGTCGAGCACCAGCACGACGGCGGCCGATTGGGCCGCCGCCAGCGCGGCCGCGTACTCACGACCGTAGCCGAGCAGCTCGGCGCCCCGCCCGTTGGGCGCCCGCTCGGCGCGCAGCGCGAGGTCCGGCACGCCCGCGAGCGGCGCCTCCTCGCCCATCACCACCTGGAACGCCCCCGTCCAGTCGAGGCCCCGGAACAGCTCGCGCGCGAAAAACAGCGCCTCCGTGGACGCCCGCGGAGACACCAGCGACACGACCCGCGGGCCCGCCCCCCGCAGCGTGGTCGTCACGCGCTCCAACGCGTCCTGCCAGTCCGTGGCGTGCAGCTCGCCACCGCGCTTGACGAGCGGGGCCTCGATCCGGTCGCCGCGGTTCATCCAGCGGTAGTTCATGCGGCCGTGGTCGCAGATGAAGTAGCGGTTCACCTCGAGGTTCGGTCGCGGGCGCACGCGCACGACGACGTTCTCGCGCGTGTCGAGTGTGACGTTGCATCCCTGCGAGCAACCGGTACAGAGGGAGGCGGTCTTGTCGAGCTCCCAGGCGCGCGCCTTGTGCAGGAAGTCCTTGGACAGGAGCGAGCCCACCGGGCACAGATCGACCACGTTCCCTGCCCACGGGTGGTCGAGCCGGGTCTCCGGGTGCACGCCGATGTAGGCCCGATCCCCGCGCTCCGACACGTTCAGCACGGGCTCCCGGGCGACATCCTCCATGAACCGCACGCAGCGCGTGCACAGAATGCACCGGTTGGGCACGTACAACACGTCGGGGCCGAAGTCTTCGACCGGGTTGAAGCGCTTGGGATAATCGGGGCTGTACCGTGTCCCCGCGCGGCCCTCCTGGAAGGTGAAGTCCTGCAGCTCGCACTCGCCGGCCTGATCGCAAATCGGGCAATCGAGCGGATGGTTGATGAGCAGGAACTCGAGCACGCCGGTGCGGGCGCTCTTGGCCGCGGCGGACTGCGTTTTCACCACCATCCCTTCGGCGACCTGGGTGGCACACGAGATGGCCAGCTTGGGCTGCTTCTCGATCTCGACCAGACACATGCGGCACACGCCCGCCACCGGCAGACCGGGGTGGTAGCAGTAGTGTGGGACCAGTACCCCCGCCTGCTTCGCGGCCTCGATGACGAGCATGCCCTTCGAGACGCTGACCGGGACGCCGTCGATTGTCAGATTGACGAGCTCTTCAGGCATTACCCTTCCCTCTTCTCTCGTCCCCCGTCCCCGTCGTCATGCCACCATCACCGGCTTGCGTCGCCCTGCGATGTAATCCTCGAACTCGCTTCTGAACTTCTTGATCCCCGAGACGACGGGCGCGGCGCACGAGTCCGACAGCACGCAGATCGTCTTGCCCGTCATGTTCTCCGAGAGGTCGAGCAGCAGGTCCAGGTCGGCCGTCTTGCCCTGCCCGGCCAGGATGCGCTCGAGGATCTTGGTGGTCCACGCCGTGCCCTCGCGGCACTGGGTGCATTGCGCGCACGACTCGTGGGCGTAGAAGCGGGCCAGCCGCATGATCTGGTACACCATGTCCGTCGAGTCATCGAACACGATGACGCCTCCCGAGCCGAGCATCGAGCCCCGCTCGACGACGCCTTCGTAGTCGAGGAGGCAGCTCTCGGTCTCCGCCCGGTCGAGAATCGGCACCGACGAGCCCCCGGGGATGCACGCCTTGAGCGTCCGGCCGGGACGCATGCCGCCGCACAGCTCGTACACCAGGTCCTTCAGCGGAAATCCCAACGTCACCTCGTAGTTTCCCGGCTGCTGCACGTGGCCGCACACCGAGAAGAGCTTCGTGCCGGTGCTCTTGGGCGACGAGAGCGACAGACCCTTGTACCAGACGGCGCCCTTGGTGAGGATGTGCGGCACGGCGGCGAGGGTCTCGACGTTGTTGATCGTGGTGGGCATGCCGAACACGCCGGCGGCCGCGGGAAACGGCGGCTTGATCCGGGGGTTGCCGCGCTTCCCCTCGATCGAGCTCATGAGCGCCGTCTCTTCGCCGCAGATGTAGGCACCCGCGCCGCGGTGCAGATGGATCTTGAGCTTGCCGAATACGCCGGCGGACCGGGCATCGGTGAGGGCCTTGTCCATGATCGCCAGCGGCTCGGTGAACTCGCCGCGGATGTAGATGTAGGCCACCTCGGCCTGGATCGCGTGCGCGGCGATGGCCGTGCCCTCGAGCAGGGCGTGCGGCGTCCACCGCATGATTTCGCGGTCCTTGAACGTCCCCGGCTCGGATTCGTCCGCGTTCACGCACAGGTAGTGCGGTTTCTTCTTCTCCTTGGGCATGAACGACCACTTGAGCCCCGTGGGGAAGCCGGCGCCCCCGCGCCCGCGCAGCCCCGAGTCCTTCACGATGTCGACGACCCGCGCGGGCTCCATCGCGCGCGCCTGCTCGAGCGCGGCGTACCCCCCGCGCTTCACCCACCCCTTGTAGTTGCGCGCATCCGCCTCGCCGAAGTAGCGGGAGAGGAGCACGGTCTCTTTGGGATGCGGTTTGTGGGGGAAGCCCATCACGAAACCTCATTGCGGATTGCGGATTGCGGATTGCGGATTGGCACGGCCGGGTCCGATGCTCCACGCCGGCCTTCGGGCTCGACGAGCGCGCGGTCAAGTCCGCAATCCGCAATCCGCAATCCGCAATCGTCGTTCACTTGTACTTCCTCACGAGCTCCGGAACCCTGTCCGGCGTGACGGACTCAATGAAGTCGTCGTCCACCAGCACGGGCGTCGCGAACCCGCAGGCGCCGAGGCACTCCACCTCGATCACGGTCCACTTGCCGTCCGGGCTCGTGGCGCCGAGCTCCTTGGCTCCGGTCGCCTCGAGCAGCGCCTGCACCACCGCCTCGGCACCGCAGATGTTGCAAGGCGACGTGGTGCACACCTGGACGAAGTGCCTCCCGACAGGATGCTGGTGGTACATGGTGTAGAACGTGACCACGCCCTTGACGTAGGCGGGCGTCAGCCCCAGCACTTCGGCGACTTCCGCCATGTTGCGGTCCGAGATCCAGCCGCGCGCCCGCTGCACCAGCCACAGCGCCGGCAAGAGCGCCGCCTGCCTGGTGGGGTAGCGCGCCAGGATTTCGTTGAGCTGCTCGAGCATCTGTTCGGTGAAGACGGGCTGGTACTCCTCCGTGCCCGCTGGCTGAGACGGATGCGCGCCGACACTCATCGATCCACCTCGCCCATGACGATGTCCACCGAGGCGTTGATCGCGATCAAGTCGCTCAACAGGTGCCCCGCCGCCATCCGCGGCAGGGCCGAGAGGTTGATGAACGAGGGGGGCCGAATGCGCCAGCGCACCGGTTTCGCCGTGCCGTCCGACACCAGGTAGGTGCCGAGCTCGCCCTTGGGGTTCTCGATCCCCACGTAGGCCTCGCCCACGGGCGCCTTCACGCCCTCCATGACCTGCTTGAAGTGGTAGATCATCGCCTCCATGTCGTTCATCGCCCGCGATTTGGGGGGGAGGATCACGCGCGGGTCGGCGATGTTGACCGGGCCGTCGGGCAGCCGATCGAGCGCCTGTTGAAGGATGCGGTTCGACTGGGAGCATTCCTCGAGACGCACGAGGTAGCGGTCGTACACGTCGCCGTGCTCGCCCACCACGACGTCGAAATCATAGGTCTCGTAGTCCAGATAGGGCTTGTCCTTGCGCACGTCGTAGGCTACGCCGCTCGCGCGCAGCATCGGGCCGGAGAGCGAGTGGTTGATCGCCTCGCCCGCCGTGAGCACGCCGACGCCCTGGGTGCGACCGACCCACACGGCGTTGCGCGTCAGGACGCGGTCGATCTCGCTCAGCGTCTTGGGGAACGTCCGGGTGAAGTGGCGCAGCCCCGCGACGAAGTCGTCGGGCACGTCCGCCATCAGGCCGCCGACGCGTGTCACGCTGGTGGTGAGCCGGGCGCCCGTCCACATCTCCTGGAGATTGTAGATCCGCTCGCGCTCCTGGAATGCCCACAGGAACGGCGTGAACGCCCCCAGGTCGATCGACGTCGTGCCGAGCCACACCATGTGGGAGATGATCCGGCTCATCTCGCACGCGATCACGCGCAACACGGTACAACGTGGCGTGATCGTGATCCCCATGAGCTTCTCCGCCGCCAGCGCGAAGCCGACGTTGTTGGCCATGGGGGACAGGTAGTCCGTGCGGTCGGTGAGGGGGATGATCTGGTTGTAGTGCCGATACTCGCCCAGCTTTTCGAAGCCGGAGTGGAGATACCCCAGGTGCGGGATCACCTGGACCACGGTCTCGCCGTCCAGCTCGACCACGAGCCGCAGCACCCCATGTGTGGCGGGATGCTGCGGCCCGATATTGATGAGCATGTGCTCGGCGTCGAGGTTGGGCTCGGCCACGCCGAGCGGCACCCGCAGCGGCTCACCGCGGGCATCCAGCCCGGGCGTCGCGAGCTCGAGCTCGACCGTGCGTTTGCTCATTCCGGCTCGGGGACCGTGCCGCGCTCGCCGCGGCGCAGCCGCTCCTTCATGTCCGCGGGGAGCTCCTCGTACGCTTCGGCGATCGACAGCTCTTCCATCGAGTAGTGCGCCTCGGGGTGGGCGGCCAACGCCTGGCGGACCTGCTCGGCGCGGCTGAACCGGCCGCGCAGCGGGAAGTCTTTGCGCAGCGGGAAGCCCTCGGCGTAGGTCTCCCACATGAGGATGCGGCGCAGGTCGGGGTGCCCCCGGAAGGTGATGCCGAACATGTCGTACACCTCCCGCTCGAGCCAGTCGGCGCCGCGCCACAACGGGACCACCGAGTCGACCGTGAGGTCACCCTGCGGCTCGAGCTCCACCTTGACGCGGAGGTCGGCGCGGCGCGCCAGTGAGCGCAGGCCGTACACCACCTCGAGCGGTCGCTCCCGGTCGCGATACTCGACGGCGGTGACGTCCACCAAATAATCGTAGGTGTGCTCGGGCGTGTCGCGCAGCCAGGCCATCACGTCGCGCAGCGCATCGCGCCCGACGTAGACGATCGTGTCGCCGCACGACTCGAGCGCGCGGCCGATCGCGGTGCCGAACGTCGCCCGCAGCGCGTCGACGGAAGGGTTCACGCCGAGCGGAACTGGTGGACGGAGTTCCCGAACGGCTCCGAGATCTCGTCGATCTCGCCGGGGGGGAGTCGCAAGCCGCGGTCGTCGAGCGGCTGCTCCTCGCGGCGCGGGACGCGATCGAACAGCGATTCACCCTTGATCTTCTTGTGGAGGAGGAGCACCCCGTACAGCAGCCCCTCCGGACGCGGCGGGCAGCCGGGAACGTACACGTCCACCGGCACGATGGTATCGATCCCCTGCACCATCGCATAGTTGTCGAAGATGCCGCCGGTGGAGGCGCAGGCCCCCATCGAGATCACCCACTTGGGCTGCGGCATCTGGTCGTAGATGCGGCGGATCACCGGCGCCAGCTTGAACGGCAGCCGGCCGGCGCAGATCAACACGTCCGCCTGGCGCGGTGAGAACGCCTGACGCTCCATCCCGAAGCGGGCGAAATCGTACCGGCTGGCGGCTGTGGCCATGAACTCGATGGCGCAGCAGGCCGTGCCGAAGGGCATGGGCCAGAGCGAGTTGGCACGCGAAGAGTTCACGGCCCAGTCCACGAGATCCTGAACCTTGGCGAGCAGGTAGTTCGGGCTCTGCCCGGATGTCTCTTTCGTCTCGATGACTCGCTTCATAGGTGAAATTCGTCCAGCGAAGTCGTCTCGCGACGACGTCTCGCGACGGCGTCTGGCGACGGCGTGCGACGTCCTTGTGCTACGTTCTCGCGTGACGCCTTCGCTTGACGTCTCAATTCCATTGTAACGCGCCGCGCTTCCATACGTACACGTAGCCGACGGCGAGAATCAGCATGAAGAGCAGCATCTCCACCAGCAGGAAGCCGGTGCTCGGGCCCCCCGTGGACCCGGCGCCATTCAGGTAGATCGTTGCCCAGGGAATGAGGAACACGGTCTCGATGTCGAAGATGATGAACAGCATCGCGACCAGGTAGAACTTCACCGAGAAGCGCTCGTGCGCGCTACCGAGCGACGGCATGCCGCTCTCGTACGGACTGTCCTTCAGAGCCGTGGGCTTACGGGGGGCGAGCAGGTGCGACAGCCCGATCAACAGGACGGCGTTGAACGCGACGAAGCCGAGCAGCAGGAGGAAGGCGAGATAGGGCTGGTTCATGAGTTCGTGAAAAAATTCACTTGCCTCGCCGAAACGTATTCGCGCGCGCCAATGTTGTCAACCGAATCGAGTGGCGTAAGTGTCGGTGCCACCGATATATTGGCGGCCCATGTCCATCAAGTCCGACCGCTGGATTCGGCGCATGGCGACCGAACACGCCATGATCGAGCCGTTCGCCGAAAACCAGGCGCGCGCCGGCGTCATTTCGTACGGCGTCTCCTCCTACGGCTACGACATGCGGGTGGCGCCCGAGTTCAAGATCTTCACCAACGCGCTCTCGGCGGTGGTCGATCCCAAGAGCTTCGATCCGAAATCGTTCGTCGAGTTCACCGGCAGCGTGTGCATCGTGCCGCCCAACTCGTTCGCCCTGGCGCGCTCGGTGGAGTACTTCCGCATCCCCCGCAACGTGCTGACGATCTGCGTGGGCAAGAGCACCTACGCCCGCTGCGGCATCATCACGAACGTCACGCCGTTCGAGCCGGAGTGGGAAGGCTACGTGACGCTCGAGATCTCGAACACCACACCGCTCCCGGCCCGCATCTACGCGAACGAGGGCATCGCCCAGGTGCTGTTCTTCACGGCCGATGCGGGAGACGAGTGTGAAGTCAGCTACAAGGACAAGAAGGGGAAGTATCAGGCGCAGCGCGGCATAACGCTGCCGAAGCTATAGCGGCATCCGGGCCGCGGCGCGCGACCCCAGCACGGTGATCACGACCACTGCCACCGCGAGAATGACCAGGTCCGGCACCCAGCCGAGCTCGGTTCGTGGGACCGCCATCTGCAGAAAGTTCATCACGAAATCGAACACGCCGACGAGCAGGCCGAGCAGTACGGTGGCATGGAGCGCTCGCCCCAGGCGCGCCAGGATGCTCCCGCCGACCAGGGCGACGGCGCCCTGCCCCGCCGCGATCACCAGAGTGGTGGCGAAGTCCTCGAGCAGGGTGCTCCAGAAGCCGGCGCGGCCCGCGTGATAGCTGAAGAACCACGTGTGGACGAGCGACAGGGCGCCACCGGCCACGGCCGCGCACAGCGTCGCCCACAGCGCGTACCCGATCACGATCCTCATCCGGTCGCCGGTGTCGGCCATCATGATCAGCAAATGTGGCCGCCCCCGCGCGGCCCCGCCAGTCGGGGCATTATCTTAGCCGCTACGGTACCGCTGCTCGCGCGACCCGCTCCGTGACGCCACGCCGGTTGGCACCACCGCCCTCCGGGCGCACGGTCAGTCTGAGGATGACGCTGCTGCTGGTCGTCCTCAGCGCCGGGGTGTACGCGGGCGCCCTGCCCCTCTACCTCCTGTTCCGCGTGAGTCGCCCCGCGCTCGCTCTTGGCGCCGCGACCGAGGCCACCACCAGCTTGAATGCTCAGCTGATGCGGCGGGACAGCGCGCTCCATCAGACCGTCCGCATCGTGCATGCGCTCGCCCGCGCGGCCTCCCCGCGCGTCGACTCGCTGGCGCTCGCGCGTCGCTTGCTCGTGGCCGGGCGCGAGCCGCTCCACACGCCGCCGGATGCATTGATGCCGCCGACCCTGCGGGTAGAGCTCACACGCATCGACGACGCCCTGTCGAGTCTCGGCGGCGCCCTCGCGGAGATCGTCGACCGGCTCCAGCACGGTCAGCGCGCGGACGTCGCGGCCCGGCTGGTCGCCATCGATCGACTCGTCGAGGTCGCTCAGGAGCGCCGGATCGACGGCAATCGCGTCGCCCGGGCCTACCTGATCGAGCGACAGGGCGCGTTGCGGTCCGCCGCGAGCGGTGTGCGTCGTGACACAGTGGTATGGCTCGTGAGTGGTGTCGCGCTCGTCCTCGCGCTCGTCGCCGTGATGCGGCGCCGGGTGTGGCGGCCGCTGCGCGAGCTCGAGGGTGGGCTGGCGCAGGTGGCCGACGGAGACCTCACCGTTCAAGTGCCGACCGGGGGCGCCGACGAGCTGGGGCGGCTTGCCGCGCACTTCAACGCCATGACCCATGTGCTGCGCGACCGCGCCGAGGAGCAGGGCCGTTTTGCGGCCGCGGGTGAGCTGCTCGCCGGCGTCGCCCATGAGGTGAACAACCCCCTTATGGCGATCGCCGCGCACGCCGAGAACCGACTCGCCGATCCCAGCCTCACGGAGGAGCCGCGCAGCGAGATGGCTCAGATCCTCCGCCAGGCCCGCCGCGCCGCCAAGCTGCTGGGCGGCCTCTTGCGGTTCGTGCGCGCCACCGAACGGGAGGTGACGCTCGTCAATCTGAACGATGTCGTGCGCGGCGCGCTCGATCTCGTGTCGTACCGCTTCGGCGTCGACGAGATCACGGTGGGCGGGCGACTCGACCCCAACCTGCCGGTGGTGGAAGGCGACGCTATCAAGCTCGAACAGGTCGTCGTGAATCTCCTGGCCAACGCGATCGATGCGCTCCGCCGGGTCAAGCCGCCGCGTCAACTCAGTGTGGACACCTGGGCGGCGGACGCGAGCGTACATGTGGCGGTCGGGGACAACGGCGAAGGCGTCGCGCCGGAAATCGCCCCGCGGCTGTTCCGGCCGTTCGCGACCACCAAAGGCCACCGCGGCACCGGACTGGGACTGTACATCTCACGCCAAATCGCCCGGGAAGCCGGGGGCGATCTCGTGCTGGTGCCCCCTCCGGGAGGGGGGGCCCGCTTCTCCCTCTCGCTGCCGCTGGCGCCGGCGGCGCCCGCCCCGGTGGCCGCGCCGCCCGCCCCAGCGGTGGTGCCGGCGGGGGCCGCCGGACGCGCCGACGGGACGCCGCCGGGCGGTCGGGGGCCGGCCGGAGCGACGTTGGCCGGTGTGCGGGTGTTGATCGTCGAGGACGAAGAGGGCGTGCGACGACCGATGGCGCGCTTCCTGACCCGGCGCGGAGCGGAGGTGGAAGAGGCGGTGGACGGCGTAGATGGGCTCGGCCGGCTGCGCGCCCAGGCCCCGGACGTGATCCTGGTCGACCTGCGGATGCCCCGCATGGGTGGGATCGAGCTGTACGCGGAGCTCGAGCAGGAGCGGCCCGAGCTGGCCGCGCGGGTGTTGTTTCTGTCGGGAGACGTATCCCAGCTCGCGGAGCCGGGCAACACGCCGGTCCCCCGGGAGCGCGTGCTGGTCAAGCCGGTGGAGCTGGCGGAGCTGGAGCGCCGCATCGCGGCGTTCGTCCAGGAGCGGAAGGCGTCGCGCGGTTAGGATGGCCGGACCACGACGCCCGCGCTATCATAGAGCATGCTGGTGGTAGTCGTGCTGCTCGTGACCGTGCTGTTGCGAGTCGCGATCGTGACCGCAGTCGTCTACTTGCTGCTGCCGCAGGGCCCGCTGTGCCCGCACTGCAACTTCGAGATGGTCGCCATCCGCAACCGATTCGTCGATCGCCTCGTGCCGTTGCTCGAGCGCCGCTGGTGCCTCGAGTGCGGCTGGGACGGTGTGGTGCGGCGGGTGCGCACGGCGCGCGCGCGGACCCCTAAGCGCTCGCCAGCTCCCCGCCCGGCCCCGCGCTAGGCGTCACCGCGGTCCCGTCAGTGGCGCGGCCACAGGAGGCCGCGGCTCGGCTCGGTCTCGGACAGGTAAGCGCTCCTTGGATACCACGGCGTTCCGCTCACGCCCAGCACGTCGCCACGTGCGTTCACGGCGATCGCCGTGCTCGCCGCACCGCCCTGTGGCCCGAGCCCGAGGTCCGTCATCACGCCGTCGCTCCACAGGAAGGCGTGCCGCTCGCCTGCCGCGGTGAGGCTCGAGCCCACGATATCACCACGCTCGTTCATGGCGGTGACGAACGTGCCACCGCCGCCCAAAGACGGGAGCAGCTGCGTGGCGCTCCCATCCCACAGCCAACCCTGGCCGCCTTCCCATGGGGTCGGCCAGGGACCTCCATAGCCCGCCACCTGTCCCCGGTCGTTGATGCCCACCACGAAGGTATTCTCTCCGGGGAGCACACCGAGATCCTGGAGCTGGCCGTCGTGCCATAAGAACGGGCGGGCGACGTTGTTCGTATCCGTGCTGGTGCCGACGACATCGCCTCGATCATTGATGTCGGTGGCCCGGCCGTCGCTGCAGTAGGGGAACGGGTGGGGGCTGCAGTACGCGACGTCGCCGGTTCGGCCGAACACGCCCAGGTCCTGGATTGCCTCGCCGTTCCACAGCACGGGGTGGCGGTAGGGATCGTCCTGGTAGGAGTACGCATTCTGCGCCGTGCCCACAACTTGGCCGCGACGATTCATGGCCGCCGCTCCATATCGATCGTCCCAGCTCTGGAGCGGGGGTAGGCGCTGCGAAACGCCCCCCTGCCACACGACCGGATAGCTCGTCGGTGGCGCACCGTTGTGAAGCACGACCGTGGCGAGGATGTCCCCGTCGTCTGTAACGCGGATGGCGCGCGCGGAGCGAGAGATCGGCTCGCCGTTGCTCGTCGGCGCTGCGAGATCGTGAATGCCGCTGGCGTCCCACAACACCATCCGCGCGTCATACTGGTTGTAGCTCAACCCGGCGATCAGACCCGAGTCGCTGATCGCCTGCGCATCGCCGCCGATCTCGGGGAACGGAAATCCCGGCCGGGTGCCCGGGAGGAGAGGGAGCTCGCGCATCGTCCCGTCCTCCCAGACGAACGGGTGCGCCTGCCCGTCGGCGGCCACGCTCGTACCCACGATTTGGCCGGCGTTGTTGAACGCCCGGGGAGTGGTGGAGTTTCCACCCAGCGTGCCAAGATCGATGACCTCGTTGCCGATCGACGCGGACGCGGCTGGAGGAGTGGTGCGCCGTTGCAGCATGGCGGAGGGGTCGGTACAACCCGTGATCGACGCGACCGCGGCAACGAGGAAGGCGAGGCGCTTCATGGGAACTGCTCCGAGAGGGAGACGGGCATCCCTGCGCGGCCGCAATTCAGGTGCCGCGGTGCGATCCCCCTGCACGGCGACCGCGCTGTCGCAGCGGTGCTGCGCCTCAGTCCATCGTGGTGATCAGACGGGCGGCGCGCTCGTAGAAGAAATAATCCCACGCCCAGTTCAGCAGTACGAACAGCTTGTTGCGGAACCCGATCAGCTGAATGATGTGCACCACCAGCCACACCACCCAGGCCGGGAAGCCGGTGAACGCGATGCCGCGGATGTAGGCCACGGCGGCGTTACGGCCGATGGTGGCGAGCGAGCCCGGGTCGTGGTAGTCGAACGTCGCGGGCGGTTGTCCTGCGAGACGGCGGCGGATGTTGGCGGCCGCGGTCCGGGCCATCTGGATGGCGACCGGGGCCATCATCGGCAGGGGCGCCCCGTCTACCTCGAGGTAGGCGGCGTCCCCGATGACGTAGATATCGGGATGCTCCGCAACGGCGAGCGTCGGCGTGACCGCCACCCGTCCTTGCCGCACCGTCGGGAGCCCGAGCCGGGCGGTGAGGGACACGGCCTGGACGCCCGCCGCCCAGATGAGCGTGCGCGCCGGGATCACTTCCCCGCTCTTCAGGCTCACTCGCGCGCCGTCGTAGTCGGCGACCGTCGCTCCGAAGCGCACCTCGACGTGCTTCTTGCGCCACAGCGTCTCGGCCGCGGCCTCACGCAGGCGTGCCGGCATGGGCCCGAGCAGACGGTCCGTCGCCTCGAGCAGCAGCACGCGCACGTCTTTCACGTTGAGGCGCGGGTAGTCCTTCACCAGCACCAGCCGGATCAACTCGGAGAGCGCGCCCGCCATCTCGACGCCCGTCGGCCCGCCGCCCACCACGACGAACGTCAACCAGGCCCGGCGACGCTCGGGGTCTGGCTCGAGCATCGCCCGCTCGAAGGCGTGCAGGACGTGGTTGCGGATGCGGATCGCCTCGGGAATGTCCTTCAAGCCGAACCCGTGCCGCACGACGCCCTCGAGGCCGAAATAGTTCGTCTCTCCGCCCACGGCGAGGATGAGATAGTCGTAGGCGATCGCTCCGTCGGTGGTGACGACGCGCTTCCCACGCGCGTCGAGGCCCGTCACCTCCGTCATGCGGAACTCGAGGTTGCGTTGGCGGCGGAGCACCGCGCGTACGGGCCGCGCGATCTGCTCGGGCTCGAGGCCGGCGGTGGCGACCTGATACAGGAGCGGCTGGAACAGGTGGTAGTTGTGACGATCCACCAGCACCACGTCGACGGGTGCGTCCGCCAGCGCCCGCGCCGCGCGGAGCCCGCCGAAGCCGGCGCCAACGATCAGCACGGTGGGTCGGGTCCGACCCGCGGAGCCTGCGACGGGCGCCGGAGCGCGTGGTGCCGGCGCCGCTTCGGCCGGCGCGGCCACTGATGTCGCGTTGGACCGGACGCTCACTCGAGTACCACCGCCGTGCCGTAGCAGAGCACTTCCGTGGCCGACGAGCGGCTCGCCACTTCGGACGCGTCGAAGCTGACGCCGAGGACGGCGTTGGCCCCGACCTGCCGGGCGTGTGCGACCATCAGGTCGTAGGCGGCCTGCCGCGCCTGCTCGCACATCTCGGTGTAGGCGCCGATCTGCCCCCCGATGATGCTCTTGAGACCGCCGAGGATGCCCTGCGAGATGGTGGGTGCGCGCACGGTGATGCCGCGCACGACTCCCTTGTACTCACGAACCCTGCGGCCCTGCACGTCGAACGTCGTGGAGACGATCATGGATTGCGCGATGGCCACGGCACTCCCCTTGGTTCCGGGTGGATGGCATATCGGAGCAACTCCGGAAAGATAGCGTCGTCGGCTTGCCCGCCCAGCCGCGGAGCAGGTATCATCCCACGGTTCATGGCTACGCTCTCCGCAGGCACTACTCGCCCGAGTCTCACGCGCTCGCTCGTCGGCAAGAAGGTCGTCATGGCCGTGACCGGCGGGATCCTCTTCCTCTTCGTCGTCGGTCACCTGCTCGGGAATCTGAAGGTGTTCCAGGGACCGGAGCACTTCAACGCCTACGCGGAGGGGTTGCGTACGGTGGGCGCGCCGTTCTTCGGCCGCGGGTGGGTGCTGTGGATCGTCCGGTCGGTGCTGCTCGCGTCCTTGTTCGCCCACATCTGGGCGGCCGTGGGGGTGACGCGGGCCAGCTGGCGGGCGCGTCCCGTCGCCTACCACCGCCTCGACCCGGTGGAAACGACCTACGCCGCCCGCACGATGCGGTGGGGGGGCGTGATCATCTTCGTCTACGTCGTCTACCACTTGCTGGATCTCACGTTCGGCCGCCTCAACCCGAGCTTCGTGCCCGGCGACGTGTACCACAACCTGGTGGCGAGCTTTCAGCGCTGGCCCGTTTCGGTCGCCTACATCGCGGCGGTGGTGGTAGTGGGCCTGCACTGCTATCACGGCCTGTGGAGCGCGCTCCAGACGCTCGGGCTGAACCGGCCGCCGACCGTCGCCTGGCGGCGCCGCGTGGCGGGAGGGATCGCGGCGGCGATCACCGCGGGCTACATCGCCATTCCCGCGGCCGTGCTCGGGGGAGTGTTACGGTGACGATGGAGCTGCGGTCCAACTCGCCCGGCGGCCCGCTGGCGGAAAAGTGGGAGCGGCACCGCGCCGAGCTGCGGCTCGTCAACCCGGCGAACAAGCGGAAGCACCACGTCATCGTCGTCGGCACGGGGCTGGCCGGCGCCTCGGCCGCCGCCTCTCTCGCCGAGCTGGGCTACACGGTCTCCTGCTTCTGCTTCCAGGACTCGCCCCGGCGCGCGCACTCGATCGCCGCCCAAGGTGGCATCAACGCCGCGAAGAACTACCAGAACGACGGTGATTCGGTGTTCCGCCTCTTCTACGATACGATCAAGGGCGGGGACTTTCGCTCGCGCGAGGCGAACGTGTATCGCTTGGCGGAGATCAGCGCGCGCATCATCGATCAGTGCGTCGCCCAGGGAGTGCCGTTCGCACGGGAGTACGGCGGGCTGCTCGCGAACCGCTCCTTCGGCGGGGTGCAGGTGTCGCGCACGTTCTACGCGCGCGGCCAGACGGGGCAGCAGCTACTGCTGGGAGCCTATCAGGCGCTGTGCCGGCAGATCGGCGCCGGCCAGGTGCGCATGTACCCGCGCACCGAGATGCTCGACGTCGTGGTCGTGGACGGCCAGGCGCGGGGCATCATCACCCGCAACCTGGTGGATGGAAAGATCTCGGCCCACGTGGCCGATGCGGTCGTGCTCGCGACCGGCGGCTACTCCAACGTCTATTACCTCTCGACCAACGCGAAGGGGTGCAACGTCACGGCCATCTGGCGCGCGCACAAGCGCGGCGCGGCGCTCGCCAACCCCTGCTTCACGCAGATCCACCCGACGTGCATTCCGCCGACCGGCCACCACCAAGCGAAGCTCACCCTCATGAGCGAGTCGCTGCGCAACGACGGGCGCATCTGGGTGCCGCTGCGCAAGGGCGACGCCCGAGCGCCGGGCGACATCCCCGAAACTGAGCGCGATTATTACCTCGAGCGCCGGTATCCGAGCTACGGCAACCTCGTCCCGCGCGATCTCGCGTCACGGCGGGCCAAGGAAGTGTGCGACGAAGGTCGCGGAGTCGGCCCGGGCGGGCACGGCGTCTACCTCGACTTTCGGGACGCCATCGCACGCCTAGGCGAGGCCGCGATCGCGGACCGCTACGGCAACCTGTTCCAGATGTACCAGCGCATCACGGCGGAAAGCCCGTACCGGGCGCCGATGCGGATCTACCCCGCCCCGCACTACACGATGGGCGGCCTGTGGGTGGACTACAACCTGATGAGCACGATTCCCGGCCTCCACGTGATCGGCGAAGCGAACTTCTCGGACCACGGCGCCAACCGCCTGGGCGCGAGCGCGCTGATGCAGGGGCTCGCCGACGGCTATTTCATCCTCCCGTACACGATCGGCGACTACCTGGCGCAGGCGAACCTGCCCAAGCTGGACGCGACGCACCCGGCGGTCCGCCAGACGGGAGCCCAGGTCGCCGACCGCGCGCGCAAGCTCCTCGAGGTCAACGGGCGTCGCAGCGTGGACACGTTCCACCGCGAGCTGGGCCGCCTCATGTGGGACCGCTGCGGCATGTCCCGCAACGCCGCCGGCTTGAAGGACGCGATCCAGAAGATCTGCGTGCTGCGCGAGGAGTTCTGGGACGACGTCTACGTCGGCGGCCGGGGCGCGGATCTCAACGAGGCGCTCGAGCAGGCGGGCCGCGTGTCCGACTTCCTCGAGTTCGCGGAGCTCATGTGCCGCGATGCGCTGGAGCGCGACGAGTCCTGCGGCTGCCACTTCCGGGAAGAGTATCAGACGCCGGAGGGTGAGGCGCGACGCGACGACGAGCGGTTCGGCCATGTCGCCGCGTGGGAGTTCACCGGCGTCGGGAAGACGCCGCTGCTGCACACGGAGCCGCTCCAGTTCGAGGCCGTCCATCCGTCGCAGCGGAGCTACACGTGAGGGTGACGCTGCACGTGTGGCGCCAGGCGGGGCCCGTGGCCCTGGGCAAGTTCGTGCGCTACGACGTGTCCGATGTGAGCGCCGACATGTCGTTCCTCGAGATGCTCGACGTGCTGAACCAGCAGCTGATCGGGCGGCGGGAAGAGCCGATTGCCTTCGACCACGACTGCCGCGAGGGGATCTGCGGCGCGTGCGGGATGGTGATCAACGGCCGGCCGCACGGGCCGCAGCGGGCCACCACCACGTGCCAGCTTCACCTGCGCTCCTTCCCCGACGGCGCGGAGCTGTGGATCGAGCCGTGGCGGGCGCGGGCGTTCCCCGTGCTCAAGGACCTGGTCGTGGACCGGAGCGCATTCGACCGGGTGATCCAGGCGGGCGGGTTCATCAGCGTGCGCACCGGGAGCGCACCCGAGGCGAATTCCGTCGCCGTCGCGAAGCAGGACGCCGATCTCGCGATGGACGCGGCGGCGTGCATCGGGTGCGGCGCTTGCGTGGCCGCGTGTCCCAACGCGTCGGCGCTGCTGTTCGTGGCCGCCAAGGTGTCGCACCTCGGGCTCCTGCCTCAGGGGCAGCCCGAGCGCGCCAGCCGCGTGGTGAACATGGTCACGCAGATGGATGCGGAGGGATTCGGGGCCTGCACGAACCACGGCGAGTGCATGGCGGCGTGCCCGAAGGAGATCTCGATCGACTTCATTGCGCGGTTGAATCGGGACTACGTGAAAGCCGCCGTACGCGGCAAGGCGCACGCCGCACAAGGAAACGGAGGAGCTGCCTAGAGCCTGACGGCCCCCATCGTCTCCTTCACGGCGTCGGCGGATTTCTTGAGCGCCGCGTGCTCCTCGGTCGACAGCTTCACCTCGAGGATCTGCTCGAGCCCGCGGCGCCCCAGTTTGCACGGCACGCCGAGGTAGACCCCCCGCACGCCGTACTCCCCCTCCACCCAGGCAGCGCACGGCAGGATGCGTTTCTTGTCGTGGGCGATCGCTGCGACCATCTGCGTGACCGCCGCCGAGGGTGCGTAATAGGCCGAGCCGGTCTTCAAGAAGGACACGATTTCGGCGCCGCCGTTGCGCGTGCGCTCGACGATCCTGTCGAGCGTCGCCTTGTCGAGCAATTGGCTGACGGGAATTCCCGAGACGGTCGTGTACGACACGAGCGGCACCATGGTGTCGCCGTGCCCGCCCAGCACCATGGCCTGAATGTCCTCGACCGACACGTCGAGCGCCTCGGCCAGGAAGGCCCGATAGCGCGCGGTGTCGAGCACGCCCGCCATGCCGATCACCCGTTCGCGCGGGAACCCGGTGACCTGCTTCGTCACCCAGCACATCACGTCCAGCGGGTTCGAGACCACCAGGACGATCGCGTCGGGGCAATGTCGCTTGATCTCGAGCGAGACCTGCTTCACGATATCCGCGTTGGTGCGAACCAGGTCGTCGCGGCTCATCCCCGGCTTGCGCGCGATGCCGGCCGTGACGACCACCAGCTCGCTTCCCGCCGCGGCCGTGTAGTCGTTGGCCCCGAGCACCCGGGTGTCGAAGCCCTCGATGGGCGCCGACTCCCACTGGTCGAGCCCCTTACCCTGGGGCACGCCCTCGATCACGTCCACCAGGACGACGCGCCGGGCGAGCTCCTTTTCGGCCAGGCGCTGGGCGGCGGTGGCGCCGACGTTGCCGGCGCCGACGACCGTGATTTTGTTGATCATGGGGAGTAAAGCTATGGACTCGTTCCCCCTCTCCACAACGTGGAGAGGGGGTCAGGGGCTGAGGTCACCCGCCCCGGGTGTGCATCTCCCGATGGGGATCGGCGCGCAGCGAGTCGATCCGGTAGAGCGCGCCGCGATCGGCCACGCCGAGTCGCTCTTCGGCCCCGCGATCGGTGCGACCCTGCCACGTTGTCCGGATCAGCGCGGCGAGCTCCTCGTCCGAGGCGCCACCGCGCAGCGGGGCGCGCAGATCGACGCCCTGCCCCGCGTAGAGACACAGGAACCACGTTCCGTCCGCCGTGACGCGGCTGCGGTCGCAGGTGCGGCAGAACGGCGCGGTGACCGAGGCGATGATCCCGAAGGTGGTGCCGTCCGGCAGGCGGAACCGCTCGGCGGGGGCGCGCCCGTTACCGGCGATCGGAGCGATCGGGCCGTAGCGCCGTGTCAGCGCCGCGAGCATGTCGCGCTGCGACACGACCTGGTCCATGGACCAGTGGGTGGCCCCGCCCACGTCCATGTACTCGATGAAGCGCAGCTCGGCGCCCTCGGTACGGCCGAACTCGAGCAGCTCCGCCAGCTCGTCGTCGTTGAAGCCGCGGATCACCACGCTGTTGAGTTTCAGGTGCTCGAAGCCCGCGTCGCGCGCGGCCCGGATGCCGTCGAGCACCTCGCCGTGCCGCGCACTCTTGGCGAACGCCAGCATCCGCTCGGGGCGGAGCGTGTCGAGGCTCACGGTGACGCGCTGCAGGCCCGCCGCGCGCAGCGCCGCCGCCTGCTTCGCGAGCAGCAGACCGTTCGTGGTCAGCGCCAGATCTTCGATCTGCGGAATCCGCGCGATCAGGCGCACCAGCGCCGGGAGGTCGTGGCGCAACAACGGCTCGCCACCCGTCAGGCGCACCTTGCGCACGCCCAGCCTCGAGAACACCCGCACCACGCGGTCGAGCTCCTCGAACGTGAGGATCGAGGCCCGGGGCAGCCACACGTACTCGTCTTCCGGCATACAGTAGCGGCACCGCAGGTTGCAGCGGTCCGTCACCGAGAGCCGCAGGCTCCCGAGCGGGCGTTGGAAGGCGTCGTGGACGGCGTCAGGCATGCAGGTCGGACGGGTGGGCAGTCGGACGGCCGGAGGGATCGACCCACGTCGCGCTGCCGTCCACGCGCAGCTCCTTCTTCCAGACGGGGATGCGACGCTTGACTTCTTCGATCACGAACCGGCAGGCCTCGAACGCTTCCGCCCGGTGCGGCGCCGCCACCGCGATGGCGATGCTCGCCTCGCCCGACGGAATCGTGCCCAGCCGGTGCCGCACGGCGATGCGCGCCTCGGGCCAACGGGCGTCCGCGTCCGCCACAAGACGGGCGAACTCGGCCTCCACCATTTCTTCGTACGCCGAGTACTCGATCGCCGTCACCCCGTGCTCGTCTGGCCCGTCGCGCACGGTGCCGAGGAACACGCAGGTACCGCCGCACGCGGCGGACGAGACCTCGGCGAGCAGGGCATCCAGGGAGATAGTGGAGCGCGTCAGGTAGCTCATTTCGTTCAATTCCGCATTCCGCATTCCGCACTCCGCATTGGGTCAGCCGCCGGCGATGGGAGGCAGCAACGCGACTTCGTCTCCGTCCTGCACCCGCGCGTCGAGCTTCACCTGCCGCAGGTTCACGGCGGCCAGCGGGCGCTCCGGCAGGGCACGCGCTTGGGGGACCTCGTCGCGCAGGCGGCGCACTACGTCGCCCACCGTGGCCGGGAGAGCGACCGAGACCGCCGCCTCGGTGCGCCCCACCAGCTCCGCGTAGCGCGCGAACAACCGCACCCGGATCGTGGCCGTCCCCGTCCCCGTGACCGTCATGTTCGTTCGCAAGATAGCCGCCGTCAGTTCCCTGTGGAACCCGTCGCGAGGCCGCGCCAGATCTTCGCCTGCTTCGGTGTGGGGGATGACACCGGCGTGAGCGTGAACGACACCGTCGTTCGCTCCCGCACCTGCGTGTTGAGCGTCAACGCCTTGCCGCCCCGAGTGACGCTGATCGTGAGGGGCTGCCCGTTCTGACCGCGATAGCGCTCCCGGTACCGCGCGCCCCAGTCGCCGTCGGGGCGGGCGTCGATCTCTCCCACCTTGAGCAGCACGTCACCGGGCTCGAGCCCGGCGACGTCCGCCGCGCTGCCCGGGACCACGCTCTGCACCACCAGCTTCGCCGTCTCGTCGGGCTGGGCGTTGACCCCGAGAAACGGGTTGGAGATCATTCGGCGAGCGACCGCCACGCCCGCTTTGGCGAGCAGCGCCTCGTAGGGCAGCGGCTCCCGGCCGTTCACGTAGCGCTGATAGAATGCGTCGACGTCCGGAAGCCCGTACTCCCGCAGCAGACCCAGCAGGTCCTGCGTCGTGAACCCCTTCTGCTTCTGGTAGAAGCGGGTGTACAACGCCCGCATCACGTCGTCCAGGCTGCGCCGATTGTCGCTGGCATCGCGAATCGACGCGTCGAGCAGCATCCCGGTGAGCGAGCCCTTCGGGTAGTACAATTGCGAGCTGTTCACGAACACTTCGTTGATCCACGTCGCGACGCTGCCATCCTCTTCACTCCATGGCTCGGGCGCCGATTCCACCTGCTGCATGTTTTGCGCGGCGTTGCCGAGAAACTGCTCGGTGGTCCACAACCCGGAGCGGAGGTTGGTGAGATCGGCGTAATAGTCGGTCACGCCCTCGGACCACCACAAGAGCGGTGTGAACTGCTCTGCGTGGTAGTCGTAGGGCCACATCTCGGCCGGTCGGATGCGTTTGACGTTGAAAAGGTGGAAATACTCGTGCGCCATCAACGGGACCATGAAGTCGCCGAAAGTGCCGGCGGCGTCCGCGAACGCCCCCTGCGGCATGATGTCGAACTGCGACGCCGCATGCTCCAGCCCGCCGCCGAAGTTCACCGGCTCCCGGATGACGTTGAAGAATACCGTGTAGCGATCATAGGGCGCGCCGCCGAGCAACGCGTTTTCCGTCCGGGCGATCTTCTCTAGGTCGGCGCGCATGTTGCGTTGCACGCCGGACGCGTAGGCGTCCGCCGGCCACACCGCGATGCGGATCCACTTGCCATCCACCGACAGCGAGTCGAGGCTGTATTTCCCGACGAAGGTCTGCGCGTCGGCGAGCTCGTGATAGTTCGCCGCGGCGTACGGTCCGCTGCCCGACCCGCCGAGGGCAGTGGTCACCTGCCATCCCGTGGGGAGTGCGAAGCGCACCTCGGCGGGACGGTCGAGCTGGCCCTCTTCGTAGAGAAACAGGTTCGTGCCCAGGAATTCGCCGAAGTCGCCCGTGAGCCGCGCCATCGAGAGATCGATCGTGTCCGCGAAGTAGTCGAACTCCACGCTGACCCGTTCGCCTCTGGCGGTGGTGACGCGCCACGTGTCTTTGTCGAAGCGGTCCCAGAACAGCGCCTGACCGGCCGGCGTCTTCGCGCCGAAGTGGCGTACGTAGCGCGCGTAATTCTGGATCTCGTAGTTGCCCGGGCTCCAGGCCGGCAGCGACAGGTACAGCGTGTCCTGGCCGTGCGCCGGGAACTCCGCGCGCACGTGGAACAGGCGCGTCGCGGGCGCCGGCACCGAGATTTCGTATTGCACCAGTGCGGCGCGTTGGGCCGACAGCGGGACGGGGACGAGCAACATGAGCAGGTGCCGCACCGGTGCATCGCTCCGGGAAGTGGGGTGTTTTCATTACACCGTGCAAAACAAAGCGGCCCAGACGGTTAGTCCGGGCCGCGCGCAATCGCTCGCGCCATGCGTCAGGGCGTCACGCGCTCGCTCGCTTCCGCGACCATCGCGCGCAACTCCTTGCTGGGCTTGAACACAGGCACCGGACGCGCGGCAACTTCGACCGGGTCGCCGGTGCGCGGATTGCGCGCCATCCGTGTCTTGCGCTGCCGGATCTTGAACGTCCCAAACCCACGAATCTCAATGTTATGCTGCTCGGCGAGCGCCGCTTTGACGGCGTCCAGAAATGAGTCGACGACGCGGGCGCAGTCCTTCTTGGAAATCAGGGGACCGGCAGTGCGCGCGATTTGTGCGGTGACCTTTTCCACTAGGTCGGCCTTCGTCATCCGTCCCCCTTGAAGGGCCCAAGGGCAGTCAAGACGAGGGGCCAACATACGGGCTTACCTATTGTGTGTCAAGAGCTTGGAGGAACTGTTCGAAGTGCCCTTGGGCGTCGTGTGGCCCCGGAGAAGCCTCCGGGTGGTATTGCACCGCGAAAATCGCGTACTCCCGGTGCTTCACCCCTTCGACGGTGCCGTCGTTGAGGTTAACGTGGGTGACCTGAAGCGCTTTGGCACCTGGTACGGCCCCGGTGTCGCCGCGTACCGCGAAGCCGTGGTTCTGCGACGTGATAAGTACTTGTCCTGTCGCGAGATCCCGCACCGGATGGTTGCCGCCCCGATGGCCGTACGGGAGCTTTACCGTGTCGCCCCCGAGTGCCAACCCGAGCAATTGGTGACCGAGGCAGATCCCGAAAATCGGGAGCGAGCCGTCGGCCAGCTCTCGCAGCGTCGTGATGGCGTAGTGCACCGCGGCCGGATCGCCCGGGCCGTTGGAGAGGAACAGGCCATCGGCGCCGAGCTCGCGGATGCGACTGGCGGGAGTGCCAGCCGGGACGACGGTCACGCGGCAGCCATTCTTTAGGAACAGCCGCAGGATGTTGCGCTTCATGCCGTAGTCGTAGGCCACGATGTGATGACGCGCGTCGAGCGGCCCCTCGGTGTACTCCGCGCCGATCGTCGCGTGGCTCGCGAGGTCGAGGCCGTCCATCGACGGGCTCGCGGCGAGCGCGGCGCGCACCTGGTCGCTCGGCCGCTCGCCCGGTGCCACGGCGCCTCGCATCGCTCCCTTGGAGCGGATGTGGCGTGTGAGCTGGCGCGTATCCACGTCGGCGACGATGGGCACGCGCGCCGTGGCCAGCCAGTCCGCGAGCGTCCCGGTGGCTCGCCAGTTCGACGGCTTCGCGGACAGCTCTCGCAGCACGACCGCCGCCACGCGCGGCCGGTCGGATTCCACGTCGTCGGGGTTGATCCCGTAGTTCCCGATCATCGGCGCCGTCATCACGACGATCTGGCCGAGATAGGACGGGTCCGTGAAGACTTCCTGATACCCGGAGAGATTGGTGGTGAACACCACTTCGGCGCACGTGCACTCGAAGTCGATGGGTGCGGTACCGGGGAACCAGGCGCCGTCCTCGAGCAGCACGTAGGCCGGGCGACGGTCAGCGATGGGGCGGTGTCTTGTTAGAGGGTTTCGGGGCGCCCTGCGGCGGTGGCGTCGTGGGGAGCGGCAGCGGCGTGGGCTGCACGGGGGCCGGCGCGGGGATGTTCCCCTCGAGCACCGAGCGCGGCGCCGCGCTGTTCGACGACATCACCGCGAGGATCAGCGAAACGGAGAGAAAGATTCCGGCACACCACCACGTGATCTTGGTGAGCAGCGTGGTGGCCTGGCGGCCGCCCATGAACTGCTCCGTGCCGGCGCCGCCTCCCAGCGACGCCAAGCCACCGCCCTGCCCCGCCTGGAGCAGCACCGCGGTGGTGAGGATCAATGCGTCCAGGGCCAAGAAGAACAGCAGCAGGTTGTACATCGCGCCGGGAAATTACCTACGCGCCGCCGGTCTGCACAAGTTGCGCCCAGCCGTCGGGATCGAGCGACGCGCCGCCCACCAGCACGCCGTCCAACTCGCGTTCCGCGAGCAGCTCGGCGACGTTCTTCGCGTTCACGCTGCCGCCGTACAGAACCCGGGGAGCGACGGCGCCGCGCCCTGCCAGCCAGGCACGGATCTCCCGATGCACCGTCGCGGCGTCGCGCGGCGTGGCGTTGCGCCCCGTCCCGATCGCCCAGACCGGCTCGTAGGCGACGATGAGACGCGAGAGCGTCGGGCCGTCGAGGCTCGACAGCGCGCCAGCGAGCTGGCGTACGACCACCGCCAGGGTGTGGCCGGCGTCGCGCTCCGCCAGGGTCTCGCCCACGCACAGCATCGGCACCAGCCCGGCCGTCACGGCGGCCGCCACCTTGCGACGGGTGTCCTCGTCGGTCTCGCCGAACACGTGACGGCGCTCCGAATGGCCGACGAGCGTGGCGCGCGCACCGGCCTGGAAGGCGAGCGGGGCGGAAATCGCGCCGGTGAAGGCGCCCTTGGGCTCCCAGTAGAGGTCCTGGGCGCCCACCAGTAGATCGGTGCGCTCGCGGGCCGCCTGGGCGGTGGCCTCCAGCGACACCGCCGGTGGGAAGAACCAAACCTCGCGGCCCTCATGACGGTTGTACCGGGCGCGGAACGTCTTCAGGTAGGCTCGCGCGTCATCCGGGCCGAGGTGCATCTTCCAGTTGGCGGCGAACAGCAACCGCCTCACGCGTCCTCCAGGGCGGCGACCCCGGGGAGGGGCTTCCCCTCCAGGAACTCGAGCGACGCACCGCCACCGGTCGAGACGTGGCTCAGCTTGTCCTCGAGCCCTGCCACGGCCGCGGCCGAGTCCCCGCCTCCCACGACCGTCGTGGCGCCGCGCTTGCCGGCCTCGATGAGCGCTTCTCCGACGGCACGGGTTCCCTCGTCGAACGGCGGCGTCTCGAACACGCCCATGGGGCCGTTCCAGAAGATGGTCTTGGCTTTCAGGATCCGGGCGCGGAAGTCGAGGCGGGTGGGCCGATCGATGTCGAACACGGCGCAGTCGGCGGGGATGTGATCGCTCGACACCTCCTGACGTTCGGCGGCGCGCGCGAGGCTCGGCGCCACGACCGCGCCCCGAGGCAGGATCAGCTTGGCGCCGGCCTTGGCGAGGAGCCCCTTGGCGAGGTCCTCCTTGTCGCGTTCGACGAGGGACCCGCCCACTTGAAAGCCGATGGCGAGGAAGAACGTGTTCGCCATCGCGCCCCCGACGAGGATTTCATCCACCTTGGGGAGCAGCGCCTGGATGACGTCGATCTTCCCGGAGATCTTCGCTCCGCCGAGCACCGCGACGAACGGCCGCCTGGGTTGATCCAGCGCCTCACCGAGGTAGCGAAGCTCCTTTTCCATCAGAAAGCCCGTCACCGCGGGCCGGAGGAGGCGCGCCACCGCTTCTGTGGAGGCGTGCGCCCGATGGGCCGAGCCGAACGCGTCGTTCACGTAGAAGTCACCCAGGGCGGCGAGCGTCTGGGCGAAGCCGGGGTCGTTGGCCTCTTCCCCCGGCCAGAAGCGCGTGTTCTCGACGAGCGCCACGCCACCCCGCGGGAGGCGGCGGCTGGTGGCGACGCCGATCGCGGGATCGGCGATGAACTCGACGGGCGTTCCCAGGATGCGCTCGACGTCGCGCACGATCTGATTGAGCGACGCCTTCGGGTCGGGGCCCTTGGGGCGGCCGAAATGCGAGAGCAGCACGACCCGTGCGCCCTTCTCCCGCAGGTACGCGATCGTGGGAACCGCGGCGCGGATGCGGGTGTCGTCGGTGACGGCGCCGTCTTTGAAGGGCACGTTGAAATCCACCCGGACGAGCGCCCGCTTGCCGTCCAGGGCCGCGGGCGGCAGCTCGCGCAGGCTGCGCTTTTTCACTTGCCCGCGAGGTACGCGAGCAGGTCGACGCAGCGGGCGGAGTAGCCCATTTCGTTGTCGTACCAGGACGACACGTGCAGGAACGTGCGGTCGATCACGTTGGTCGAGAGCGCGTCCACCACGCTCGAGTAGAAGCTGCCAATGTAGTCCGTCGAGACGAGCGGCTCGTCGCTCACGTCGAGAATGCCTTTCAGGCTCGAGCGGGCCGCCTGCTTGAAAGCGCCGTTCACGTCCTCGATGGTCGTCTGTTTCTCGAGTTCCGCCGCCAGCTCCACGATCGACACGTCGGGGGTGGGCACACGCAGCGAAATGCCGTCGATCTTCCCTTTCACCTCCGGGATCACGAGGCTCGTCGCCTTGGCGGCGCCGGTGGTCGTGGGGATGATGCTCAGCGCGGCGGCACGGGCACGGCGCAGGTCCTTGTGCGGCAGGTCGAGGATCTGCTGATCGTTCGTGTAGCTGTGGATCGTCGTCATGAAGCCGTGCTTGAAACCCCAGTTGTCGAGCACGACCTTCACCACGGGAACGAGGCAGTTGGTGGTGCACGAGGCGTTCGAGAGGACATGATGCTTCGCCGGGTCGTATTTCTGGTGGTTGACCCCCATCACGATCGTAATGTCCTCACCTTTGGCGGGCGCCGAGATCACCACCTTCCGGGCGCCGGCCGCCAGGTGCTTATCGGCATCGGGTCGATTGGTGAACCGTCCGGTGCTCTCGAGCACCAGCTCCACCCCCAGGGCCTTCCACGGCAGCTTCTCGGGCTCCTTGATCGCCGACACCTTGATGGGCTTGCCGTTGACGACCAGCGCGTCGCCCTGTGCCTCGACCGTCCCGGGGAAGCGGCCGTGGACGGAGTCGTACTTCAAGAGGTGCGCGAGCGTCGTGGTGTCGGTGATGTCGTTCACCGCCACGAATTCGAGCGCCTGCTGTTTCATGAGCACCGCGGCCCGCAGCACGTTGCGCCCGATGCGACCGAACCCGTTGATTCCCACACGCACGGCCATTGCGCTCCCCTAGGTGAAGTCCGGTACGACCGCCCGGCCGAAGGTCACGGCCAGAACCGTGCGGGCCCCGGCACGCTCCAGTGCCCTCGCCGCCTCGGCGAGCGTCGCGCCGGTGGTCAAGACATCGTCTACCAGAACGAGGGGCCGCTCTATTGCGGATTGCGGATTGCGGATTGTGGATTTGAATTTCCCGCCGTCACTCCGCAATCCGCAATCGCCAATCCGCAATGCGAACGCCCCCGCCACGTTCGCCAGCCGCGCCTCGGGTGTCAACGCCGTTTGGGTGACCGTGTCGCGGGTCCGGACGAGGAGTTCGACCACGGGACGGTTCCAGCGTCGGCTCAGGGCGCGCGCCAGGCGCTCGCTCTGGTTGTAGCCGCGCTCGCGCAGGCGCCCGGGCCCGAGCGGCACCGGCACGAGCCAGGCCGCCTCGCGCCCCGGGAGATCGAGCGACACCATGGCGGAGGCCAGGTCGGCGGCGATGCGCGGGAGGCCCCCGTACTTGAGCGCGTGTACCGCGTCGCGCGCTCCCGCGTCGAGCCACACGGCCGTACGGGCGCGCACCAGCGCTGCCGGCCAGTCGGCGCACAGGCGGCAGCGGCCGAACAGCGGCTCCGGCTGGGCGCAGCGCCCGCACCACGGGGCGCGCACCGGACGCCAGCGGTGGCGGCAGACGTCGCACACGACACGATGGCAATCGCGGAACGACAGCAGGGCGCGGCACAGCAGGCACTCGGCCGGTAAGAGAAGCTGGTCGAGCGCGTTATGCACGGAGCGCACGGTCCACCGCCGCGCGCATCACCTCCAGGGGCGCCGCCCGATCCGGAAAGAAGCGGCTGAAGGCCGCGGCTCCCTGGTGCACCAGCACCTCGCGGCCGTCCTGCGCCCGCACCCCCGCCGCACGCAGCGTGCGCACCCAGCGCGTGCCACCAGGCGCGTACACCAGGTCGAGCGCGGCGGCGAGACGACGGGCCCGCTCGGGGTCGAGGGGCAGCGGGTCGGCGTCCTTGAGGCCCAGCGGTGTGGCGTTGATCGCGACGTCGGGCTGGAGGGCACCCCGCGCCGGCTCGGCGCGGGCCCCGCTGCCGCGTGCCCAGTCGGTGAACACGCGCGCTCGAGCCGCGTCGCGCGACACCACATGCAGGTCCGCCTTGGCCGTAGCCGCCGCCACCGCGACCGCTCGGGCGGCTCCCCCCGTCCCGACCAGCAGCCAACTGCCGCCGCCGTCGGCGCCCAGCTGCCGCAGCGCGTTGAGAATGCCCGCGACGTCGGTGTTGTCCCCCACCAGGCTCCCTCGTTCCGTCCAGAACGTATTGCATGCGCCCACGCGTGCGCACAGCTCCGTTTTCCGCGCGAGACATCGTTCCACCGCCTCCTTGTGCGGCACCGTGACGTTCCCCGCCCCGCCCACCGCGGGCAGCACCGCCAGCAGGCCGGGGAGTGCGGCGGCCGGCGTGGGCAGGGCGACGTACACCGCGTCCAACCCGAGCGCACGGATCGCCGCGTTCTGCATCACGGGGGAAAGCGAGTGGGCGACAGGATCGCCGAGCACCACCAGCAGGCGCGTGTCAGCGCTGACTTCCACTCGCGAACTCTTTGACGATGCGCTCCACGGCCGCCTGGATGAGTCCCTCGAGCTCGGTACAGGTGTCGCGGTACACGTCCAGGTCGCCGCCGAACGGATCGCTGACTTCCGCCTCGTCACCCTCTCGTCCGGCGTACTCGCCCAGCACGAACACGCGACCCTCGCCGCCCAGCTCGTCCACCCGCGCCCGGTGATGCCGCGCCATGGTGAGGATCAGGTCGGCGCCTTCGACGAGCTCGCGCGTCAAGAGGCGCGCGCGGTGGCCGGAGAGATCGAGCCCGCGCTCGAGCCCGACCAGGTAGGCCCCCTCGGAGACGGGCGCGCCGTCCCACGCACCCGTGCCGGCCGACGACACGGCGAGCCCCTCGCTGCCGCGCTCCGCGAGCGCGCGCTCGAGCAGCGCCGCCGCGAGGGGGCTGCGGCAGATGTTGCCGGTGCACACCAACAGGATGCGTTTCGTCTTCGACTCCTCGGGTCTGGCGCTTAGGGGGCGAGCCGCCCGGCCGCGCGCCGCAGCTCGGCGAGCGTGAGCGCTCCTTCACGGATCAGCCGCGGCGCAGGCTGCGTGCAATCGACCACGGTCGACGGAGGCGAGTTGCCCAGCACGCCGCCATCCAGCACGAGCAGCTTCCCCGCCTCCACTGCCGGCGCAAAGTCCCGGGCGATGGCCTCCGCGCCGGGCGCCGGCGGCGCTCCAGGCAAGTTAGCCGATGTCGACGTCACCGGCTCCCCCAGGGCGCGCGCCAGCCGGGCCATCCCGCGGTGCGAGGTCCAGCGCACGGCGATCCCCCCCTCCGGGCCGCGCAGCGCGTCGGGGAGCCGGCCGCTGCCTCCGGGCAGCACCAGCGTCAGGGGACCCGGCCAAAATGCCCGCGCCAGCGCGCCGGCGGCCTCGCTGAACGCGAGCCCCTGCTCCTCCGCCATGTCCCGGTCGGCCACCAGCAGCAGAAAGGGCTTGTCGGGGCGCCGGCCTTTGAGGCGGGCCAGCGCCTGTACTTCCGACGCGCGCGGCCGCGACCCAAGGCCGTACACGGTCTCGGTCGGGTATGCGATCAGGCCGCCCGCGCCGAGATGCGCCACCGTCCGCGCCAGTGCGGCCTCCACGTCCTCGTCGGTGCGGAACGGGACGGGTCTCACCGCAGTTCACGGGCGAGCGCCTCGGCGATGCGGAAGTCGTCGGCCGTGGTCACCTTGAAGTTATAGGGCGAGTCGGGGACGACCTCCACGGGCAGGCCGGCGCGCTCGCACAGCTCGGCGTCGTCGGTCGGCACAGCATCGCCGTTCGCGAGTTCCGCGTAGGCCCGCTCGATCATCGCTCGCGGGAAGCCCTGCGGAGTTTGCGCCCGCCACAGACGGTCTCGTGCGACGGTTCTCGTGATACGCTCTTGCTCGACGTCTTTGACGGTGTCGGAAACCGGTATTGCGGCGACGGCGCCGATCCCCGCGCGCGCCTTGTCCAGCACGCCGTCGATGGTATCGCGGGTCACGAAGGGACGCGCACCGTCGTGCACAAGTACGATGCCCACGTGCGCGGCCAAGGCGCTCAGCCCTGCGCGCACCGAGTCAGCCCGGGTCGCGCCGCCCGCGACGAGCACGAGACGCTCACCCACGAGCTTCCCGAGCCAGTCAGGGGGGCGCGTCTCGAACCCCGCGGGCAGGGCGACGACCACGTGGCCGACGTCGGGGTGCGAGGTAAAGGGGCGCAGCGCGCGCAGCAGCATCGGGACACCGAGGATGGGGCGGAATTGCTTCGGCTCACCCGGTCCGGCGCGAGCGCCCGCGCCCGCCGCCACGATCACCACCCCTACATCAGGCCGCGAAGCGTCGGGTGAGGTCACCGATACCGTCCACCGCGATCACGTCGAGACCGGGCAGGGTCACGCGCGAGCGGGCCGAGAGGAAGGCGCGACGAAAGCCCTGGCGCACCGCCTCGCCGAGCCGCCGCTCGACGGCCGCCACGGGACGAACCTCCCCGCCCAATCCCACCTCTCCGAGGAACACGGCGTCCGGCGGCAGCGGGCGGTCGTGCACGCTCGACACGAGCGCCGCCAGAACCGCGAGATCGGTCGACGGCTCGACCAGGCGGGCGCCGCCCGTGACGTTCACGAACACGTCCAGGGCGCCGAACGGCAGCCCGCCGCGGCGCTCGAGCACGGCGAGCAGCACGGCCAGGCGGCGGTGGTCGAGCCCAGTCGCCACCCGCTGCGGCGTGCCGAAGCCGGTCTTGGCGGCGAGCGCCTGGATCTCGACCAGCAGCGGTCGGGTGCCCTCCATCAGGGCCGTCACCGCCGAGCCCGACACGCCGCTGGCGCGGCCGGCGAGGAACGCCGCCGCCGGATCGGCGACGGGCTCGAGGCCGGCGCCGGTCATGGCGAACACGCCGATCTCGTCCACCGAGCCGAACCGGTTCTTGACCGCGCGGAGAATGCGGTGGTCGAGCGTGCTCTCGCCCTCGAAATAAAGCACGGTGTCCACGATGTGCTCGAGGGTCTTGGGCCCCGCGATGCCGCCGCCTTTCGTCACGTGTCCCACGAGCAGCACGGCGGGGCCCGTCTCCTTCGCGAGCCGCATCAGACGCGCCGCGCACTCCCGTACCTGGCCGACGTTGCCGGGCGCGCCTTCGAGGTCATCGGTGTACGTCGTCTGAATCGAGTCCACGAACACGACCTGCGCGTCGAGGGCGCGCGCGTGGTGGGTGATCGCCTGGAGCCGGGTTTCTCCCAGCACGTGCACGGCGCCGGCGTCGAGGGTGAGGCGGTCGGCGCGCAGCCGCACCTGGTCGGGGGACTCCTCCCCCGAGACGTACAACGTGCGGACGCCGGCGTGCTCCAGACGGGCGGCGCACTGCAGCAGCAGCGTGGACTTCCCGATGCCGGGCTCGCCCCCGACTAGCACCACCGATCCGGGCACGATGCCGCCGCCGAGCACGTAATCGAACTCCGCGAGCCCGGTCCGCCACCGCGCGACTCCCGGCCCTGCTCCGAGGGCGGACAGGCGGACCGGCGGACTGCCGGACGGAACGGCGTGCTTTCGGTCCGCCCGTCCGCTCGTCCGCCCGACCGCTTCTTCCACGAGGGTGTTCCACGCCCCGCAGGCGTCGCAGCGGCCGGCCCACTTCGGCTGCTCGGCCCCGCAGTCGGTACAGCGGAACACCGAGTGCGGCCTAGCCACGGTTCGCCTCGGGCGGCGCCTCGCGCGACGAGAAGTTGTCGAACCGCGTGTATTCCTTCTTGAAGAACAGCTTCACGGTGCCGGTGGGCCCATTGCGCTGCTTCCCGACGATCAGCTCGGCGAGCCCCTCGAGACTCTCGCTGGTCTTGGGGTCGGTGGGGCCGTCGTAGAACTCCTGGCGGTAGATGAAGCACACGACGTCGGCGTCCTGCTCGATGGCGCCCGACTCCCGGAGGTCGGAGAGCTGCGGCCGCCGGTGCTCACCGCCGCGTTGCTCCGGGGCGCGCGACAGCTGCGACAAGGCCACCACCGGCACGTCCAGCTCCTTGGCGAGGGCCTTGAGCGAGCGCGAGATGAACGAGATCTCCTGCTGCCGGCTCTCCGCGTCGGTGGGGCCCTGCATCATTTGGAGATAGTCCACCACGACCATGCCGATGTCGTGCTCCGCCTTGAGGCGCCGCGCCTTGGAGCGCATCGCCAGCGGCGTGAGCATGGCGGAATCGTCGATCCAGATCGGCGCGGTGCCGAGCAGGCCCGCGGCGCGCGCGAGCTTGGGGTAGTCGTCGTCGCGCAGCTGGCCGCGCCGCAGCCGCTGCGCGTCCACCAGACCCTCGGAGCAGAGCAGCCGCTGGACCAGCTGCTCCTTCGACATCTCGAGCGAGAACACCGCGATCCGCACGGTGTGCTCGATCGCGGCATGCTGGACGATGTTCAGCGCGAAGGCCGTCTTGCCCATGGAGGGCCGCGCCGCGATGATCACCAGATCGCCACGCTGGAAGCCCGCGGTGAGCCGATCCAGGTCGGTGAAGCCCGTCGCGACGCCGGTGAGTGCGCCCTGGCTCGTGTGGAGCTGCTCGATGCGCTCCATGGTCGGCCAGATCAGCTCCTTGAGCCGCACGAACTCCTCGGAGCGCCGCAGCTGGGCGACCTGGAACACCCGGTGCTCCGCGTTGTCGAGCACCTCGGCGGACGTGGCGCGACCCTCGTACGCATCCTGGATGATCGAGGTAGCCGCCTCGATCAGCCGCCGCAGCACGGCCTTGTCGCGGACGATCCGGGCGTGGTATTCGACGTTCGCGGCGGTCGGGACCACGTCGATGAGGCCGCCCAGGTACTCCATGCCGCCGGCCCGGTCCAGGTCGCCGCGGCGCATCAGCTCGTCGCGCAGCGTGACGGGATCGATCACATCGCCGCGCTCGGTGAGCGCGACCATGGCGCGGAACAGCAGCCGGTGTCCCTCGCGATAGAACATCGCGTCGTCGAGGACCTCGGCGGCCTTGAGTGCCGCGTCCTGGTCGAGCAGCATGGCGCCGAGCACCGCCTGCTCCGCTTCGTTGCTCCACGGAATCTGGCGGCCGGCGAGCTCGGGGTGGCGTTCAGCCGATGAAACGGCGGGCGATGCGGACGTCATCCCAGGTCGGTTTCTTCCAGTTGGGGTTGCGGAGCAGGGCGGCCGGATGATAGGTGACGATCACCGGGATCCCCCGCACGCGGTGGATTTGATTGCGCAGCGCGCCGAGCGACTGCTTCGTGTTGAGCAGCGTCTGCGCCGCCGTGCCGCCCATGGCCAGGATCACCGCCGGCTTCACCAGCTCGATCTGGCGGAAGAGATACGGGACGCAGGCGGCGATCTCGTCGTACTGGGGCACGCGGTTTTCGGGGGGCCGGCACTTGACCACGTTACAGATGAATACCCGCTCGCGCGGCAGCTCGATCGCGGCGAGGATCTTGGTGAGCAGCTCCCCCGCGGGTCCCACGAACGGCCGGCCGGTCTCGTCTTCCACACGCCCCGGGCCCTCACCCACCACCACCAGGCGCGCGTCCGCCGCCCCTTCGCCGGGGACGGGGTGCCGACGCGCTTCGCACAGCCGGCACTTGGTGCACGTGGCCACCAGCTCGGCGATCGCGCCGAGCGAACCGGCCTGAGGCACCGGGTCGCTCGAAAACAGGTCGCCGCCGGGGGGATCGAACGAAAGACCGGCAGGCGGAAGATCGGGATGCGGGATGGGGGATGCGGGATGCGTAGGTGCGGCTGGCTGCGGAGCCACGCTTCCCGCATCCCGCATCCCGCTTCCCGGCAGGTCCGGCAGGATAACCGGATCCCCCCCCAGCAACCGCTGCTGTTCCAGAAATTCGCGCGCCAGTGCCCGCCCGTCGCTCACGTCAGCGCTTGCTCCACCGCGTCGAGGATTCGTTCCGCCACGTCGCGCTTGTCGAGGAGCGGCAACTCGATGGGCGTGCCGCTCTTCCCGATGATCGTGACGCGATTCGTGGTGACTTCAAACCCCGCGCCGGGCTCGAGCGCGTCGTTCAGGATGATGTAGTCGAGATGCTTGTCGCGCAACTTCGCCTCGGCCCGCGCCACCCCATTGCCCCCTTGCGCCCCGGCCGCCTCCAGCGCAAACCCCACCACCACGCACCCCGGCCGCGGCTTGAGCGAGGCGAGGATGTCGGGGGTCGCCTCGAGCTCGAGCGTGAGCGCGCCGCCCGCCCGGGGGCGCTTGCCGGCCGCGGGCTGGGAAGGGCGATAGTCGGCGGGGGCCGCCGCCATGACGAGCAGATCGGCGTGCTTCACGAGACTCTCCACGGCGCGCTGCAGCTCCGCCGTCGTCTCGACGCGATGGGCGGTCACGCCCAACGGCAGCGGCAGGTCGGAGGGTCCCGACACCAGCACGACGTCGGCCCCGCGGGCGTGGGCAGCCTCGGCGATGGCATATCCCATGCGGCCGCTCGACGGGTTCGTGACGACGCGCACCGGATCGAGGTGCTCCCGCGTCGGGCCGGCGGTGACCACCACCTTCTTGCCCAGCCACGGGGCGCGCTGCAGCAGCAGTCGCGCCGCGGCGGCGAGCACCGCTTCGGGCTCGCTCATGCGGCCGGGCCGCTCGCTCGGGCCCTCCGCGAGCGGCCCGGTATCCGGTCCCACGAAGTGCCACCCGCGTCCGGCGAGCGTCTTCACGTTGGCGCGCGTGGCCGGATGGGCGTACATGGCATCGTTCATGGCCGGCGCGGCGAGCACGGGCCCGGTGCGCGCCAGGAGCAGTGCCGTGAGCAGATCGTCGGCGAGCCCCAGGGCGGCGCGCGCCAGCACGTTCGCCGTGGCGGGAGCGACGATCACCAAGTCGGGCTCGCGCGCCAGCGCGATGTGCGCGAGCGCGCGGTCGGGCTGCCACAGGGAGGTCAGCACCGGACGCCCGGTGAGCGCCTCGAAGGTGACGGGCCGCACGAATTCGGCTGCGGACGCGGTGAGCACCACGTCCACCGTCGCCCCACCCTCGGCGAGCCGCCGGGCGAGCGTGCAGCTCTTGTAGCACGCGATTCCGCCCGACACGCCGAGGAGGACGTGCCGGCCGGCGAACGGCATCAGCCTTCCTGGCGCCGCCGCCGGACGAGCTTGTAGGTGAGCCGGCCGCGCACCAGCTCGTCGAACGCGCGGGTGGTGAGCTTCTCCTCGAAATCCACCGAGCGGTCGCGCGGGAACTCGTTTACGAAACGGGCGAACTTGGCGGCCACGAGGACGCCCAGATACTTGTTCTGTGTCTGCGCGGCCACTTCGCTCGGGGTCACAATGCGCATTACGTGCTCCCTTTCACAGACTGTCCGAGTTGATAAGCCTCGTGCTCTAGCTTGCGGACGAAATCCGCAAGCAGATGAATCGTCTCTATCGTTCGATGCTTCACGCGGTCGGGATCCTCGACGATTCCTAGGACTCCCTTCACCGCGACGTCGAGATCGTCATTGACGACGATGTGATCGAATACAATCGCACTCTTCACGTCCTCCTCTGCCGTTCGCACCTCGCGTACGGCGATCGCGAGGCGCTCTCGCAACTCCCGGTGGGATTCCGTCCGACGCTTTCGCAACCGCTCGATCAAGGCGTCCGCCGATGGCGGAATGATGAAAATGCTCACCGACGCCGGGCGCGGGTACACCGCCCGAACCTGCCGTGCCCCTTTCACCTCGATATCGAGCACCACGTGTTGGCCACTCGCCAGGACGCGCTCCACCTCGCTCTTCAGCGTGCCGTACAGTTCCCCCGCGTACTCCGCCCACTCCAAGAACTCGCCGGCCTCTACCCGGCGCTGAAACTCCGCGCGGGTTAGGAAGTGATACGCCTCTCCTTCGCGTTCCCCCGGCCGCGGCTTGCGCGTAGTCGCCGACACCGAATATCCGAACGTATCGGGCCGCCGATGGAGCAGCTCCCGTGCGATGGTCGTCTTCCCGCCGCCGGACGGGGCGGCGAGGACCACGACGCGCGGGGGCAGCGTCACTCCAGGTTCTCGAGCTGCTCCCGGAACTTCTCGAGCTCGCCTTTCATCGCGATGACCAGGTGGCCGATCACCGCGTCGTTCGCCTTGGACCCGATCGTGTTCACCTCGCGCAACAGCTCCTGCGCCAGGAACCCGAGCTGCTTCCCCACCGCCCCGTCGCCGGCCAGCGCCTCCCGGCAGGCCGCGAGGTGCGTGCGCAGCCGGACCAGCTCCTCGGTGATGTCGACCCGGTCCGCCATCAGGGCGACCTCGACCGCGAGGCGTTGCTCGTCCACCGGCACGCCGGCCGCCAGCTCCGTCACGGCTTTCTTCAGGCGGGCGAGCTCGGCGCCGAGACGCTCGGGCGCGCGGCGCTCGACCGCGTTGGCGCCGGCGGCGAGCGCCTCCAGCCGACCCATGAGCTCCGTCGCCAGCGCCGCGCCCTCGCGCGCCCGCATGGCGACCAGCTGCTGCGCCGCACGCTCGACGATCGGCGCCACCTCGTTCCATTCCGCCGCCGCGCCGTCCCGCTCCAGCGCCAGGACGTCGGGATGCCGCGCCACGAAGGCCAGATCCACGTCACCCTTGAGCTTGAGCTGCTTCTTGAGCTGCTTCGCCGCCTCCAGCACCTGACGCGCTCGAGCCAGATCGACCGTGACCGTGGCCTCCGCCGCCGGGGCCTCGATCCAGCGCGCCGACACCGTCACGTGGCCGCGATCCAGCAGCTGGCGCAAGCGCTCGCGCAGCTGACTCTCCGTGCCCGCGAGCTCGAACGGCAGCTTCAGCTGCGGGTTGAAATAGCGGTGGTTCACCGAGCGGATCTCGATCGAGAGCCGCCCGCCGAGGACGCTGCCTTCGGCCGAGCCGAAACCCGTCATGCTCCGCGGCACAGACTCTAAAGCTAGCCGATCAGTTCGTGAACAGCCATCGCACCCCGTAGAACTGATAGTGGCGCGGGTAGTCGAGCCCGGGCACGTAGCTGCCGGTCGCGAGCGTCGCGTTGCGCTCGATCCAGAAGATGGTCACGCCCGCGATGCGGATCTCGACGTTCAGCTCCCCGAACGTCTTGCCGGGAAGCGTGAGCGGCGCGCCGCTCGAGTCGAGCCCCGCGCTGCCCCGGCTCCACGACTCCGACGCGGCCTCCACCCGGAGTGCGAAGATCCCGCTCCGGTACACCCGCCAGAACCGCGAGTAGAACGTGAGCGACACGCGCGCGTGATACGGCGGCTGGAAGTCGGTCCCGCCCTGGACGATCGGATCGAAATACCAGCCGGCGAGCTCGAGTCCCGGCAGGAGCCGCACCACGCCGTGCGTCGTGAAATAGCTGGTGCGCCGGACCGGCCCGAGACGGGTCACCGACCCGAAGCCCACGGGCACGCCGATCGGCGCGAACGCATCGCGTCGCGTCTGGCCAACCTCGACGCGGATCCCGTCACGGTCCCACCGGAGCGCGCCGGCGACGTCGACGGTGCGTTGCAGCGTGTCGGCGACATCGAGGGGCGCCTGGAGGTCGCGGGCCCACGCGACGTCGCCGTGCACGGAGAGGCCGGCGGGGAGCGTGAGGCCCGCCGCGATGTGGGCGCGGTCGCCGGTCCGCCCCAGGCTGTAGCGGGCGCGGCGCACGTCGCCCCACAGCGTGAGCTCCGGGAGCGGACTCCAACCGCCGCTTCCCTCGAGCTGCCAGGGCCGCGCCTCGTCCAGTGTTCGGAATGCGAGGCCCAGGTGCGCGCGCGGCCAGTCGCTCGTGACCTCGAGGCTGCCCTGGGAGAGGTGGCGGTCGAGCACGGCCGTGTCGCGGCTGGTGCTCGCCGTGGCGAAGCTCGCCTGTGCCCGTAGCCCCAGCCCGTCGTCCCGCGACGCGGCGAACAGTCGCACGATCCCGTCGCGCCGCTGGCTGCGCCAGTCGGCCGTGGTGGTCCCACCGCTGCGGTGCCAGGTCGAGCTCAGGACCTGGTACGATGCGCCCAGGTGGCGGTTGGGGAGGTACTCCACCTCGAGCCACAGGTCGACGGAGTTGAACGGCGTGTTGGAGGACCCGGAGACGCCGCCGTTGTTGTTGTAGTCGGCCACCAGGGACAGGCCGACTCCCGAGCGCCAGCGGCGCAGGTAGGCGCCCCGGTAGTTCGCGGTGCTGACTTCGCCGCTCGCGACGCCCACCTGGGACGCGGTCGCCGTCGAGCGCTGTCGCAGCGTGACCAGGTACACGCGCAGAGACGCCGGGAGCACCACGACGTCCACCCGCTCGAGCGGGGCAAGGGAGATGCGGGCCGGGTCGAGATACAGCGAATCGCGCCCCAGCGGAAGATAGGGGACGCCGTCCCAAAACAGCTCGAGCCCCGCCGGCCCTCGCCCCCCGTACAGCACCGGCTCCGGCGCGCCGTAGATGCCGCCCCGCGCCACGTACACGCCGGGAATGTGCGCCAGCAGGTCGGATAGCGTCTGGATGTTCGAGAGCGCGAACGAGTCGGCGGTGAAGCTGTAGCGCGTGCCGCGGGGCGCGGGCCCGGGAGGGATCGGCGCGGGGAACACCGGCAGATAGCGCGGCAGCGAGTCGGCCGCGGCGCTGTCGCGGCGGGCGGTGGAATCCCGGGCGGTGGTGTCCCGTCGCGCCGTGGTGTCGACTTGCGCCGCCGCCGCGGCCGCGAGCGAGAGCAGAACGGCGGCGCAGCCGAGGCCGCGGGTCACGCCCCCGCGCGCTTGAGGATGAATTCGGTGAAGAGCCGCACGCCGATCGCCGTCGGACCCTTGACTTGGTGCGGCCCGTCGCCCTCGGTGTACGCCGTCCCGGCGATGTCGAGGTGCACCCAGGGGACGCCCTCCACGAATTCGCGCAGGAACCAGCCGCCCGCGATCGAGCCGGCGCCCCGCCCCCCCGAGTTCTTCATGTCCGCGATGTCCGACTTGAGCAGGTCGCGATACTCGTCCCACAGCGGCAACGGCCAGCAGCGCTCGCCCGCGCGTTCCCCCGCCTCGCGTACCTCGGCGAGGAGGGCGTCGTCGTTCCCCATCATGCCGATGGCCACCTGCCCCAGCGCGACGACGACGGCGCCCGTGAGCGTGGCGATGTCGATCACGGCCGCCGGCTTGAAGCGACGCGCGTACGACAGCGCGTCGCACAGGATCAACCGTCCCTCGGCATCGGTGTTGATGATTTCGATGGTCTTCCCGAGGTGACTCTTCACCACGTCGCCGGGCTTGACCGCCGTCCCGGACGGGAGGTTCTCCGTCGAGGGGATGAGGCCGACGACGTTGAGGCGTGGCTTGAGCCTCCCGAGCGACTCGAACGTACCGAGCACGGCCGCCGCGCCGGACATGTCGAACTTCATGTCCTCCATGTTCTGCGCCGGCTTGATCGAGATCCCGCCCGAGTCGAAGGTGACGCCCTTTCCCACCAGGGCCACCGGCGCGTCCGTCGCTCCCGCACCGCGGTACTCGAGCACGATGAACCGCGGCTCCTGCTGGCTGCCCTGCGCCACGGCCAGCAGCGCCCCCATGTTCTCCTGCCGCATCTGGGCACGGTCGAGCACGGTGCAG
>QHUT01000141.1 GCA_003222055.1 Gemmatimonadota bacterium
CTGCTGAATCGCGCGGCACCGGCCCTGTGCGTCGTCCGGGCCCGGTACGAGGACTACATCGCGCGCGACCTCGTCCGCCACGTCGATTCGAGCTACCGCACACTCGCCGACCGCCGGCATCGCGGCATCGCGGGCCTGAGCATGGGCGGGTTCGGGGCCGTCACGCTCGCGCTCGAGCATCCCGACGTCTTCTCGGCGGCCGCAAGTCATTCGGGCGTGCTGTCGCCGCTCTATGCTGGGCCGCATCCGTTCGCGGCGCCGGCGCACTACCACATGTCGATCGATTCGCTCGCCGCCGACTGGAGAGGGATCTGGGGGGCGATCGCCCCGGCGTTCGGGCGGACGATCGCATCCTGGACCGCGCGCGATCCGGCGCAGCTGGTGCGGCGCCTTGCGGCCGCGCGCGGCCCGATGCCCGCGCTGTTCATCGACGTGGGCACCCAGGACAGGCTCCTGGACCAGGCGCGCGCGTTCCACGCCGAGCTCGCGGCGCTGGGGATCGCCAGTACGTATGCGGAGTGGCCGGGGAGGCACGACTGGAAGTACTGGCACGCGCACGTGAGCGAGAGCTTACACTGGCTCGCGGACCGCATCGCGCCCTAAGGAGAAGGAAGGACGAGCTGCAGCCCGCGGTGACACTGACGGCACGTCACGGGCTGGGGCGCCCGCCACCGCGGCGCCAGCTCGAGCGCCTGCTCGGCGCCGCAGTCGGGGCAGGTGCCGCGCGCGTCGACCGCCAGCTCGGCCGTGCCGAGTCGCTGGAAGAACTGCCAGGCGCCGTAGGCAAGGAACGACGGGACGAGGACGAAGTGCGCCACGGGGACGAGGACCGACACGAGAGCGATGCCCCACCACTTGCCGAGCCCGGTGAACGCGCGACGCAGGCGTTCGTCCCGGCTGAATTCGCGGATCGTGACGGTGCCGGAGCCGGGCTGGCCGTGATACCCTCGCAGCAGGACCCGCTGCGTTCGCGTCGCGGCGGGTGACGTGGGATCGCTGGATGTGGTGTGCACGGGCATGGTACCGGCACATCGCCGTCCGCGTTCCGCCCGTCTACCGCTCCCGGTCGAGCCGCGCGATCACCCGACGCCCGCAGATCGTGGTCCCCGTGAGGCCGCGCACGGCCCGATCCGCCGCGCCGGCCGCCACCTCGACCAGGCTGAAGGTTTCGCGCACGTCGATGCGGCCGATGTCGTCTTTCGCCACACCGGCTTCGCGGATCAGGGCTCCGACGAGATCCTTGGCGCTCGCGCGATCCTTCCTTCCCACGCTCACGAAGACCTTCACGCGCGCCGACTCGGCGGGGAGGGGCGGAGTGGCCCCTTCCCCCTTCCCCCGTCCCTCTTCCCCCAGAATGGCGAGCAGTGCCCCCGCCACCTCCGCCGGATCGAACCGCTCGAACAAGGGATCGAGCAGGGCGAGCTCCTGGTCCACACCGTTCTCGAGCACGCGCGCCACGCGCTCGCGCAGGTCCTCGGCGCGATCGCGTGCGCGGTCAGCGGTGCCGGGGAGGGCAAGTGGCGTCAGCGTCGCGACGGAGCGCAGGTACGGTAGCTGGGCCGCGCTGGTCAGGACCACGCGCTCGCCCAGCTTGCCCAGCGCCGCGAGCTCCTCGCGCGACGGCAGGGCGGTGCAGATCACAACGTCGGGCCGGGCTTCGGGTACAGGAATCGGACCCCCGTGCCAGACCAGGGCCTCCCAGGCGTCCAGGGAATCGAGGACATCGCGAACGACGGCCGTTCGGCGGCCCCGTGGCACGACGCAATAGCGGACGCGCCCGACCGGAGGAAGGGGGACGCCGCCGTCGTCCACGGGCAGGGTTCCCACGACCAGCGGCCTGCGGGCATGTCGCTCGAGAAAATCGGCCAACAGTGCGGGGTTCCAGCTGAGCACCAGGCGACGCGCCTCGCGCGCCTCGCCCAACAGTGTGTCGAGCGCCGCGGCATGCTCCCCGGCGATGAGCGCCTCGGGCCATGCCACCACGAGCGAGGCGACCTGGTCGAGCTTGAGGGCGGCGCGCTGCACCAGCGCGGCCAGGTCCTTCACGGCCCCGGCGAGAACCTGCGGCGGGCGCTGCTTGAGACTGCGTGCGGTGCGGGCCAGCCCCGTGACGGCGCGGACGCGGAGCCCGGCGGGGGCGAGGGCGGGCCACTCGGCCGCGGCCGCGTCGTCGGCACAGACGATGAGCACGGGCGGCCCCAACTCGGGGCCGCGCCCCGGTATCGGCCCCAGCAGCTCCCACAAATGCTGCGCGTTCTCCGGGGCCGGGGGACACAGCAGCACCACCGGCCTGCCGCGCTCCAGCGCGGTCTTCGCATCCGCTCCCGTCACACCGTCCTCGGTTGTCAAAGGGCGAGCCAGCGGCAGGATGGTACCGCGTACCTCGGGGAAAGGCAACGGCGCCGCGTCGTTCCGACCCTGAAGGGTGGGGCCGACAGGGCCCTGCCCTTCAGGGCAGCGCGGCACAGAGCCCAGGCTTCAGCCTGGGAATCGAATCGCGGTTGCCCACCTTGCCTCGCGGGGCTATCCTCCCGCGCATGCCCCCGGCCTCCGGTCTGTCGCCCAACCTGCAACACCTCGAGACGTCCGCGACCATCGCGATCTCGCAGGAGGCGAAGCGCCGCAAGGCGGCGGGCGAGGACGTGATCGATCTGGGAGCGGGAGAGCCGGATTTCCCCACGCCGTCCATCCCGGCGGACGCCGGCGTCCGCGCCATCCGGGAGGGGAAGACCCACTACCCCGCGAACGAGGGGATCCTCGAGCTGCGGGCCGCCGGGGCGAAGCACCTGTCGCTCCTCTCGGGCGGGCGCGCAGTCAACGCCGACCACATCGTGGTGTCGAACGGGTCGAAGCAGTCGCTCTTCAACGTGTGCTTTGCCCTGTTCGGGCCCGGCGACGTGGTCGCGATCCCGGCGCCGGCGTGGGTGTCGTATCCCCAGATCGTGTACCTGTGCCGCGCCCGGCCGGTGCTCGTCCCGGGCGATCCCGAATGGAGCCTGAAGGTGAGCGTGCGGGACCTGGATCGCGTGGTTCCCGGCGCCAAGGGTCTCGTGTTGTGTTCGCCGTGCAATCCCACGGGAGCGGTGTACACCCACGCGGAGATCAAGGCGATCGCGCAGTGGGCGCGCGACCGCAAGGTATGGGTGGTCGCCGACGAGATCTATCGCCGGATCCACTACGGGACCGGTCCGGCGCCGTCGTTCCTCGATCTGCCCGACGAGCTGCTCGAGCGCGTCGTGGTGATTTACGGCGTCAGTAAGGCGTACGCGATGACCGGGTGGCGTATCGGGCTCGCGCTCGCACCGGGGCCCGTCGCGAAGGCGATGGCGGCGCTGCAGTCGCACACCACGACGGGAGCGAATCACCCCGCTCAGGTGGCCGCCGCCGCGGCGCTGGGAGACGACCGGGTGGAGCAGGATGTCGGACGGATGGTGGCCGAGTTCCGCAAGCGGCGGGATCTTGTGGTCACGCGCTTCCGGCAGGATCTGCCCGGGGTCGAGTTCGTCGAGCCGCTCGGCGCGTTCTATTTCTTTTTCCGGGTCGACTCGTTCGGGGGCATCGGCGGGACGGAATTCTGCACGCGGCTCATCACCACGACGGGCGTGGCGCTGGTGCCGGGGGCGGCGTTCGGAGACGACCGCTACGTGCGACTGTCGTATGCCGCCGCCACGGATAGCCTCCAGAAGGCGCTCGACCGCGTCGTTGGGTTCGCGAAGAAGCTGGGCGACTGATAACTGATAAAGGGAAGAGGGAAGTGGGAAGGGGGAAGCGCAGCGCAAGGAATGGCTTCGAGCCGCGCGATTTTGGTGCCAAGCGTTGGCACCGCTGCGTTCAAGTTCTCTCCCGTGAAGAGGCTCGCGTCGCTGAAAGCGTGGACGTGCGGGAAGACCGTGGCCCGGTGCGCATACAAACTCACCCTCGATGATCCCTTGCGCCGGCATTTCGGTCTGGCAGACCAGATTCGTCGAGCGGCCGCGGCCATTCCAGCGAACATCGCCGAGGGGTACGCGCTCGCGACCACTCCACAGTTCGTGCGGTGTCTCCGGATCGCGTTAGGGTCGGCCACGGAACTCCTGACGCACTTGGAGCTCGTGCAGGATCTAAGCCTTGCTGCGGTGCAACCCGTGGAGCAATCACTAAGGATGTGCGACGAAGAGATTGGCATTCTCATCGGCTTGATTCGCAAGCTCCAAGCACGTAGCAGCCGCACGCTTCCCTCTTCTCGCTTCCCCCTTCCCCGTTAGAGCTTCGATGCCCGCTGGCTCAGGATCTCGACCCCCTTCTCCGTCATCACACAATCATCTTCTATCCGGACCCCGAACTTCCCGAGCTGATAGATCCCCGGCTCGTCGGTGAACACCATGCCGGGCTCGAGGCGCAGCGCGTTGCCTTCGACGAGATACGGCGGCTCGTGGCCGTCCATGCCGAGCCCGTGTCCGAGGCGGTGAGTGAAGAACGAGCCGTAGCCCGCGGCCGCGATCACCTTGCGGGCGGCGCGGTCCATGTCCTGGCACGGCGTGCCGGGTCGTCCCAGCTCGATCGCGGCGCTTTGGGCGTCGTGCACCACGTTGAACACCTTGTGGAACTCGTCCGCCGGCCTGTCGCCGAACCAGACCGTGCGGGTGATGTCCGACTCGTAGCCGCCGACCCGGCAGCCGCAATCGATCAGCACCACGGTCTCACGCTCGAGCGCCGCGGCGGCGGGCCCGCCGTGAGGCAGCGCGCTGGACGGCCCGAACTGCACCAGGCCCCCTCCTTCGGCGCCGCGTTGCTGCATCTCGTGCGACAGGAGCCGCGCCACGTCGCGCTCCGTCATCCCCACGGCGAGCTGCGCGAACGTCGCCGTCATCGCGCCTTGCGTGATCTCGATGGCGCGGCGGATCAGGGCAACTTCCTCGGGGGCCTTCACGATGCGGAGCCGCTCGGTCACCGGTGCCGCGTCTACGAACTTCCAGCGGGGGAGCGCGGCCGCGAGCCGCAACGACGTCTGGTATCCGGTGGACGGCTCGAGCGCGATCGTCCCCGCGCGCGGCGCCAGGCGGCCCACGGTGTCGCGCACCAGGGCGTACGGGTCGTCCTGCTCCTCCCATCCCCGCGCGTCCGCAATGGCGCCGTGGCGCTCGATCCGTTCGACCTCGAAGGAGGGACAGACCACGGCCGGAGCGCCGTGGAGCGGGACGATCAGGGCGATGAGGCGCTCGCTGCGCCCGGGATTGTAGCCGGTGAGATACTCGTAGTTGGTGCTGGGCGTGGCGATGAGGCAATCGAACCTGCGCGCCTCGAGCTCGGCCCGCGCGCGGTCGAGGCGGCGGGCGAAGACTTCCGGGGAAAGGGAGGGCTCCTGGCGCGATTGCGGATTTCGGATTGCGGATTGCGGATTGGCTGCATCCGACGTCCGCCCCGACCAATCCGCAATCCGCAATCCCCAATCCGCAATTGCCGCACCGCCAGCCGCCAGAAACTCCCGCCGCTCCATCGTCCTAGCACCTCCCTGGGGTGCGGTCTATATTATGCGCCCCCCGGAGACCCTGGAAGGCGCGGTTGTCGACGCACTTCGAAGCCCGAATCGAGCCGCTCGACGGCAAGCTCCCCAAGGTCACGTATCACTGGGATCCCGAGACCGACATTCTCTCCGTCGCGTGCAAGGGGACGGGGAAGGCCACGAGTTTCAACGGCACCGTGGATCTCGAGGGCAACGACGGCTCTTTCGTGGTGATCGACGTGGCCAGCGGGTGCTTGCGAGGCGTGGATGTGGTCACGTGGCCGGACGACATCCGCACCCACGAGCAGCTCGCGGCCCCGACCCCGGCCAAGGACGCGCGCGTCGTGTTTCCCCCCGGCAGGGCGCAACCCGTGGTGGCGGCCGTCGAGGTGGACACGCCGCTCACCGTGGAGAAAAACCAGGCCGAATCGGTGCTGCACATCCGGGTGGGGCGGCAGCGGCCGGCCACCGTGGTGCGCGTGGCGGACCGCCTGCTGGTCGAGGTCGACAAGAGCTCGCGCCTGGCCGGCCTGTGGTTCCTGGACGTGCCGCCGTTCCCGAACGTGGAAGCGACCGCCTAGCGGCGGAGGTTGGGGAGGTTAGGGGAGGTTGTGGAGGTTGTGGAGGTTGTGGAGGTTGACTGCAGTAGGATGCTACCCCCAGCACGAAAATGGTTCTAGTTCCCGCCGCGCTCGTTGTTACACTGCGCCGCATGGCGCCGCCGTATGAGGAGCTTCACGCTTGGCGTGAATGTCACGAACTCGCGCTCGCTGTCTACTGCGCTACCAAGACCTTCCCCACCGAAGAGCAGTATGGTCTCACCTCGCAGACTCGTCGCGCTGCGTTCTCCGCAGCGGTCAACATCGTAGAAGGATCTGCTCGGCGCAGTAGGAAGGAGTTTCGCCGCTTCCTCGATATCGCACTATCGTCTCTAGCTGAGGTGGGGTATGCGTTGCGGTTCTGCCGGGAGGCCGGCCTGTTAGCCGACGCAGAGTGGGCGGCCTTGAACGACCGCCAAAACCGCGCCCGCTTTCTCACCTGGAAGCTCTACTGTGCGTTGGCTCGATAAGACCTCCACAACCTCCACAACCTCCGCAACCTCCCCCAAACCTCCCCAACCTCCCCAACCTCCCCCAACCTCCCCAACGCCGTAGATTTGTGTCTCATGTCCGACCAGCTCCCCCGCCTCGGCGGCCTCCCCGAGCCCGAAAAGTACGAGCGTCTGGTGGAGCGCGTGCCGGGCCTGTGGTGGAGCGACGCCGGACCGTTCGCGGGACTGCACGAGCTGAACGCGGTTCGGGTGGAGTACTTCCGCGGCGTGTTCAACGGGTTCGGCGGCAAACGGGTGCTCGACGTGGGGTGTGGCGGCGGCATCCTGGCCGAAGCCCTCGCGACCGAAGGTGCGCGAGTGACCGGCATCGATCCGTCGGAGCGCTCCCTCACGGCGGCGCGCGACCATGCGCAACGCGCCGGGCTGGCGATCGACTACCGGCGCGGGACGGCCGAAGACCTGAAGGCCGCCGCGCTCGAGACGTACGACCTCGTGTTCGCGGTGGACGTGCTCGAGCACGTGGACGATCTCGACCGCACCCTCGCCGGGGTGGCGGCCGCCCTCGCGCCGGGCGGGGGGCTCGGGTTCCTCACCCATAACCGCACCATCGCCGGCTTCCTGCAGGTCGTGTGGGACGAGGAATACGTGCAGCACACCATGCCCGAAGGCTTCCACGACTTCCAGCGCTTCATCACGCCCGCCGAGCTGACCGAAAAGCTCGCCCGTAACGACATGGTGGTGCAGGAAATGAAAGGGATCGCGCGGGGCAGTGACGGCACCGGCCGCCGCATCCTCACGGACGACCTGAGCATCACCTATCTCGGCTGGGCACTCCGGACTCGATGACCGTCCCCGGCTCGTGGGTCGAGGCCGTCGTCGCTGCGGGCGCCGTGCCGGCCTCCCACATTCCCGAGGCGAGCCTCGGCCGCGGCGACGTCGACGAGTTCATCGGGGCCGATCCGGTCGAGGGGGGAGAGCTCCGCGTGGAGCCGCTGAGCGACGCGCGGCCCCTCGCGCCCGCAGCCGTGTGCTTTCTCGACGGCATCGAGCAGTGGCGCGTGGTGGGATACGGCGGGATCACGCCGATCGTGCGGGCCCACGCCGCTGCCGCCATCCGCCGGCGCGGACCGGAGCGTCGTCTCCGCACGGTCGCCGAGGCGACAGCAGAGGTCGCGATCACGCGGCTCGACCGGCTTCCGGCGGGCGTGCGTCGCGCGCTCGAGGGGGCCGGCGTCCGGGTGCTCGAGTTCCCGGCCGAGGAGGCGGGCCAGCCCGCGCGCGCGCTGGCGGCTGTCCGCGTCGAGGTGCAGAGGACTCGCACCGCCCTCGAGCGGCGCCTGGGGGAGGCGTGGCTTCGCGCTTTGGCTGCCGAGGAGTGGCTCGTAGTGGACGGCGTACTGTCCGATTCGGCCGCGCTGTCCGAGCATCCGCGCGCGCTCGGCGTCGTGAAGAGTCACGGGGCGCAGTATTTCGAGGGCGCGGAGCTGGAGCGGGCGCTGACGTTGGCGGACGGCCATCGCACGGGCGTGTTTCGGCCCAAAGCCCGCGGGGCCCGGCGAGACATCTATTCGTGGTACGTGCGGCTGTGGCCGTGGGAGGGAAACGACCTGTTGTACGGCCTGCTGCGCCTCGAGGCCCGTGCCCACCCGGAGACCATCGCGCTCGCTTCGCCGATCGCGGCCTGGATTCGCGCCGAGCGAGCGCCGGTTGCCACCCCCGACCGGCGCTGGGATCGGTTACTTTATCCTATCCATGACGTGGAGACGTATTTGAGAGCGCGCGCGCCCCGCGACCTCACCCCGCTTCCCGCCTCGCGCCTGCCACGGACCGCTTCGTGATCGAGCGGCCCGATCCGGCCTCCCCGCCTCCCCCGCCACCCTTGGCTCCTCCGATCGGCCGCGTCGTCGCCACCGAGCAAAAGCCGGCGACCCCGCACCAGTTCCATTTCTGGACCGCGAACGAGACCAGCATCGGGATCGGAGCGATCGTCCGCGTGGAAGAGCCGGGAAACGGGAAAGGGGAAACGGGAAAGGTGGTCTACGGTGTGGTGACGGACGGGTTCGCGTACTCGGATCTCGCGACCCCGCTGCACGACGTCGTGGGCGCCGAGGGCGACCCCGCCAAAGCCGCCGAGCGTCCGACCGTCCGTCAGGAGATCCGGCTCTGGACGGCGGCCGTGCTGCGTCAGACTCCGGAGGAGCCGCTGCAACCGGTCCCGCTCGGGCAGGTGCACGTCGCGACCGATGTCGACGTGGCCCAGGCGCTCCGCATGGACGCTTATCTCGGCGGGGCGCAGCCGACGGCGATCCCGGTGGGTCTCTATACCTCGGGCGGGCTGGAGGCGCCCGTCTATGTCGACGCGGACTTCCTGCTCGGCCCGGAAGCGGCGCACCTGAACATCTCGGGCGTCTCGGGGCTCGCCACCAAGACGAGCGCGGTGGAGTTCCTACTGTCGTCCATTTTCCAGCATTTCCCGCCGCACAAGGGTCGCGTGGCCGCGGTGTGCTTCAACGTGAAGGGCCCCGACCTGTGCTTCCTCGATCGGCCCGGAACGCTCGACGACGAAGACCGTCGGCGCTACCAGCGGTTGGGCGTCGCGCCGGAGCCGTTCCAACAGGTGCGCTACTTTGCGCCCTTCAAGGCCGACGGCGTGAACCTGAACACGCTGCGCACGCATCCCGACCTGGTCGGCGACGTGGAGCCCCTGGTGTGGGGGCTGCGCGAGGTGCTCGACTACGCGGAGGTGCTGCTCAACCGGGACGACATCGACGCCAAGGCCGACGCCTTCATCGACTTCCTCGCCGACCGGGTCGTGGACAAGGAGTTTGAGGATGGGTTCGGCGGCGTGCATCGCGTGGTCACGTTCGCCGACCTGGAGCGGCTGTTCCGGTCGATCTTCGACGGCCTCGAGCTGGCGGGGAGAGGGGGCGGCGACAGCTGGCGGACGCACCACATCGCGACCATGCGCAAGGTGCGCAACCGCCTGGCGAACATCTCGACACGCTGCAAGGGCCTCGTCACCGACGACGGCCCGTCGAACGATCTGCCGTGGGGCAGGTTCACCGACCGTACCGTGTACGTCGTCGACGTGGCGAACGTCGATCCCCTGGGCCAGGACCTCGTGTTCGCCCGGGTGGTGTCGCAGCTGCGCGAGCGTCTGGAGCGTCGCGACCTGGGTGTCGAAGCAGTGGTCGTGTTCGTGGACGAGCTGAACAAGTACGCGCCCGCCGACGGGCCCGAGACGTACGTCAAGAAGATGCTGCTCGATATTTCGGAGCGGGGGCGCTACCTCGGGCTGGTGCTGTTCGGCGCCGAGCAATTCCGCTCGCAAGTGCATCGGCGGGTGGTCGGGAACGCGGGCACCGTGGTGTTCGGCCGCATGGACGCGGACGAGCTGGCCACGCCGGGGTACCAGGTGCTCTCGCCCGCCACCAAGATCAAGCTGGCCACGCTGCCCATCGGTGAGCTGATGGTGCGCCATCCCCACTTTACGCAGCCTATCTTCGTGCGCTTTCCACGACCCGCCGTGCTGCGCGGCCGTGACGGCGTGGAGCGCTACCCGCCCACCGCGGACCTGCCGTTCGAAGACGCCGTGGCGCGCCAGCTGGTGAAGCTCGACCGCCGGGTCCGGCCGAACCAGGTCAAGGACGTCATCGCGGACCGGCGGGAGGAGGACGTGCGCCGCGCCCTCGCGCACACGCGCCAGACGCGCCCGCACGACGCCCTGGCGCACTTCAAGAAGCAGCTCGGCGGCCGCGTGGCGGCCGCGCCGGCCGCCGCGCGCGAGAGCGTGCCGCCGCTGAACGCGATTTCCGACGAGCCGTACTGACCCCACGGTGAAACTCGCCCACCTCGCCGACCTCCACCTCGGGTTCCGCCAGTACGACCGGCAGACGCCGCGCGGCGGGAATCAGCGCGAGGCGGACGTGGCCGACGCGTTCCGCCGTGCGGTCGACGACCTGCTCGAGCAGCGCCCGGACTTGATACTGGTGGCCGGAGACGTCTTTCACTCCGTGCGTCCGACCAACCCGGCCATCCTGTTCCTCTTTCAACAACTGCACCGGCTGCGGACCGGTCTCCCCGACACGCCGGTCGTGATGATCGCCGGCCACCACGACACGCCACGCTCCGTCGAGACGGGCACGATCCTGCGACTGTACGAGGCGCTGGGCGTGGAAGTCGTCGTCGATCAGGCTCGGCGCATCACCTTTTCCAAGCTCGAGTGCTCCGTGCTCGCCGTACCTCATCAGGCGCTGATGCAGGCCGAGCGCCCCGCCATGCGGCCACAGCGCGGCACGACGCTCAACGTGTTGCTCGTGCACGGTCAGCTCCCGGGGGTGGGGGAGCGCCGCGGCACCATGGAGTACGGCGGTGCGCCCCTCCAGCTCGAGGATCTCGCGCCGGCGCAGTGGGACTACGTGGCCATGGGCGACTACCACGTCGCCCATCAGGTCGAGCCGAACGCCTGGTACGCGGGCAGCCTCGAGTACGTCGCTCCCAATCCCTGGGGCCAGATGCAAGACGAGGAGGAGCACGGGGGGCACGGCAAAGGTTACCTGCTGGCGCACCTGCCCGGGGCGAGGGTCGAGTTTCGGCGCGTCGCATCGGCACGCCGCCATATCGACCTCCCCGCGATCGACGGGAAGGGGCTCACGCCGAGAGAGCTCGATGAGCGCATCGCCGCCCAGGTCGCGGCCGCCAAGCCGGCGATCGACGAGCAGATCGTGCGCCAGCTCGTCTTCGACGTTTCGCGCGCCACCGCGCGGGATCTCGATCACGCCGCGATCCGCGGCTACAAGGCTCGCGCGCTGCATTATCAGCTCGACCTGCGGCGGCCCGAGACGCACCGGGACGAGGCCGCGGGACCTCTCGCCCACCGGCAGACGCTGCCCGAGACGGTGCGGACCTTTCTCGAGCATCGGCCGCTCGACGCGGACCTCGACCGGGCGGAGTTCGTGCGGCTGGGCGTCGACTACGTGGCTCGCGTCGGCGGAGAGGGCGAGGCCTGATGGAGCTGCACCGGCTCCGCCTCCTGAACTTTCGGCAGCACGCGGACACCGAGGTCGAATTCGGCCCCGGGATCACCGGCATCTTCGGACCCAACGGCTCGGGGAAGACGACGCTGCTCGAAGCCATCGCGTGGGCGATCTACGGCGCGCAGGCGGTCCGGGGAGACAAGGACTCGATCCGCCGGCTCGGCGCGAAGGGTCGCACGGGAGTGGAGGTGGAGCTCGAGTTCCGGCTGGGCGCCCACGAGTACCAAGTGAAGCGCGGTCTCTCCACCGCGGCGCTGCTGCAGGATGGGCAGCTCGTGGCGAATTCACTCAAGGCCGTTACCGACAAGCTGGAGCGCACGCTCGGGATGACGCACCAGGAGTTCTTCAACACGTACTTCACCGGCCAGAAGGAGCTGGCGGTGATGGCGGCGCTCGGCAAGACGGAGCGGGCGGCGTTCCTGTCGCGGGTGCTCGGCTACGAGCGCCTGCGCGACGCGCAGGAACGGGTGCGCGAGGTGCGGAACGCCGTCGCCGCGGAGGTGCGGGGCCTCGAGGCGGGGCTGCCGGATGCTGCGGCCCTCGCGGCGTCGCGCAAGACCGCCGAAGCGGGACTCGCGCAGGCCCAGTCCGCGGCGCAGGCGGCGGACGCCGCCCGGCGGATCGCGGAAGCGGGGCTGGGCCGCGAGGAGCCGCGCTGGAACGCGTGGGTGACGCGCCGCGAGCGCACCCTCTCGCTCGACGGCGAGCGACGCATGGCGGAGCAGGGCGTGGTCACCGCGCGGCAGGAGTTCCAGCGGCTCGACCGCGAGCTCGCCGACGCGCTGGCCGCCCGCGAGCAGCTGCGTCGCCTCGACGCCGAGCTCGCCCCCGTCGCCCGCCTGAAGCGGGAGGTGGCCGAGCTCGAGGGGCTGCAGCGAGCGGCCGCGGCCCGGCAGGCCGACGAGGCCCAGCTGGCGGAGCTAGGGCGCGCCGCGGGGGTGCTGGAGCGCCGCCTCGCCGAGCTACGGCACGTCGCAGGCGAGCTGGAGCGTGCGGCCACGGCGGCGCGGCAGCTCGCCGAGCGCCTGCAGGCGGCGGAGCGGGGGGCGGAAGCGGAGCGGACGGCGTGGGTGCAGGACCGCCAATACGCCGAGACGAAGCGCACCGAGCTGCTCAAGCTGTACGAAGAGGTGAAGGAGCAGCGCGATCAGATCGTGACGCTCGGGCCCGACGGGGCGTGTCCGACCTGCAAGCGGCCGCTCGGGGCCGAATACGCCGCGGTGCTCGCGCTGCTCGACTCGCAACTCGAGGTGATCACGGGCGACGGCAAGTACTTCCGGCAGCGACTGGAGCAACTGGCCGAGCGGCCCGCCAAGCTGGTGGAGGCCGAGGCCGCGCGCGACCAGGTGCTGGAGGAGAGCCGTCGTGCCAGCGCGCGGGCGGGCGAGCTGCGGGCGCAGGTGGAGGAGGGAGAGCGGGCGCGTGCCCAGTTGACGGTGGCCCGGGGCCGGGCGGCGCTGCTCGAGCGCCAGCTCGCCGCCCGCGCGGCGGGCTACGACGCCGCCCGGCACGACGCGGTGCGGGCCGAGCTCGCCAAGCTCGAGCCGATCGCCCTGGAGGCGGCGGCGCTCGAGGAGCGGGCGCGGCGCGCCGAGAGCCTGGTGCGGGAAGCCGAGCGGGCGGAGCAGCAGCTGTCGATCGGCGAGCGCCGGGTGCGCGAGCTGACCGACGCGGTGCGCGCCGAGGGCTTCTCCGATCAGGGATATCGGCAGGCGAAGGATCGCTACGACCGGGCGGTGGGGGCGCTGCGCGAGGCCGAGCTCGCCGTGGTCGAAGCGCGGGGGGCGCTGACGCGGGCGGAGGACGACGTGCGGGATGCGCAACGGCGGGAGGGTGAGCGCGCCGAGCGCGAGCGCCACATCACCGGGCTGAAGGCCCGCCAGCGCCTCCACAACGAGCTGGACCGCGCGTTCTCTGACCTGCGGGCCGAATTGAACGCCCAGATGCGGCCCGAGATCGCCGAGCTCGCCTCCGGCTTCCTCGCCGACCTGACCGACGGGCGCTATGATGAGCTCGAGTTGACCGAGGACTACGCCGTCAGCATCCTCGAGGCGGGAGTGCCCAAACCGGTGATCTCGGGCGGGGAAGAGGATATTGCCAACCTTGTGCTGCGGCTCGCGATCTCGCAGATGATCGCCGAGCGGGCGGGGCAGCCGCTCTCGCTGCTCGTGCTGGACGAGATCTTCGGGTCGCTCGACGAGGCCCGGCGCCTGCACGTGGTCGGGCTGCTGCGCCGGTTGGCGGATCGCTTCCCGCAGGTCATCTTGATCACCCACATCGAGCAGGTGCGTGAGGGCCTGGATCGCGTGATCCGCGTGGACTTCGACCCCGCCCGCGGGACGAGTGTGGTGCGGGACGACACCGCAACGCTGGGAGCCGCCGATGCGGGCGTGGCTGCCTGAGCGCCAGGTCTACGGGCCGGCGCCCGCGGGCGAGCGGGACACCGACGCGCTGAACCGGGTGTTTGCGGACGCGTTCACCGACCGCTACCGCCGCGACGGCCTCGTCGGCGTGCGCGTGCCGCACCTGAATCCGCAGGTGTGGCGGTACGCGCTGCTCGACGCGGGCGCAGGCGCCATGCTGTGGCGCGACGAGGCGGGGCACGTGGTGGCCTTCAACATCGCGCACCGCTCGGGCACGGAAGGATGGATGGGCCCGCTCGCGGTGCGTCCCGACCGCCAGGGGGCGGGCGTCGGCAAGGCGATCGTCCGTGCAGCGGTGGACTGGCTCATCGAGCAGGGAGTCGCGACGCTGGGACTGGAGACCATGCCGCGCACCGTCGAAAACATCGGCTTTTACGCCCGGCTCGGGTTCGCGCCGGGCCACCTCACAGTGACCCTGACGAACGACATCGCGACCCGCGGCCACGCGGCGCCGGCGCTCCTGTCGCAGCGCAAGGGCGACGCGGGCGGCGCGGCGCTCGCGGCCGCGCGTCGCCTCGTCGGCACGGTTTCGCCCGGCTACGACTTCACGCGCGAGATCACGCTCACGGCGGAGCTGGGGTTGGGCGACACGTCGCTGGTGGACGACGACGACGGGCTGGCGGCGGTCGTGCTCTGGCACTCCACCCCCCTCGCCGAAGGCCGCCCCAAGGACGAGGTGCGGGTGCTCAAGCTCGCGGCGCGCGACGACCGCGCCTTCGACGCGAGCATCGCGGCGACGGAGGCCGCGGCCGCGCGCGCGGGCATCCGGCGCGTCGCCGTGCGCTGCCAGACGCGCTTCGACGACACGTTCCGCCGGCTGGTCGCGCGCGGCTATCGCGTCCGCTGGACCGACCTCCGGATGACATACGAGGGGTACGGCGAGCCGCACCCGCGGCGCGGCGTGCTGTTCTCGAATTGGGAGATATGAGGATTGCGAATTGCGGATTTCGGATTGCGAATTTGACGGATCAGGGCGGGTTGCTCCAATCCGCAATCCACAATCCACAATCCGCAATTCTATGACGACCGGCCTCATCATCTTCGGCGTCACGTATCTCCTCATCGCCGTCCAGCGCCTCCCCTTCGTACACCTCAATCGCCCGGCCGCGAGCCTCCTCGGCGCCGTCGCCATGGTGGTGTGCGGCGTCCTGTCGCTCCCCGATGCGTATGCCGCGATCGATCTCGACGTCCTCGTGTTCCTGCTCGGTGTCATGCTCATCGTCGGTTATCTCGAGGTCGGGAAATTCTTCGAATGGGCCGCCGAGTCGGTCCTGCGCCGCGCGCGCACGCCCCAGCGGCTGCTGCTCGGCGTCGTCGTCGGTGGCGGCCTCCTGTCCGCGCTGTTCGTCAACGACACCGTCTGTCTCGTCGTCACCCCCGTGTTGCTCGCGGCGCTCGGGCCCCTGCGCGTGCGACCCACGCCGTACCTGCTCGGCCTCGCCATGGGGGCCAACGTCGGGTCGGTGCTCTCGATCACGGGGAACCCGCAGAACATGCTCGTGGGCATCTGGAGCGGCGCGTCGTTCGGCGGGTTTCTGGTGCGCATGTTGCCGGTGGGCGTCGGCGGCCTCGCCATCACGTACGGCTTACTGCGCTGGGCGTACCGGGACGAGCTGCGGGAGCCGTTCCGCGAAGGGCTGGAGACCGTGCCGGTCGCGCTCGACCGGCCCCTCGTCGCGAAGGGGCTCGCGCTGTTCGCGGTCGCCGTGATGGCGTGGCTCGCCGGCGGATCCCTGCCGCTCGTCGCCATCACCGCCGGCGCCGCCATGGTGGCCGTCGCGCAGCGCGACCCCGCCTACGCGATCAACCGGGTCGAGTGGTCGCTGCTGCTCTTCTTCGGCTCGCTGTTCGTGGTGATGCGGGGCTTCGAGCGGGCGGTCGCCGACCCGTGGATTCACGCGCATGGTCTCGGCCTCGTGTGGGGCTCCGACTGGAGCCTCGCCGCGACACTGAGCGCGGTCATGGTGGTGCTCTCCAACCTCGTGTCGAACGTGCCGGCGGTAATGCTGTGGCGGAGCGTCATTCCCAACCTCCCCCGGACGGATCTCGTGTGGCTCCTCGTCGCCATGAGCTCGACGTTCGCCGGCAACCTCCTCCTCATCGGGTCAATGGCGAACCTGATCGTGGCGGAAAAAGCGGAGACGCGCGGCGTGCGGATCGGGTTCGGCGAATATGCGCGGGTGGGCGTGCCCGTGACGTTGCTGACGCTCGCGTGGGGCATTGTGACCCTGGTGCTCACGGCCAGCTGACGCCGTCGCCCGCGTGCCACACCGTTGCGTGCGTGCACGCCCCACTGGCAGGAGGCCTTTACGGTCCGGGAGCCCTGCGTCGCTGCCGCGACGGTCGGAATGGAACTTGCCCCCGCACCGTGCCGAGTCAGCCACTACCGGGGGCACTATGCAAGCGCGCGCATCAGCAGTCGCGGTAACGATCCTGGCGGTTCTCGCGGGATGCCAGGCTGCATCCAATCCGGCTCAGCCGACGGACTCACCGCGCGCCGCGAGCGGCTCGACGGTGCCCGGCCAGTACATCGTGGTGTTCCATGACAACGTCGTCGACCCCGCTGCGCTGGCGCGCCAGCTCGTGACGACGGCCGGCGGATCGCTGCTGCACGTGTACATGAGCGCGATCAAGGGCTTCTCCGCGCGCCTGTCATCCGCGGCGGTGGACGTCCTGCGGCTCAATCCCGCGGTGGCCTTCGTGGAGGCCGATCAGGTGATGAGCGCCGACGCGACGCAGTCGATGGACGCGAACGGCGATCCCTGGGGGCTCGACCGCATCGATCAGGGCGCGCTGCCGCTCTCCGGCACGTACACCTACACGTCGTCCGGCGCAGGCGTCCACGCCTACATCATCGACACCGGCATCTGGACGTTGCACCCCGAGTTCGGCGGCCGGGCCGATAACGTGTTCGATGCCTATCATGCCATGGGCGAGGACTGCAACGGCCACGGCACCCACGTGGCGGGGACGATCGGCGCAGCGACGTACGGCGTCGCCAAGTCGGTGTCGCTGCACGGCGTCCGTGTGCTGAGCTGCGCCGGCCTCGGTCTCACATCCGACGTCATCGCCGGCGTCGACTGGGTCACGGCGAACCACGTGAGCCCCGCCGTCGCCAACATGTCGCTCGGCGGCGGCAAGTCGTCGGCTCTCGACCAGGCGGTTACGAATCTCTACAACTCGGGTGTGTTCCTCGCGGTCGCCGCGGGAAACGACGACGTCGACGCGTGCACCGAGTCACCGTCGGGTGCCCCCAGTGTCTTCACGGTGGCCGCGTCGGAGAAGACCGACGCCAAGGCGTCGTACTCCAATTGGGGTACGTGCGTCGAGGTCTACGCGCCGGGCTCGTCGATCAAGTCGACCTTCCTGGCCGGTACGACCATGACGCTCAGCGGCACATCGATGGCCACGCCACACGTCGTCGGGGTCGCGGCGCTGTATAAAGCCACGAACGGCGACCAGCCCTCCGGGACGGTTGCGAACTGGATCATGTCCAACGCGACGACGGGGGTGATCACCGGCAATGTGAACGGCACCCCCAACCGCCTGCTCTTCAAGTCGACGCTGTAGCGCTCAGGAGCGGAACGTCGGGGCGCCGACGATAACGCGGCGCGCGAACAGGATCGCGGCGGCTGCGTACAGGAGCTGCACCGGCCCGCTTCCCAGGTGCGCGACGAAGACCAGTGCCGCCCACGTCGCGAGCAGCACGATGGCGCCCAACAGCGTCAGGTTCAAGGCACACCCCCCGTTGCTTGCGTGACGATCCCGCGAAACGCCTCTGCTTGACGTCTTCGGTCCAGCGGGACGGTTACGCCCTTGCTTGACGTCTTCGGTCCACCTGGACGGTCTTGTGTTACGCCTGCTTGACGTCTTCGGTCCACCTGGACGGTCTTGTGTTACGCCCCTGCTTGACGTCTCTGGTCCACGTAGTATTGTACTTCAGGACCGGGGAGAAGAATTATTGAGCCAACAGGCTCGATCGTGGACCCAGATACTGTGACCGATGTCATGCCCCCTCGGGGGGAAGGCAGACGCCATGGTGAGGGACCAGTCATTACTTTCGGGCTTCAATAATCCTCTCCGTTCCTGACGTACCGGTCGGCCGGGCCGCATTACCGCGGTGCCGGCCGATCGCGTTTAACGCGGAAGTGGGAACGCGGAAGGCGGAACAGAAGGGCCGACGCCGGTCCTGCTATTCCGCGTTCCGACTTCCGCGTTCCGCGTTTATCTCCGGATCGTCTCCCAGAAATACTTGGGCGCCCGGAGCGGCATGCGCCCGACCGCGAATCCGACGACGAGGACCGCCATCCACACGCCGTACACGATCGTCACTTCGTCGCGCAGGCTGGGGCGGAGGAACTGGGCCAGCCAGAGCACGAACAGGATGGCGGCGTCGAGCGCACCGAATTCCATCTTGGCGAGCACCAGCATCCCCAGCCCCGTCTGGAACAGCGTGAGCAGGAGCTCGAGCCGCTGCGCCTCGTCGAAGTGGAAGTCGAGCCACGCCCCATGATGGCGTAGATGGGAATAGCCGTAGACGAGCGGGATCATGGCGGCGAGGACGGTCCACTGGTTGATGTTGCTCGACACCAGGTTCATGAGGGCCATGGGCGCGTGGGTGACCCGTCGGGCCCAGTAGAATGCCGAGACCTTCTCCGGGAACTCCGATAGAAACGGCGCCACCCATTGCACCAGCACGAACTGACTGACGCCGAGTAGTCCCGCGACGGCGAGCATCGATTCGAGGAACGGGTGGGCCGTCACGTAGAGGAGCGCACCACCGGCCCCGAACAATCCGATGATGGCCGCGGGCCGGCGCCACCCCGGCTGGCGGTACGCCCAGCGGGACACGGCTGGCGTGTCGGCGAGGCTCTCGACCGAGTGGGGGGGGTTGCGGAACAACACCCACAGGTAGGCGAGGTATAACGCGAGCAGCACCACGGCGTCGATCCAGCCGAATCGGCGCTTGAGGAGAATGAGGACGAAGTAGACGAGCGGCGGCACCAGTCCGACGATCTCGGCGGCGTGCTCGCGTTGCAGCCGGATCGTGGGGAACCGTCGCGCAGCGGACTTGCGACCGGCGGCCGCGAACACGAAGTAGATCATCGGCCAGCCGAGGCCGAGCAGCAGCCGGATCGCGCCGGTGAGGTTCGCGATGGCCAGGTGGGCCCGCTCGGGGTCCCGCCCCGCCTCCCACGCGATCACGGCCTCGACGGCGAACTCCGGCAGCGTCTGCAGCCACGCGAGAATCGCCAGCGCGAGGCCCTGCGAGATCAGGAACTGCGCGGCTTCCGCGCCCCAGGCGACGAGGAACGCGGACCCGAGGATGCTCGGAAACGTCCACAGCGCGGACGCCGCCGAGCCTCCCGCCGTCGCCAGGAAAGCGAGTAACTTTAGCTTCACGAGCGCCGAAGATAGTCCTGCGCCGGAGGCCCAACAAGCATGGGACGTGACAAGATCAAGTCTGCGAGCCTGCACGGCTTTCACGACGAGCACGTGGAGCCGTTGCCCCCGACGCCCGCGGCCGGAACGCGCACGCCGTTCGAGACGCTGGTGCGGGAGATGCTGGCCCAACTCGGCGACGATCCCACCCGCGAGGGGTTGCGCCAGACGCCGACTCGGGTCGAGGCGTCGCTCAAGTGGCTCACGCGCGGTTACCACATGGCGGTGGCCGACGTCATCGGGGACGCGCTGTACAGCGAGCGGCACGAGAACCTGGTGTGCGTCCGTGACATCGAGATCTACTCGCTGTGCGAACACCACCTCCTGCCGTTCTTCGGGCGGGCGCACGTCGCGTACCTGCCCAACGGCCGCCTGGTCGGCCTTTCGAAGATTCCCCGCGTCATCGAGGTGTTCGCGCGCCGCCTGCAAGTCCAGGAGCGCCTCACCGACCAGGTGGCGGACGCGCTGATGGAGGTGCTCGACCCTCGCGGGGTGGGCGTGGTGATCGAGGCGTACCACCTGTGCATGATGATGCGGGGCGTCGAGAAGCAGAACTCCAAGACCATCACGAGCGCGCTCCGGGGCGCCCTGCTGCAGGACGCGAAGACGCGCGACGAATTCCTGCGGCTGGTGTACAGCGGCCGGGGCCGGGAGTGAGCGACGCGCCCCCCACGCTCGTCGGCAAGCTCGCCCTCGTCACCGGCGCCTCGCGCGGCATCGGGCTCGCGGTGGCGGAGGAGCTCCAGGCGGCGGGGTCGCATGTGGTCCGATTGTCTCGCAGTCTCGCCGAAGCGTCAGCCGACCGGCGTACCGATCTCCCCTGCGACGTGTCAGACCCCGCTGCCGTGGCGCGTGTCGCCGCGCGGATCCTGGCCGAGCGCGGGGTCCCGGACATCATCGTCAACAACGCCGGCATCTTCTTCATCAAGCCCGTCGCCGACGCCACGCCGGACGACTTCGCCCGGACGATCTCCGTGAATCTGACCGGCCCGTTCCTGATCGCCCGCACCTTCGTCCCGCATCTGGTGCGTCGCGGCTCCGGGCATCTCGTCACCATCGGCTCCGTCTCGGACCACGTGCCGTACACGGGCTCCACGGCCTACGCCGCGAGCAAGTACGGCCTCCGGGGCATGCACGAAGTGCTGCGCGCCGAGCTGTCGCGTACCGGGGTGCGGACCACCCTCGTCTCGCCCGGTCCCGTCGATACCCCGATCTGGGATGCCGTGGACCCCGACGCCAAGCCGGGCTTCACCAAGCGGCGAGACATGATGCGGGCGGAGGATGTCGCCGCCGCCGTGCGCTACGCGGTGCTTCAGCCCGCCCGGGTGGACGTCACCGAGATTCGCCTCATGCCCACCGTGTACACGGCCCGGGGCTGACCTCTCGTGCACATCGAGCTGACGGAAATGCTGCGCTGTCCGGAGCCGCACGGCGAGGCCTTCCTCGTGATGTCCACGGGCGAGATGCTCGGACGGATGGTGCGGTCGGGGATTCTCGGGTGCCCGATCTGCCGCAGGGAGTTTCCGATCGTGAAGGGCATCGTGAACTTTGCGGGAAGCGGGATGCGGGATGCGGGATGCGAACCTCCCGCTGACGCCACGCATCCCGCATCTCGCATCCCGCATCCCGTCGATTCCGAGACCCTCCAGGCCCTATTGGACTTGAGCGGCCCCGGCGGCTACGTCGTGCTCGTCGGCTCAGCGGCCCGACACGCCGTCGGTCTCGCGGGACTCATGGGCGGCATTCACTTCATCGGGATCAACGCCCCTCCGGACCTGGACGAGCTGCCCGTGCTGAGCCTGCTCGTGTGCCGGGGCATGATTCCGCTGCGGCAGACGGTGGCGCGGGGAGTGGTTGTGGGGTCGGACCGGCTGGGGTCCGACTGGCTGTCGGAGGCGCGCCGCATCGTGTTGCCCGGCCGCCGCGTGGTGGTCGAGGGGGAGGACGTGCCCGTGCCGGTGGGGCTCACGCGACTGGCGGTGGGCGAAGGCCTGTTCGTGGGCGAGCGGCGCTGACTCAACCTTCCAGCGCGGCGGCCGCGGGATCGGCTTGCGTGTAGACGCGATCGATCACGTCGCGGTAGTTCTTTTCCACCTGGCGGCGCTTCACCTTGAGCGACGGCGTGAGCTCGCCCGATTCGATCGTGAAGTCCCGCTCGATCAGCACCACCTTCTTGGGCATCTCGAACTTCGCGAGGTCGCGCAAACCGTCGATCACTTCGCGCTCCATCTTCGCCTTCACGTCCGCCAGCCCGATGAGCTCGGCGCGCGACGTATAGGAAAGGTTGCGCTCCTTCGCCCACTGCTCGAGGACGTCGAAGTTGGGCACGACCAGGATGATCGGGAACTTGCGCTGATCGCCCAGCACGAGGGCGTTGGCGACGAACTTGTTGAGACGCACCGTGTTCTCTATCGGCTGGGGCGCGATGTACTTCCCGCCCGCCGTCTTCAGCAGGTCCTTCTTGCGGTCGGTGATCTTGAGGTAGCCGTCCGAGTCGAGCTCCCCGATGTCGCCGGTGTGAAACCAGCCCTCCGCGTCGATCGCCTCGCGCGTGGCGTCGGGCAGATTGTAGTAGCCGCGCATGATGTTCGGTCCCTTGGCGAGGATCTCGCCGTCGGCGGCGATCTTGATCTCGACTCCGGGAATCGCTTTCCCGACCGCCCCGAGCTTGGGCCGCCCCGGCGGCGTGAGGGTCAGGACCGGCGAGGTCTCGGTGAGGCCGTAGCCCTCGATCACCGGCAGCCCGGCGCTGTAGAAAAAGCGGGCGATTTCGGGTGCGAGCGGCGCCGAGCCCGACACAAACAGCTTGACGCGGCCCCCGGTGCGCGCCCGCAGCTTGGAGAATACCAGGCGATCCGCGATCGCCTGCCGCAGCCGCAACGCCAGCGGGACGGGGATGCCGGCCAGCCGATGCGCCGTCCAGGCCTCGCCGGTACGCTTCGCCCACTGAAAGATGCGCCGCTTGAGCCCGCTCCCCGTCGCGGCGCTCTCGAGCACGCGCGCGTACACCTTCTCGTACAGGCGGGGCACCGCGACGACGACGTTGGGATGGACGTCCTGGAGGTTCTGGGCCACCGTGTCCACCGACTCCGCGTAGTTGATCGTCACCCCCGCGTCGAAGAAGTAGTACTCGACCATCCGCTCGAGGATGTGCGACAGCGGTAGCCACGCGAGGCAACTGGCGCCCTCGCTGACTCGCAGCACCTCGAGGCAGGCGCGCACGTTGGAGCAGATGTTGCCGTGCGTGAGCATCACGCCCTTCGGCTGACCGGTCGTGCCCGACGTGTAGATCAGCGTCGCCAGGTCAGCGGGCGTGACCGCCAGGGCCTCCTGCTGGAGGCCGGGGTGCCGGCCCGCCGCCGCGCGCCCGCTCGCCTCCACCTGGGCGAGCGATGCTACCCCGTCGGCCGCGGCGCCCGCGTCGAACACGATCACGTGCCGCAGGCCGGGCAATGCGCCGCGCACGGCCCGCACCTTGGCCACCTGCGCGGCCGTGGAGCACACCACCGCCACCGCCCCGGAGTCGCGCAGGATGTACTCCGCCTGGTTCGCGGGCAACGTGGGGTAGATCGGCACGTCGGCCGCGCGCACGCACAGGCACGCGTAATCGGCGAGCGCCCACTCGAGCCGCGTCTCGGCGAGGATGGCCACGCGGTCGCCCGGTCGGATGCCGAGCTCGACGAGTCCGGCGCCGAGCGCCTTCACCCGCTCCGCCACCTCCCGGTGGGTCACCGGGCGCCATAGCCCATCGGCCTTGTACCGGAACGCGGCGGGATGATTCACGTACCGCTCCACGGCGGTGAAAAACAGCTCCGTCAGCGTCCGGGCGCTCACGGCTCGAACCGCACGGTGAATCGGACCGGAGAGCCCGGCAGCCGGGCGCTCACGCCGCGCTTGGCGCTGGCCGTCACCTCCACGCTCCCGGGCGCCGGTCCGGCGATGAGGCGCAGCTGCACCGCGGCGACGCCGCGCGCGTCGGTCAGGACCGTGTCGGTCGTAACCAGGGTGCGCGCCGTATCGTTCGTCACCAGCGTGACCGGTCCGGGCGTCTGCGGAGCCGTGATGGCGAACACCACGGCCCGGCCGGGCAGCGGCGTGATGGACCCCGTGGCCGCCGCCGTGTCGCCCACTGCGACACTGAGAGAGTCGGAGAGCGAGTCGGGCGGCACGGCGGAGGTGTGCACGGTGTCGCCGAGCGGGCCGGCCGCGAACAGCGTGTCTGCCACGGCAACGCCGCGGAACCGGACGACGAACCTATCGGGCGAGCCGGGCACCACCGCGTGGTTCGCCCGCTGCGCGCTCGCGACCACCACCACGCTGTCCGGGATGGTGTCGGGGGCGAGCAGGCGGAGCTTCACGAAGGCGACGCCGGAGATGTTCGAGGCGGCCGTATCGATCGTGGCGAGCGCGTGCGTCGTGTCCAGCGTGACCAGGGTGACCGGGCCAGCGAGCGCGGGGTGGACGATCGTGTAGATCACCGGGCGGCCGGCGAGCGGCACGATCGAGTCGCCTCCGGCACCGGCGGTTATCGTGTCCGCGATCTCGATCTTGAGCGAGTCGGACAGCACGGCGGAGGTGTGCACGGTGTCGCCGAGCGGGCCGGCCGCGAACAGCGTGTCTGCCACGGCAACGCCGCGGAACCGCACGACGAACGTATCGGGCGAGCCGGGCACCACCGCGTGGTTCGCCCGCTGCGCGCTCGCGACCACCACCACGCTGTCCGGGATGGTGTCGGGGGCGAGCAGGCGGAGCTTCACGAACGCGACGCCGGAGATGTTCGAGGCGGCCGTATCGATCGTGGCGAGCGCGTGCGTCGTGTCCAGCGTGACCAGGGTGACCGGGCCAGCGAGCGCGGGGTGGACGATCGTGTAGATCACCGGGCGGCCGGCGAGCGGCACGATCGAGTCGCCTCCGGCACCGGCGGTTATCGTGTCCGCGATCTCGATCTTGAGCGAGTCGGACAGCGAATCCAGCGCCGTGGTGCCGGCGATGTCGACGGTGTCGAGCGTCGGCCCCGCGGGGAACGCCGTATCCGCGGCGGTGAGCGTGCGAATCGCGAGGGGGTTCGAGACGAGGCCGCCGCCGCTCGCCACGAGGCGTCCGGTCTGCCCGGTGTGGATCACCACGGTTTGCCCGGTCGTGCTGTCCAGCACGGCGATCGCGCTGTCGGGCGAGAACCAGAAGACAGCGGTCGCGGACGAGTCGCCGTGACCCGTCAGGACCCGTGCCGTGGGCTTGAGCGTATCGTACTCCTCGAGGCTGTCGGGGGCGCGGACCTCGATCGCGATGTCGCGCGAGAGATCGGTGCTGACTTTGCACGTCGCGGCCGCCGCGAGCACGAGGACGAGAACGCCAGCCCTCAGGGCGCCTCCGCCGCGGCGGCCTGGGTCGGTCCCGAGGCGCTCCCTCCCAGATCGCGCAGCGCCTGGGTGGCGTGCTCGATCCATCGC
>QHUT01000151.1 GCA_003222055.1 Gemmatimonadota bacterium
GTGAGGCGAAAAAGGCGGAGGTGGACAAGCAGAAGACCGACATTTCGTGGGGCAACCAGATCCGCTCCTACGTGTTCCAGCCGTACACCATGGTGAACGACCACCGCACCGAGCTCAAGGTGTCGGACGTGCAGCGGGTGATGGACGGGGATCTCGATCCGTTCATCGAAGCGTATCTCAAGCGCTTCGGGAGCAAGGCGGCGTGACGAGCTTCGTCGAGGCGGCGCGCCGCGAGAAGCTGGTCGAACTTCTAAAGCGGGGGGTCGTCCCGTTCGCCTATCGGTTCGACCGCACCGGTCCGGTCCAGGCGGCCCTGGAGGCGTTCCGCCTCGACGACCCGACCGTGCACCGGCTCGCGGGACGGCTCATTCTGCTGCGCTCCATGGGCAAGACCACCTTCGGGCATCTCGAAGATCGCTCCGGAAACATTCAGGTCTATTTCAAGGTCGACGACGTGGGCAGCGACGCATACGAGGTGGTGAAGCTGCTCGACCTGGGCGACGTGATCGGCGTCGAGGGCCCGCTGTTCCGGACCAGGACCGGTGAAGTCACGGTCCGGGTGCAGCGCTTCTCCCTGCTCACGAAGTCGCTGCGCCCGTTGCCGCTCGGCAAGGAAGATGCGAAAGGCGTGCGACACGGGGAGCTGTCGGATCCCGAGCTGCGCGCCCGGCAGCGCTACGCCGATCTGGCGGTGCACCCGGACGTGCGCGACGTCTTCCGGCTGCGGGCCCGCGCGATCGGCTACATCCGGACGTTCCTCGACGCGCGCGGGTACCTCGAGGTGGAGACGCCGGTGCTGCAGCCGGTGTACGGGGGTGCATCGGCGCGGCCGTTCGTCACCCACTATGAGGCGCTCGACAGCAACGTCTACCTCCGCATCGCCGACGAGCTGTATCTCAAGCGCTGCATCGTGGGCGGGCTCGAGAAGGTGTACGAGATCGGGCACGATTTCCGGAACGAGGGGATGGACCGCTTCCATAACCCCGAGTTCACCATGGCCGAGTGGTACGAGGCGTACGCCGACTACGAGGTGATGCTGCAGCTCACGGAGACGATGCTGTCCGGGTTGGTGCAGGAGCTGTTCGGCACCACGACGCTCGAGCGGCATGGGGCCACGCTCGATTTCAAGCAGCCGTTCGCGCGCAAGGACTACTACGACCTGGTGCGCGAGACGGCCGCGATCGACCTCACGCGCGCCACCGAGGCCGAGCTGCGCGCGGCCCTGAAGCGCAAGGAGATCGCCGAGGCGGACACGGTCGCGGGAGCGCAGCTGGTGGATGAAGTGTTCAAGAGCTACGCCGAGCCGACGCTGATCCAGCCGACCTTCGTGCTCGACTATCCGGTGGCATTGTCGCCGCTCGCCAAGCTCAAGCGCGGCGACGCCACGCGGGTGGAGCGCTGGGAGCTGTTCGTGCAGAGGCGCGAGCTGGCGAACGCCTTCAGCGAGCTGAACGATCCCGACGAGCAGCGCCGCCGCTTCGAGCAGCAGGCGCGGCTGCGCGCGGCCGGCGATGTGGAGGCGCAGCACCTGGACGAGGACTTCATCCGGGCGCTCGAGTACGGCATGCCGCCCACCGGCGGCGTGGGGCTGGGGGTCGACCGCCTGCTGATGGTCCTCGCGGACCAGCCGCACATTCGCGACGTCATCTTGTTTCCCATGCTGCGGCCCGAATGATCTCGCGGCTGGAGCTCGGGCTGGCGTTGCGCTATCTGCGCAGCCGTCGCTCGTCGCGGCTGCTGTCGCTCATCACCGTCATTGCGGTCGGCGGCGTCACGGTGGGCGTCATGGCGCTGGTGGTGGTGCTCGGGGTGATGAACGGCCTGCAGGCCGACCTGCGCGACAAGATCCTCGTCGCGAACCCCCACCTGCGCGTGCTCACCTATGGAGAAGGGCTGCGGCTCGACGATTGGCGCAAAGTGCTGGGCGAGGTGCGGCGCACCGCGGGCGTCGAGGCCGCCGCGCCGTTCGTGCTCACCCAGGGAGGCATCACGGCGGGGCACGACTACGCCGAGGGGGTGGTCGTCTATGGGGTAGATCCCGACACCGCGAGCCGCGCCGTGACCAGCTTCGCGCAGCACTTCGTGAAGGGCGACCTCACCTTCCGCACGTCGCGCCGCGACGTGGAAGGCGGGATCGCCCTCGGCACCCGTCTCGCCTCCAAGCTCTCGGCCTTCCCCGGCGACGCGGTGAGCCTGGTGCCGTTCACGGGGACCAAGTTCAATCCGAGCCTTGGCGCCTACGTGCCCAAGTTCCACCGCTACGAAGTCACCGGGATCTTCGACACCGGCATGTACGAATACGACAACAGCTACGTCGCGCTCGACCGCCGGGTGGCGCAACGCTTCGCCGGTCTCGACACCGCCGTGACGGGGGTCGAGGTGCGTCTCGCCGACCCGTGGCAGGCCCAACCGTTCGGCGCCGCGCTGGAAACGCGGCTCGGGTACCCGTACCGGGCGCTCGACTGGCAGTCGCAGAACGCGTCGCTGTTTTCGGCGCTGAAGCTCGAGAAACTCGCGATGGCGTTCGTGGTGTTCCTCATCTGCGTCGTGGCCGCGTTCAACGTCGTGGGGATGCTCTCTATGGTGGTGCGCGACAAGACGCGTGAGATCGGCATCCTGCTGGCCATGGGGCTGCGGCGGGCCGCGATTCGTCGCATCTTCCTGGCGCAGGGGATCCTGATCGGCCTGACGGGGACCACGCTCGGCGTGGGGCTGGGGCTGGTCGTGGGCGGGATGGTCAACCGGGGTCACTGGATCCCGATCGACCCCTCCATCTATTTCATCGACCATCTGCCGGTGCGTACGCAGCTGCTCGACGTGCTCCTGGTGATCGCGGCGAGCCTCGTGGTGGCGACGCTGGCGCCGCTCTACCCGTCGCTCCAGGCCGCCCGGCTCGATCCTGTGACCGCGATCCGCTACGAATGACCGCGTTGCTCGAGGCGCGGGGCATCCGCAAGGTGTTCGCCGGCGGCGACGGCCAGCCGCTCGAGGTGCTGCGCGCGGTAGACCTGAGCGTGCGGCGTGGGGAGTTCGTCGCTATCGTGGGAGCGTCGGGGGCGGGCAAGAGCACGTTGCTGCATCTGCTGGGAGCGCTGGACCGCTCCACCGGCGGGGACGTGTGGCTCGACGGCTCACGCTACGCCGACCTGGAGCCCGATGCCCTGGCGGACCTGCGAAACCGCAAGTTGGGCTTCGTCTTTCAGTTCCATCATCTCTTGCGGGAATTCTCCGCCTTGGAGAACGTGATGATGCCCCTCCTGATCGGCGGACAAGAGCCGCGCCGGGCGCGCTCGCGGGCGGAAGAGGTGCTGTCGCTGGTCGGGCTCGCGGGGCGCATGACGCACCGGCCCGCCGAGCTGTCGGGGGGCGAGCAGCAGCGCTGCGCCGTGGCGCGCGCGCTGGTGCACGATCCCAGCGTCGTGCTGGCGGACGAGCCCTCGGGCAACCTGGATCACGCCAACGCGGACCGGCTGCACGAGGTGTTCTTCCGGCTGGCGCGCGAGTACGAGACGGCGGTCGTGGTGGTGACGCACAACCGGCAGCTCGCGGGGCGGGCGGACCGGATCATGATGCTCGAGGACGGCCGCCTCGCCGCGGTCGGCTCGGTGGACGCGATACCTTGATGATGTGCGACAACTGTAAGGAGCGCGAGTCGAAGATCAACTTCACCACGGTGGAGCACGACACCAAGGTCACGCTCCACCTGTGTGAGCAGTGTGCGCAGCAGAAGGGCATCGAGACGGGGGAGGCGATCCTCAAGTCTCCCCTGGGCGGGTTCATCCAGGCGATGGGGAAGGGGGGCACCAACGTCCTCCCCACGCCGGCGGACGGGCTGCGCTGCGCCGCGTGCGGGAGCACGCTCAAGGACTTCCGCGAGTCGGGTCGATTGGGATGCGCCCAGTGCTACGAGTCTTTCTCCACGCACCTCAAAGACCTGCTGCGCCGTTTGCACGGCTCCAGCCAGCACGTCGGGGAGCGCTATGCGCCTCCGGGCGCCGCCGGCGCGACCGACCCGCGCCTGCAGCTGCTCGAGCTCAAGGAGCAGCTGCGGCGCGCCGTGGAGAACGAAAACTTCGAGCTCGCCGCCGAGTTGCGCGACCGCATCCGGGTGCTCGAATGATCGACCTCTCTCTCCTGCCCGACGGCGGGATCGGCTGGCTCGACGCCTCGGGGCCGAAGGGCAGCATCGTGCTCTCGACCCGCATCCGGCTGGCGCGCAACCTCGAAGGCTACGTGTTCAGCCAGCGGGCCAAAGACGCCGACCGCACGGCGGTGCTCACGCGCGTGGAGGAAGCGAGCGCGGCGAGCGACTTGTTGAAGGGGGCCGCGACCATCCGGCTCGATCGGCTGGAGCGCATCGAGCGGCAGCTGTTGCACGAGCGGCACCTCGTATCCAAAGAGCTGGCGGGCCTGGATCGCGAGGCCCGGCCTCGCCCCGGGGCCGCCCTGGTGGTGCAGGGGACGGTGGGCGTCATGGTCAACGAGGAAGACCACCTGCGATTGCACGGAATGCGCTCGGGATTCGCCCTGGAGGAGGCGTACGCCGATTTGGAGGCGCTCGACGCCGACCTGGGACGGCTGCTGCCCTTCGCGTTTCATCCGGAATTTGGCTATCTTACGTCCTGCCCGACCAATGCCGGGACAGGGCTGCGGGCGAGCGTGCTTATCCACTTGCCGGGCCTCGTCTTGACGAAGGAAGTCGGGAAAGTGCTTCAGGGGCTCACGCAGGTAGGACTCACCTTCCGTGGGTTATATGGGGAGGGGAGCGAGGTCGTCGGGAACTTCTTTCAGTTGTCTAATCAGACGACGCTCGGGAAGTCGGAAGACGAGCTGCTGGATCACTTGGGCAAAATCGTGCGGCAGGTCATTGAGTACGAGGAGCAGGCACGCGAGGTGCTGCTCCGCACGGCGCCCGACGAAGTCGCCGACAAGACGTGGCGGGCGTACGGGTTGCTGAAGTATGCGCGGAAGCTGACGTTCGAAGAGACGATGAACCTGTTGAGCGGCGTACGCTTAGGGGTCGGCCTGAATCTGATCCCCGGATTGAGTGTATATACGCTTAACAAGCTGCTGATCTTCACCCAGCCCGCGCACCTCGCGGCGCTCGAGGGACGTCAGACCGGCGATCCCGAGTTGCCGACGGCGCGCGCCACCTATGTCCGTCGGGTGCTCGAGACCGAGGCCGTGTGAGGCAGGGGGATAGATGAACGGCTACAACTTCACGGATCGCGTGCGCAAGGTCCTGCAGATGGCGCGGGAAGAAGCCGCCCGCCTGCACCATGAGTACGTGGGGACCGAGCACATCCTGCTGGGGTTGATCCGCGAAGGCGAGGGGGTCGCGGCGGCGGTCCTGACCAACCTGAACGTCGATCTCGAGGAAATCCAGCAGAAAATCGAGGAGACCGTCAAGAAGGGAAAGGCGGCCGCGGCCGCCGGACCCGACTTGCCGTACACTTCGCGCGCGAAGAAAGTGCTCGAGCTCGCGATGAGCGAAGCCCGCGAGTTGAATCATTCGTACGTCGGGACCGAGCACCTGCTGCTCGGCCTGCTGCGCGAAGAGAAGGGGATCGCGGCACAGGTGCTCACCGATGCCGGCGTGAACCTGGAGCAGGCGCGGGCGGAGACGCTGCGGCTGCTCGGCAGCGAGATGCCGTCGGGGCCCGCGCCCTCCGGCTCGGGCGCGCAGCCGGCGAGCCCGAAGAGCGAGAAGAAATCCAAGACCCCGGCGCTCGACCACTTCTGCCGCGACCTGACTCAGCTCGCGGCGGAGGGCCAGCTCGATCCCACGATCGGGCGGCAGAAAGAGATCGAGCGGGTGATGGAGATCCTGTCGCGCCGCAAGAAGAACAACCCCGTCCTGATCGGCGAGCCGGGCGTGGGCAAGACGGCGATCGTCGAAGGGCTGGCCCAGCTGATCGCGAGCGGCCAGTGCCCCGATGCCCTGAAGGATCATCGCGTCCTGTCGCTCGACATGGCGGCGGTGATCGCGGGCACCAAGTACCGCGGCCAGTTCGAGGAGCGGCTCAAGGCCATCATCAACGAGATCGCTCAGAACAAGAACATCATCCTGTTCATCGACGAGCTGCATACGCTGGTGGGGGCGGGCGCGGCCGAGGGGGCGGTGGACGCCTCCAACATGCTGAAGCCGGCGCTCGCGCGAGGCGAGCTGCAGTGCGTGGGCGCCTCCACGCTGAACGAGTACCGCAAGTACATCGAGAAGGACGGCGCGCTGGAGCGGCGCTTCCAGACGGTGATCGTCGATCCGCCCACCGTGGGCGAGACGATCGAGATCCTGAAGGGGCTGCGCAAGCGCTACGAGGAGCACCACCGGGTGATCATCCCGGACGACACCCTCGACGCCGCGGCGAAGCTGTCGGAGCGCTACATCACCGACCGGTTCCTGCCGGACAAGGCGATCGACGTGATCGACGAAGCCGGCGCGCGGGCGCGCCTCGCCACCCAGGTGCCGCCTCCCGAAGTCGCGGCGCTCAAGGACAAACTCGAGCACATCAACGGCGACAAGGAGAACGCGGTCCGCGACCAGAACTTCGAGCGGGCGGCG
>QHUT01000152.1 GCA_003222055.1 Gemmatimonadota bacterium
GGCGTGCGCTTCGTGCTCTATACCACCCAACCGCCGATCAGCGAGCCGTCTCGTCCGTTGACCGCGATGGGATACGCCGACCTCACCGACCAAAGCACGTCCAGCGCGGCTGTGCTCGGCGTCGCGGTCCTCGGGGGGACGGGGCCCACCCCGGTCACGTATGTGAGCTACACCGTCGCACGCTCCGCTGCTCCGGCGCCGGCGTGGGCGGTCGTCGGCTTCGTGACCGACGGCGCGACCCTGCTCGATCTCACGTCGGCCGTGACCGCCACGTCCACGCTGCTCACCGTCCAGACCGCAGTGGATGACGCGACGGATGGTACGCACGTCAGCGAGACCGGAACCCTGTCCCGCACGTGGAAGAACAGCGCGGATTTCAGCTTGACGAGCGGCGCCGAGACCGTGCGCGCCACGGGAGGCGTACAGCTGGACACGACGGGCCACACGTGGGGGAGCGGCAGCGTGGCGGTTACGGTGAACGGACAGGCGTTCGCCACGATAACCATCGCGCCGGCCGGCCCAAGCTACTCCGGAGCGAGCGGCGTCGAGCTCACTTCCGCCGACGAAGCGGCGCTCGCGAGGTTGTTAATCGCTTGGTTCAACGTCTTCGGAGCCGTCACGGTGTTGACCGACCCGGCGTGGGTGTTGCGCATGTGAGGGTGTGGGCGCTGCTACTCGTACCGCAGCGCCCGCACCGGATCCACGAGCGAGGCCCGTCGCGCGGGCACGTACACCGCGCCGAGCGCCACCAGCGTGAGCAGCGCGGCGGCGAGCGCGAACACCACCGGATCGTGGCCCTTGAGCCCGTAGAGCAACGACTGGGCGGCGCGCCCCAGACCCAGCGCCCCCAAGAGGCCGACTACACTGCCCACGAGCATCATCCTCGACATCTGACGTAGCACCAGCGCGCGCACCCGGCCGGCGTCGGCGCCCAGGGCCATGCGCACGCCGATCTCGCGTGTGCGCTGGGCCACGCTGTAGGCCAGGACGCCGTACAGCCCCACCGCGGCGAGCACGGTGGCGAGCACCGCGAACGAGGCCGACACGATCCCGATCAGCCGGTCCTCGACAACGTTCTCCCGGATCTGCTGCGGCATGGTTTTCAGACCATCCATCGGAAGGCCGGCGTCGATCTGCTTGAGGACGGCGGGAAGCGCGCGGAGGAGCGCTTCAGGTTGGGGGGACCGCACGTAGAAGCTCATGGTTCCCACATGTGTATCCTGGCGCCACGGCGTGTAGAACATCGCCGGCACCGCCTGCTTGACATCGCTGTACTTGACGTCGGGGACGACGCCGACGATTTGGATATTCAGCGGGCCGGGCCCGATGGACGTGAACGTGCCCACGGCGCCCTGGCCCAGGTTGAACTTCTTCTCGAAGGCCTGGTTCACCACGGCCACCCGGGGCGCCCCCCGATGGTCCGCCGGCGTAAACTCGCGACCGGCGCGCAGCTGGACGCCCAGCGTGGCGAAGTACCCGGCGCCGACCTCGTTGAGCCGCGCGTTCTTGTCCACGTCAGGCCCGGACGGGAACCCTTGCACGTTGACGTCCGAGCCCCAGTTGTTGCCCGCTAAGAGCGGGATCACCGAGCTGGTCACGCCCTTCACGCCGGGGATCGAGCCCAGGGCGTCCTCTACCCGACCATAGAGCGAGAGGGCGCGCGTGCTGTCGTAGCCAATCCGTTCCGGGGCGATGCTGAACGCGACCACGTCGTCGACGTGCAGCCCCAGGTCCACCCGGCTCACGTTGTCCAGGCTCTTCACAAACAACCCAGCAGCGATGAGCAGCGTGGTGGCGAGCGCGACCTGCATCGTAACCAGCGACGCCCGGAACCGGGCGGCGCTCCGTGCCCCCGAGATCTGCACGGCGTTGGCGCGAATCGCCGTGACCAGCTCGATGCGGGTGCTGTGCCAGGCTGGGAACACCCCGAAAACGATGCCCGTGCCGAGTGCGAGCGCGGCTGCGAAGACCAGCACCACCGGCTGAAGCGCGAACCGCAGCGTCTCATCGAAATCGGGCGGGAGGATGGCGGCGATGCCGGTCAGAGTCCAGTTGGCCACGATCAGACCGGCGACCGCCCCCAGGCCCGCGAGGAGCACCGACTCGGTGAGTAGCTGACTCATGAGCTGGCGGCGGTGGGCGCCCAGGGCCAGACGGACGCCCATCTCCATGGCGCGGCCGGCGCCTCGCGCGAGCAGCAGATTCGCGATATTGGCGCACGCGATGAGCAGCACGATCGCGGTGACGCCGAACAGCATGAGCAACGGTGCCTTCGCGTCCTGGGGCACCGAGCTCTGCCCCCGCCATCCCGGCGTGAGCACGACCTGCTTCGCCTGGAATTGGGCCATCATCTGATCGCTGATGCCTTTTTGGAGCGGCGCCTCGACGTCGGTGACGATGGGATGGTACAGCGCGTTGAGCCCGGCGCTGGCCTGGGCGAGCGACACTCCAGGCTTCAGGCGCCCGAAGAGATAGGCCCAGTAGCTTTGACGGTTCTCGAAGCCCCGGAATCCGGGCGAGAGCACACCCCGCATGCTGATCGGCACGAACACCAGTGGCCGGACGCCGAGCGTGGTCCCGTGAAAATCCGGCGGGGCCACGCCGACGATGGTCATCGCCTGTCCATTGACACGGAGGGGGCGGCCCAGGACTGCGGGATCACCACCGAAGTGCGATTGCCAATAGCCGTACCCGAGCACCGTGACGTAGTGGGTGCCGATGCCCTGGTCGTCCGCGGGCGTGAGGAGGCGTCCCAGGGCCGGGCGCAAGCCGAGGGTCGGGAAGTATGACCCCGAGACGTACATCCCGTCCCCCGTCGTCGGCTGATCGCGATAGGACAAACTGACTCCGAAGGCCAGATGGGAGGCGAGTCCGGTGAATACCGTCTGGCTGCGCTCGAGGTCCCGAAACATCGGGTAGCTGAACACCACGTCGCAGTCTCCCGCCTGGCCGCACGATTGCGAACCGGGCTTGGGGCCGGGCGCTGCGAGGTTGACGAGCCGGGCCGGATCTGGCACTGGGAGCGGGCGCAGCAGGATCTGGTCGAACAGCGAGAAGATAGCGGCGTTGGCGCCGATCCCGAGCGCGAGCGAAACGATCGCGATGCCGGTGACGAACGGCGTCTTGAAGAGGGTGCGGAAGGCCAGCGTGACGTGTCGCATCCGGGGTCCGAGCCGGAAGGTGTCACGGTGCGGAAGGCAATTGCCGTGCCCGTGATGATTCCCACGCTAAAAGCGTGGGCCCGGCAACGCACTGTGCTGAAGCACACCACCTGAAAGTGTCCGGTTGTGGGACTCGCTATCCCACAAACGCACGCCTCGAGCTCGGTGCGGCCGCAAGCTCTGGCCGCAATCCATTCATGGGCAGCGCGTTAGCGCCGCGCGGCTCGTGGTATGAGGTGTGCTTAGGCAGGAGGTCGTGGACATCGCCCGCGCACCCCTCCCCAAGACCGGCAGGTACGTGAAGGCCGGCATCGGCGCCGGCGCGATCATCTTGCTCACCATTTTCCTCACGAGCTTGAAGCCCGCCGCGCCCACCGTGGACCGAGCGACTCTGTGGGTCGACTCCGTGCGCCGCGGCGAGATGGTGCGCGAAGTGCGGGGGCCCGGCACGCTCGTCCCCGAGCACATCCGCTTCATCACCGCCCTCGCCGCCGGCCGCGTCGATCGGGTGCTCGCGCAGCCCGGGCAGCGCGTGAGACCGGAAACTCCGCTGCTCGAGCTCTCCAATCCGGACGTCCAGATCCAGGCGCTTCAGGCCGAGCAGCAGCTGGCGGCGGCGCGCGCCGAACTGGTCAGCGAGCGGACCAATCTCGAGAATCAGCGTCTCACGCAGGCGGGCCTCGTCGCCACTACGCGCACCGAATACCTCCAGGCGAAGCGCGACGCGGAGGTCGCCGAGTCGCTCGGTCTGCATGGGGGCATGTCCCGCAACGACGCGGCGCTGGCCAAAGACAAGGCCGCCGAGTTCGAGACACGCTATGGGATCGAGCAGCAGCGTCTCGCCCTGATGACCGAGACGATCGACTCCCAGCTCGCCGTGCAGCGGTCGCAGGTCGACCGGCTGCGCGCCGTCGCGGAATTCCAGCAGAACGTGCTGCGGTCGTTGCAGGTGCGCGCGGGCGATTCGGGTGTGGTCTCCGACTTGACGCTGCAGCTCGGCCAGTACGTGCTTGGCGGGACGATGCTCGCGAAGGTGGTCCAGCCCGGGAAGCTCAAGGCGGTGCTCCAGATCCCGGAAACGCAGGCCAAAGACATCACGATCGGCCAGAAAGCGGCCATCGACACCCGGAACGGCATCGTTCCGGGGCACGTAATCCGGTTCGACCCGAACGCGATCAACGGCACGGTGGCAGTGGACGTCGCGCTCGAGGACACGGTCTCCGGGATGCGCCCCGACCTGTCCGTCGACGGCACGATCGAGATCGAGCGCCTCGAGCACGTGCTCTATACCGGTCGACCCGCCTACGGGCAGCCGAACAGCACGATCGGGATGTTCAAGATCACCGATGACGGACACTACGCGAACCGCGTGCAGGTGCAGGTAGGTCGCAGCTCGGTCAACACGATCGAGGTGCTGCGTGGCCTGAGCGTGCGCGATTCGGTGATCCTGTCGGACATGTCGCAGTGGGACAACGTGGAGAGGGTGAGAATCAAAAGATAGGGATCAGGGGTCAGGGGCCAGGGAGGGCCGATGTCAAGCAACGGCGCCGCGCTGATTCAGCTCCAGGGAATCAAGAAGGTTTTCTACACGGACGAAGTCGAGACGCACGCGCTCGCGGACGTGCACCTCGAGATCAAGCAGGGCGACTACGTCTCGATCGCGGGGCCGTCGGGGTGCGGGAAGACGACGTTGCTTTCCCTGCTCGGCCTGCTCGACACGCCGACGGAGGGGACCTACCTGCTGGAAGACCGACCGGTTGCGAACCTCTCCGCCGCCGAGCGGGCCCGGATCAGGAACCGGCGCATCGGGTTCATCTTCCAGGCATTCAATCTGATCGGCGACCTGACCGTGTACGAGAACGTCGAGTTGCCGCTCACGTATCGCGGCATGCCGGGGGCTGAGCGCAAGCAGCGCGTGCAGGCGGCGCTCGAGCGGGTCGGCATGTCGCATCGGGCGAAGCATTATCCCGCCCAGCTCTCCGGTGGCCAGCAGCAGCGCGTGGCGGTAGCGCGCGCCGTGGTGGGCGATCCCGCGATTCTCCTGGCCGATGAGCCGACGGGGAACTTGGACTCGACCAACGGCGAGGCGGTGATGGAGTTGCTGCGCGAGCTGCACCGCGGCGGGGCGACGGTGTGTATGGTCACGCATGATCCGCGCTACGCGCAGCACGCGGACCGGACGGTGCAGCTGTTCGATGGACGGGTGGTGGAAGAGCAGGGGTCGGGGGTCGGGGGTCAGGGAAGGACGACACCGACTCGAGCTCTCTAACCTCTGACCCCTGGTCCCTGACCTCATGCTCTCCGACCTCCGCTACGGTCTGCGGGTCCTTCGAAGGAACCCGACATTCGCGCTCGTGGCGATCCTGGCTCTGGCGCTCGGCACCGGCGCCAACGCGGCGATTTTCCAGCTCGTCAACGCGCTCCGTCTCCGCTCGCTTCCAGTCGAGAAGCCACACGAGCTGGTGTCGATCGGGATCGACCAGCACGCCAAGGGGCGGGTGGGGAGGGCGTATCCGGGCCGCGCGATTTTCACCGAGCCGCTGTGGCAGGAGATCCGCTCGCAGCAGCAGGCCTTCTCGTCGCTGTTCGCCTGGGGCAACGGCAGATGGGATCTGTCGAGCGAAGGAGAAGCCGTCTTTGCGTCTGGGTTCTATGTCAGCGGAGGTTTCTTCGACGCCCTTGGGGTGCACGCGCACATCGGTCGGCTGTTGACGGAGCTAGACGATCAGAAGGGATGTGGCTCGCCCGGCGTGGTGCTGTCGCACGGGTTCTGGCAGGCCCGGCTCGGAGGCGATCCGCGTGTAATCGGGCGGACGATCATGCTGGACCGACGTCTGTTCGAGGTGCTCGGGGTCACGCCGCCGGGCTTCTTCGGTGTGGAAGTCGGCCGCACGTTCGACGTGGCACTCCCGCTCTGCGCCGAGGCGCTGCTGCGCGGTCAACAGGCCGGCACAGGCCGGCGTGCCGTCTGGTGGCTCGACATCATGGGACGTCTGAAGCCGGGTTGGACGGTGGAGCGCGCCCAGGCACAGGTCGCCGCCATTTCACCCGGGGTGTTCCAGGCAACGGTGCCGCCGACATACAGCGCCGACTGGGCGAAGAACTACACGTCGTTCACGCTTTCCGCGCGACCTGCCGGTACCGGTGTGTCGAACCTGCGGAGCAGGTATGCGACGCAGCTGTGGGCGCTGCTCGCCGCCACCGGCCTCGTACTGCTACTCACCTGCCTCAATCTCGCGAACCTGATGCTGGCACGCTCCACCGCCCGCGGCCGGGAGGTTGCCGTGCGTCTGGCGATTGGCGCGTCGCGGCGCCGCGTCGTGCGTCAGATGCTGTCCGAGAGCGTGCTGCTCGCTGGATTGGGCGCCGTGGGC
>QHUT01000153.1 GCA_003222055.1 Gemmatimonadota bacterium
CGCACGCGTGAAGGTGGTCCCGACCGCTTTGCCGGGCGTGATGATCGTGGAGCCGCGGGTGCTCGAAGACGGACGCGGTTTTTTCTTCGAGAGCTATCACGCCGCCCGCTATGCGGCGGCGGGCCTCCCCGAGCGCTTCGTCCAGGACAACCACACCCGCTCCGTGCCCGGCACGCTGCGCGGCCTGCACTACCAGCTGCGCCATCCTCAGGGCAAGCTCATCCGCGTGATTGTCGGCTCGGCGTTCGATGTGGCGGTGGACATCCGGCGCGGCTCGCCCAGCTTCGGCCGCTGGGTGGGGGTGGAGCTGTCGGCCGCGAATAAGCGTCAGCTGTACATCCCGCCCGGGTTCGCGCATGGCTATTGCGTGCCGCGGCAGGAGAGCGAGGTCGAATACAAGTGCACCGACTATTACGCGCCCGAAGATGAGCGAGGGCTGGCGTGGAACGATCCCACCATCGCCATCGCCTGGCCGCTGACCTCCCCGCCCCTGATCTCAGACAAAGACAAGGCCCTCCCCCGGCTCACAGACGACCGGGCGGATCTCCCCACCTTCGATGGGGGCACGTGACCACGCCATTCGCTCCCACGTGCGTGCTCGTGACGGGCGGCGCCGGGTTCATCGGCGTCAATTTCGTGCGCTGGCTGCTCAACACCGATGTGCGTGTGCAGATCGTGAACCTGGACCTGCTGACGTATGCGGGGAACCTGGAGAGTCTGAGCGACGTGTTGGGCAACCGCCGGCACTTCTTTGTGCGCGGGGACGTGCGCGACTTCGCGACGATGCGCGCGGTGCTCGCGGGAGAGGCGACCGAGACGCCGCACGGCGGCGCCAGGGCGCGCCGCACGCCCGCGCCCGATGCGGTGGTGCACATGGCCGCCGAGTCGCACGTGGACCGGTCCATTATGGGACCGGCGGTGTTCGTGGACACAAACGTGAGCGGGACGCTCACCGTGCTCGAGGCGTGCCGCGGCGAGCTGGCGCGTGCGCCGAGGGACTTCCGGCTGCTGCACGTGAGCACCGACGAGGTGTACGGCAGCCTCGGCGAGACGGACCCCGCATTTACCGAGACCACGCCGCTCGCGCCCAACAGCCCCTACGCCGCGAGCAAGGCCGCCGCGGACCTGCTGGTGCGGTCGTACGTCGCGACGTTCGATCTGCCCGCGATCGTCACGCGCTGCTCCAACAACTATGGTCCGTACCAGTTTCCCGAGAAGCTCATCCCCCTGATGGTCACGCGCGCGCTGGACGACCAACCGCTGCCGGTGTACGGCGACGGGTTGAACGTGCGCGACTGGCTGCACGTGGAGGACCATGCGCGCGCCATCTGGGAGGTGCTGACCCGGGGGCGCCTGGGGGAGGTGTACAACGTGGGAGGGCAGGCCGAGCGGGCGAATATCGCGATCGTGCGTACTCTGCTAAAAACCCTGGGAAAGCCCGAGTCGCTGATCTGCTATGTCACGGATCGGGCCGGGCACGACCGCCGCTATGCGATGAACAGCGACAAGCTGCGCCGGGAGCTGGGCTGGGAGCCGCGGCACGCGTGCGAGGCGGGGCTCGAGGCGACGGTGCGCTGGTACCTGGAGCATCGCGCCTGGTGGGAGCGGGTGTTGAGCGAAGCCTACCGCGCGTCCAACGCGCTGTACCTGTAGAGCGACTGATGCGCGTCATGGTTCTGGGCGCGGGCGGCATGCTGGGCCACGATCTGGTGGCCACCGCGCCGCCGGAGGTGACGCTGTTCCCCTTCCCCCGGGCCACGCTCGACATCACGAAGCACGACGCCGTGGCCGCGACGCTCGCCGACGTGCGACCCGATGTGGTGATCAACGCCGCGGCGTACACGCTGGTGGACCGCGCCGAGTCCGAGCCCCAGGAGGCGGTGCGGGTGAATGGCGCGGCGGTGGGCGCGCTCGGTCGGATGGCGCGCCAGGTGGGGGCGCGGGTGATTCATTTCAGCACCGATTACGTGTTCGACGGCACGGCGACCGAGCCCTACACAGAGGAACGCCTGCGCCACCCGATCAACGCGTACGGCATGAGCAAGCTGGCGGGGGAGAAGGATCTACGGGCGAGCGGCGCCGAGTGTCTCATTGTACGCACGCAATGGCTGTTCGGCGTGCACGGCAAGTCGTTTCCCAAGACGATGTGGGAGCGGGCGCGGGCGGGACGCGCCACGAAGGTGGTGCGCGATCAGACCGGCCGGCCGACGTATGCGCCCGACCTCGCCGCTGCCGTGTGGACCCTGCTCCGGCGGGGCGTGTGCGGCGTGATGCACGTCGCCAACCGGGGCGAAGCGACGTGGCTCGATGTCGCGGCCCATATATTCGCCCGCGCCGGCAAGCCGGATCTGCTCACGGCGTGCGCCACGGCAGACTATCCCACGCCGGCGCGGCGGCCGCGGTACAGCGTGCTCGACACGGCGCGCGCCGAGCAGGCGTTGGGGGGGCCGTTGCCTACCTGGGAAGACGGGATAGATCGGTTCCTAGCCTCACCCCTTTGATCCCCTCTCCCTCCGGGAGAGGGGAAACTCAGTCCGTCCGTCGTCCCCCCTCTCAACATCGTGGAGAGGGGGACAGGGGGGTGAGGACTTACCGAGTCCGGCGGGTAGGAGCCGGCGGAACCGAGATAGGAGTCCTCGACAGCTCCGCGTAGAGCACGTCGGGATCGAGATCTGCCCCGTTCGGCCACACGATCGTACCGAGGTCGGGGTGGATCCGCACGCGCGCGAAGGTGGCGGGATCCTTCAAAGGAGCGAACACTCCTTCAAACCGCAGGCGGGCTCCCAAATCCAGCTCTCCCGCGACTCCATCCTCGAACCGCAGGTACAGCCGGTAGCCACCGAGCGGCCTCACCTCGACGACGTCCTTCAACATGGCTTCACTCCACTCCACGACCATACCCACCACCCGATGCGGCAGATCCCCAAACAACACGGCGGCCGTGCCGATCTCCAGTATAGCTCGATGCTCGCCATAACGCACATGGACGTGCGGCGGGGGATGATCGTCGTAGTACATCGCCACGACGATACCGAAGAATCGACTGATTTCGGGCACCAAGCAACGTGGTGCACCGGGCGGCGGCGGTTGTCATCGAAGGAGCGCGTGGCGGCGCAGTTCGTTGCGCAACGACACAGCAGGTCCTTCGCTCGCGCGCGTGCCGCGACGAACTCCGTTGCACTCTGGGTGACAGCAGGTCCTTCGCTCGCGCGCGTGCCGCGCGCTCGCTCAGGATGACAACGCCGCGCGGCTTCGGGAGAAAAAAGGGGGGTGAAGACTAGCCCAGGATTTCGTCTACCCCGACCTCGAGCCCAGGCTGGAGGAACGGTCGCAGCGTCTCGTGTCGGCTTACCGTGACGATCTCACGGTACCCGTCAGGCCCAGGCTCCCGGCACACACTGATGGCGTCGCCGGCCAGATCCACCAGCCACGCCTCGGGGATTCCGGCCGCGGCGTAGCGCGGGATCTTCACGTCGCGGTCGCGCTCGAGTGACGTATCGGCGACTTCGATCACCAGCAGGACGTCCTGCGGTCCGGGAAGCCACGCGCCCCCGTAGCCGCCGGCGCGCCGCAACACCGCGATGTCCGGCTGCGGTTCCCACCGCTCGGCCAACACCACAGGGTTCTGCATGCTCACGACGGTGTCACGGTGGGAGCGGCGCGCCAGCAGGTTGTTCAGACGAATTACGCACGCCGCGTGCTGGCCGCCGATGGGCGTCATCTCGACGATCTGCCCGTCGAGCAGCTCGACGCGGTCGTCCTCGTCCAGGATGCCCAGCTCCGCCAATCGGTGGTACGAATCCACCGTGAAGGGGCCTGGGAGCAGGCGAGCGGCCATTTGCACAATATGGACTCGGCGAAATGCGCGAGTCAATTTGTGAGGGCGCGCCGCTTCGGGCACCACCATTTCGCCGCGCCACAGATCGTTCCCTCGCGCGCGTCTTAGTCCTCACCCCCTGACCCCCTCTCCACCATGTGGAGAGGGGGAACGAAGGCGCATGTCGGGCACCGGAACGACAACGGGGGAGCCCTGGTGGACTCCCCCGCGTGTCGCGAACCGTGCCAGGCGATGACGTCTGGATCTCCTAGACCCGGTGGGGTGGTGACGGCGACCTTTCCGTCCTCACGGCCCGCGAACCTCCCACATCGTACGGGCGCGGCGGCGCCGAGTCAAGTATCGAGTAGCGATTGGGTGCGCGCTGTTCACCCAAGCTTCGTCCGCATCGTCCACAAACTTGACCGAAACGAGGAGCCACCGAGCGGGCCGTCCCACAAGACGCACGAATTCGGTACGTCGACGGTCCCCGTGGGCTCGCTGCCCGATGTAGTCCGGGCGCTCGAGCACGGCGGGCATGTGCCCGAGGCAGAACTCGAGCCAGCCGGGACGCCGCTGTCGGATGTGGGCGATCCGGTCGGCCGTAATGCGCACGGTGCGCTGTCGTCCCTGAAGTCCGCCGGGAAGCACGAGCCACCTCGGCACGTACCCAGCAACCTGAACCTGACTCGCGTTCGCAAGCACCACGGGCGAGGCGCGCATGCGCTGGACGGCCAAGGTACCGATGGCGGAGACCGCATCGGTACCGAATCCACGCGACGATGACCGTGTCAGCGCCGAGCCCTGAAGGTCTCTCCCGGGCGGGCGTCCTTCAGGACGCGTGTCGGGCCGAGCCGGCGCTTCAGCGCACGGACCAGACGACCGGGTGGGTGGCCAGGAGGCCCCGGGGCATGGCCCCGGGGTTGGTCTACCCTGGAATCACCCCGAACACCTTGACGGACTGTGACTTAGCCCCCATGTTTTGGGCCCTGTTCGGTTCCCGCGCCCTTGGGAGAAGCAGCACGGATGACGACGGCTGGCGGCATCCCCGGGCTTGCGCCCGGGGTCAGAGGTCCAATTCGGTCCCCGGAGGCTACCGCGCACCGCGCACCGCGCACGTTTCTGGTGTGGTGCCTGCTGGGCGTCGCCGTGCCCGCCGCCTCCCAGGTCCCCTCCCCCGCCCAGGCGCAGTCTGCGTTACAGCAGGCGGTGCAGCAGAACCCCGCCCTCGCGGACGTGATTCGTCAGAAGATCGCGCAGTCGGGCATGACGCCCGACCAGGTCCGGGCGCGGCTGCAGGCGAGCGGCTATCCCCCCAGCCTGCTGGACGCGTATCTCGGCGCACAGACGCCCGGCCAGGCGGCGCCGGTGCCGGGGGCGCAGGAGATCGCGGCGGTGCAGGCGCTGGGGCTGCCGGCGGCCGCCGGCGCGGGGGAAGTGCTGCCGGTGGACACGGGGCTGGTACGCGCGGTCGCGGGACCGAAGAGCAACGTGTTCGGCGTGGACGTGTTCCAGCGCACCAGCACGCAGTTCCTGCCGCTACTCGCGGGCCCCGTGCCGCCCGACTACAAGCTCGGCGCCGGCGACGCGCTGGTGCTGATTCTCACAGGCGACGTAGAGCTGGCGTACACGCTACAGGTGACGCGCGAGGGCTTCATTCTCATTCCGCAGGTGGGACAGGTGTTCGTGTCCAACCTGACGCTCGATCAGCTGCGCGACGTGCTGTACGCGCGCCTGGGGCGGGTGTACTCGGGTGTGAAGCGGAGTGCGGGGGCGACCACACGGTTCGACATCTCGGTGGCCAATGTGCGCGCCAATCAGGTGTACGTGGTGGGCGAAGTGGCGCAGCCCGGGGCGTATCAGATCAGCTCGCTCGGCACGGTGCTGACGGCGCTCTATGCGGCGGGGGGTCTGACCGATCGCGCCAGTTTGCGAGCCGTCGATATTCGGCGTGCCGGCAAGGTCGTCGCCACGCTCGACCTGTACGACTACCTGTTGCGTGGTGACACTCACAGCGACTTACGGCTCGAGACCGGCGACGTGG
>QHUT01000154.1 GCA_003222055.1 Gemmatimonadota bacterium
TCAGTATTCAGCATGTGCTGGATCTGCGCGTCGTCGAGCCCCGAGAGCACGCGCTCCGCCCACGCCGCGAACTTGATCTCGACGGCGAGCGCTGTGCCGTTCCCCGTGTGGCGGTACGCGTCCCGGAGACCCGCGTACATCTTGTGCAGGGTGTACCAGGGAGACCATTCCCCGTTCAAGTCGAAGGCGGCGGAGCGGATTTCGCCGCGGGCGAGGGCCGCGAACGCCTTCCGTCCTCCCTCCAGCGCGCAGAGGTAGCCGTCGCCGTGAGCGCGTTGCACGGCCGCGAGCTCCTGGACGATGTACGTCGCGCGCTGTTTGAGCCGGGCGTCACCCGTGGCCGCCCACATCAGGCTCACGGCCGAGAGGTGATGACCAGCGATGTGCCCGGTGAGATTGCGCCCGCCGCCGTCCCACCCGCCGTACGGCTCTGCTTTCGGCGCGAGGCCGGCGCGCTGCCGGTAATACGCCAGCATGCGGTCGGGCTCGAGCGCGAGCAAGTATCGCCGATCGAGCTCCTGCGCGTGCTTGAGCGGCCCGCCCGTCAAGCGGACCGCGCTCAAGGGGAGGGGGCGGGCCCGGATGACGCCCCGCTCCGCGATGCGCCGTGGGGCCGCGGTCTCCGGGGCCGGAATGGGTAAGCGGCCCAACAGCGGTACGGCACCCGCTCCAAGACCGAGCCTGAGGGCGCTGCGGCGCGAGAGCGTCATGCTGAGCCTCCTTAGGCCGGTGGTGTCAGCCCCGGAAATACAGGTACGCCGCGAGGATCAAGAGCAGCACGACGCCCGACGCGATCACGTCCCGCCGGTTCCAGCTGCTGCGGGACTGGACCCGATCCTCGGCGGCAACCGTCGCGTAGGTCAGCCCCGCCACCTGCTCTGGGGCCGGTGGCGCCGTCGCGTAACTCACGACGAACATCACGACGACCGAGACGACGAAGATGAACACGCTGTAGTACTGAAAATAGAGATTGTTGACGATCCACAGGAACGAGCCGGGCGCATACCCGTCGGTGAATCCCGGCAGATGCAGGCTCACCGGCGTGTCCACGGCCAGGCGGAAGACCCCGAGCACAAATCCGACGATCAACGCGGCAAGGCATCCCTTGGAGTTCAAGCGCCGGTTGAAGATGCCGAACACGAACACCGTGAAGATCGGAGGGGCGAGGTAACCCTGCACGCCCTGGAGATAGTCGTACAGCCCACGCGCGCTCTGGATCACGGGAATCCACAGCAGGCTGATCACCACCATCGCGGCGGTGGCGGCGCGCCCCACCCAAACCAGACGATGCTGTGGCGCGTGCGGCCGAAACTTCTGGTACAGGTCCATCGTGAAGAGCGTGGACGACGCGTTGAAGGCGCCCGCCATCGAGCTCATGAGCGCCGCCAGCAAGCCGGCGACCACCACGCCGCGCACGCCCGCCGGCAACAGGTCCTTCACCATCAAGGGGAACACCGCCTGCGCCGCCTGGGGGACGGGGTGACCCTGCGGGTCCACGATGACGCCGAGCCCCGGGACCCGGCCCGTCTTCGCGAGCGCGAGGGCGATCAAGCCGGGGATGATGAAAATGAACACCGGGAACAACTTCAAGTACGCCGCGAAGATGCTGCCCCGCCGCGCGGTGCGCTCGTTTTTCGCGCTGAGGGCGCGCTGCACGATGTATTGGTCCGTGCACCAGTACCATAGACCGATGATGGGCGCGCAGAGCAGCATGCCCGGCCACGGGTAGTTCCCGTTGAAGTACCAGGCGATGCGACCGGCCTCTTTCACCGGCGCCCACGAGCCCTGCATCCCCGCCGGCACGATCGGCTTCCAGAGGTTGAACATGTCGGGGTCGATCACCCGTCGCAGCTCGTGCCAGCCACCGAGCTTGGCGAGCCCGAAGACCGTGAGCAGCCCTGAGCCCACCAAGAGGATGAACGTTTGCAGCGCGTCGGTATAGGCCACGGCCCGCATCCCGCCCAGCACCGTGTACAGACCGGTGAGCAGCACCACCGCCACCGTGCCGATCCAGAAGCTGTTGAACGTGGCGCCGCCCACGCGCAGCGCCACATCGGGCAAGAGGGTGGCGAAGACGACACCGCCCGCGAAGATCGCCACGGCGAACTTGGTGAGCACGTGCGCCGCGAGGGTGATCACCGACAGCACCCACCGGGCCGTGGGAGAGAAGCGGCGACCCAGGAACTCGGGCATCGTGTACACCAAGGCTCGCGAGTAGAACGGGACGAACACCCATCCGAGCACGAGCAGGCACCAGGCGTGCAGCTCGTAATGCGCGAGGGCCACACCGCTCGTCGCGCCCGCCCCCGCCAGTCCCACGACGTGCTCGGAGCCGATGTTGGACGCGAAGATGGTCGCGCCGACGAGAAACCAGCCGAGGTTGCGGCCCGCGAGGAAGTAGTCGTCGGCGGTGTCCTTGTTGCGCCGCGCGACCCACCAGGCGAGGCCGAGGAGGAGGGCGAAGTACAGCGCAATGATCAGCCAGTCCCAGCCGGTCACGAGGGCTCCCTGAAGCAGGTCGGAGGGCCACACTACACGTCACGGGGCCCGTGTCAAGAAAACCCCCGCGTCGCCATCTTTCAGCACATGATCGACCCACTCTCTCGTCGCGATTGGCTGAAAGCCGTGGGCGCGGCCGGCGCGGGCGCGCTGACACCTCCGGTGCCCCCCGGGCTCGCGCCCGGGGTCAGCACTGACCCCGGACGCAAGTCCGGGGCCCCTCAGATTCTTCCTCTCACCTCCACGAGCGAGGTGTTCGTACCGCCGCGCGGCCGCGCCTTCCAGAAATTCAGCTTCGACTTCCCCGAGCCGTCCGTGGAGTTCGCGGGGCTCAAGTTCGGCTTTCTCGTCTTCTCGCGCGAGAACGCGTACGGCCTCGACGCGAGCCGGATGACGGCCGCGGAGACGACCGAGGGTCTCGAGGTCAGGGCCTCGGGGCTGGTGTGGGCAGGGGGCCAGGAGCGTGTGTCGGGCCGGGTGATCGCGAGACTCCGCAGCGAAGGCGACGCCGTGCTGTGGGACGTCACCGCGGAGATGGATCAGCCCATCAAGGCGGTGACCACCGTGCTGCGCGGCGTGCCGCGCGGCAAGCTCTCGAACGGTGGTGCAGACCCGTTCGACCCCAAGGACAACGAGGTGCTGTGGGGCTATCCGTTCGGCGGCGGCGACTTGTTCGGCGGTAATACGGCGGGAGGCATGGGGACGCCGCTCGCCGTCGTGCAACAGAGCGAACAGGAGTTCCTCGCGCTCTCCTCGCTCGACGACCGCGTGCGGACCAAGCGCTTCTACCTTCAGCCGGGCGAGCGGGGCTACCGCGTCGAGCTGGTGCACGAAGTCGAGGGCTGGCTCGACCAGTCCCGCGTGCAGGTGCCGGCCTGGCGGGTGGGGCGCGCCGCCACGCTCGAGGCGGCGGTCGCGCCGCATTACGCGCAGCTCGCGCAGGCCTACCGGTGGCCACGCTGGGAAACGCGCGGCGACGTCCCCGCCTGGCTGCGACGCACGGCGCTCGTCGTGACGCTGCACGGGATGCACTTCACCGGGTACGTCTTCAACGATTATGCGAAGATGCTCGCCATCCTCGAATGGATCGGCACCCAGATTCCCGCGGACCGGGTGCTCGCGTTCATCTCGGCATGGGACGGCCGCTACTACTGGGATTATCCCACCTACCGTGCCGCCGAACGGCTGGGGGGTGAGGCGGGGTTCCGACGGCTGGTGCAGGAAGGCCACCGGCTCGGCTTCCGCATCATGCCGATGTTCGGCGCCAACGCCTCGAATCGCCGCCTCCCGAACTTCGCACAGTTCGCCGACGCGGCGACCGAGCGGGTCGACGGCGATCGCTTCGATCTCAACTGGGTGGATTGGGACAACGACCGCCACCAGGAGGGCTTCGGGGTCTACATGAACCTGGGCGTCGAGTCGTGGCGCCGCTGGCTCACGGCGCGCATCGCGGACGTAATCGACCGTTACGGCGTGGACGCCTACTTCCTCGACATCGTGGGCGGCTGGGTCAACAACACCAAGGCCGACATGCACGAAGGCACGCGCCGGCTCGTGGCCGAACTACGCGCCCGTTACCCGCAGGTGCTGGCTTGCGGCGAGTTCCTGTACGACGCGCTGGTCGAGTTCATCCCGCTGTACCACGTGTACACACCGCGCGCCGTGCCGTTCGCCCGCTTCTTCTCGCATCTGTCGCACCCCGCGCCGGGGCGGGGCTCGAGCGGCGTGCACGAATCGGGGTTCGGCCGCTGGGACCAGGCCACCCTGTCATTGTCCAAGCGTGATGGGCTGATACCGACCCTGATGGTGGTGGACGACACGTTTGCAAAGTATCGCGAGCAGATGGCCGCCGTGATCGCGCAGGCCAAGGCATGGGCGGGGCTATGAGCCGGGCGGAGCCCGCGTGATCCGCCACTTGACCTTTCCCCCCAGCGGATCGCGTAGCAGCGCATAGCCGGTCGGGGTAGGGCGTAGCTCGAGGGTGTGCAGCTCGCCGTTCGGGAGCGCGAAGCTGCCCGTCGCGAGGCCACTATCCGTGCTGAAGACACGGAGCTCCACGTCACTCCAGTCGATCGCCGCAGTGTGCTGCGCCAGGGCGACGTGGGGGATCACCGCGTGGTTCCGCACCAGGACCACGATCGGGATCGGTCCGGCCGGGATATCGTGCCACGCGGCTCCCGTGTAGGTGCGGCCGATCTGGTAGTCGATCCAGGTGCCGGGTGGGAGGTACACGTTGCGGTGGGCCGCCTCCTCGAAGAGGGGCGCCACCAGCAGGTCCGAGCCGAACAGATACTCGTCCTCGATCAGCCACGAGGTTCGATCGTCCGGGTACTCGAAGAACAGGGTGCGCAGCATGGGATACCCGTTCTCCGAGGACGCCTTGGCCTGCGCGTAGATGTAGGGCATCAGCCGGTACTTCATCTCGACCGCTCGGCGGAAGCCCCGCACGAATGCCGAGTCGTACTCCCACGGCTCGCGCGGGGGGGCGCCGTGCGTGCGCGTGTGTGAGGTAAGCGCGCCGAAGGGGAGCCACCGCCGGTACAGCTCGCGTGGCGCCCGGTTGACGAAGCCCCCTACATCGTGGCTCCAAAAGGTGAAGCCCGACAGCCCGAATGACAGCCCGCCTCGCAGCGTCGCGGCCATGGCCGAATTGGTGTTCTCCGCGTCACCGCCCCAGTGCAGGGGGTAGCGCTGGCTCCCGGCCCACGCGCTCCGCCCCCAGATGATGCCGTCTCCGGCCGCGCTCTTCGTGATCTCCCACGCCGCCTTGTTGTAGCGCACCGGGTAGAGGTTGTGCTCGAACCACCCGGTGCGCCCCGAGGCGTACACGCCGGTGAGCGGCGCGCCCTCGCCGAAGTCCGCCTTGATGACGCCGACGCCCAGGTCCAGGAGGCCTTTGAGCTTGCCCTGGTACCAGCGCACCGCGTCCGGGTTCGAGAAGTCGAGCGTGGCATCCTCCGGCGCGATGCGGCCCGCCTCGTCCCGCACGCCGTAACTGCCCGCCACCAGCTCGTTCCAGACCTTGTTCTTGCGCGTGAAGTAGGTGTACTGCCACAGGCTGATGTGGAAGCCCAAATGCCCGAGGTCCGCGATCATGGCGCGCGGGTTCGAGAAGCGCGTGGTGGAGAATGCGTAGTCGCTCTGCCAATCGGTCTCGAACCAACCCGTGTCCAGGTGGATCACGTCGCTCGGGATGAGATAGCGCCTGAGCTTGGCCGCTACGTCCCGCACCTCGGCCTCGGCC
>QHUT01000155.1 GCA_003222055.1 Gemmatimonadota bacterium
CGGCGTGACCGCTAGTCGAGCCGGCTGTAGCGTGGGAGCCAGGACATGAATGATGATCCACGCGGACACGTACGCCAGCCCGCAGACCACGAAAATTGGAGCGTAGTTGTTGCCGTTGTGATCGAGGATGCGGCCGGTGGCCCGCTGAAACAGCCATCCACCGAGGGCGCCCGCAAAGCCGCCGATACCGATGACGGAGGCGACCGCTCCGCGGGGAAACATGTCGCTCGCGAGCGTATAGATGTTGGCCGACCAGCCCTGATGCGCGGCCGCCGCCACGCTCACGAGCGCCACCGCGATCCAGAGGCTCCCGGCGCGTGACGCGAGGGCCGTCGGCACGATCGCGAGCGCCATGCCCAAGAGCGCGGTCTTGCGCGCCCGGTTCACCGTCCAACCCCGCTTCATGAGGGCGCCCGACAGCCAGCCGCCGGCGACGGAGCCGGCGTCGGCCACGACGTACACGACCACCAGCGGCAGGGCCAGCTGCGACAGCTTGATGCCATAGTCCGCGTCGAGAAACTTCGGCAGCCAGTACAGATAAAACCACCAGATTGGGTCGGTCATGAACTTGCCTACGACGACGGCCCACGTCTGCCGTTGCCCCAGGAGACTCAGCCAGGCGATGTGCCCAGCGGCCGGCTCCGGTGCGTCGCTGCGGATATGCGTCAGCTCGGCGGCCGAGAGACGGGGTTGTGCGTCAGGGCTGCGGTACAGTGCCAGCCAGAGCGCGAGCCAAAGGAACCCCAGGCCGCCCGTGGCGACGAAGGCCCAGCGCCACCCGAACGTCAACGCGATCCAGGGCACGACGAGCGGCGTCACGATCGCGCCCGTGTTGGTCCCGGCGTTGAAAATCCCGGTTGCGAGCGCCCGCTCCCTTTTCGGGAACCATTCCGCCACGGCTTTGATCGCGCCGGGGAAGTTGGCGGACTCGCCCAGCCCTAAGAGCGCCCGCGCGGCCGAGAACCCCGCTGTGGTTCGGGCGACGGCGTGGCCGATCGCCGCGACGCTCCAGGCGACGACCGCCACGGCGAACCCGCGCCGCACCCCTACCCGGTCGAGCCACCGTCCGACCACGAGGAAGCCGACCGCGTACAAGGCGGTGAACCAGGAGACGACGTCGCCGTAGCCCGTCTCGGACCAGTGTAGCTCCCGCTGCAGCGTGGGCGCGAGGATACCGAGGACCTGCCGGTCGATGTAGTTGACGGTCGTGACGACGAACAGGAGGGCGCAGACTGTCCAGCGGTAGCCGGGCCTCCTCACCTCACGAAGTCCTGGTAGTACGTCTCGATCTGTTGCGGCGTCGCCGTGCCGGAGAGGATCAGGACACGGTGGCGGAACGTGGTGGACTCCCCGGACGCGAGCCGGAAGTTCAGCTGCTCCTTCCCGTTGCTGAATATTCTCAGGCCCAGTGGGTTGGCCGCGAACAGGCCGTAGCCGCGGGCGTGCCAATAGGTCGGGAAGCCGACGTTCTTCGGATGGTCCAGCATGGCGAGCGTCACCGGCTCGCCCGCGACGACGCCGGTCAGCATGGTCCAGCGGCCCCGCGTGCCCCACACCGAGTCGCCCTCGACGCCCTCCGAGCTACGGTAGTGGCCCGTCACGCCGGTGTTGTCGAGCCGCGGCACGGTGGTCGAGTGCCCGCCGGCGTCGGTGAACACTTCGGGCGTGGTCGACGGTTGCTCGAGCGCGCGCGCCACGCGCATGCCGATCAGTCCCTCTTTGTTGTCGACGAACGTCACGGGACCGTCCAGGGCCGTGAGAGTCGTGATGCGATCGACGGCGCGCAATCCGGCGGCGGCGCGGAACACGAAGCGCGTGTCCTCGCGCAGCAGCGCTTTCCCCTGGACGTCTACCCACTCCGCCGTGACCTCGAGCGCGCCCTCGCCCGAGCCGCTCTCGGCGTGGCGCACGGCCCGATGCACGATCGTGCCCATCTTGGCCGCGCGCTCCGGGGGAATGGCATCCGAGTTGTTCCAGAAGTCGAGCCCGTTCACGTCTCCGTGGTCGAACCACAGGCCGACCTGGTGGGGGTGGTCGACGCGCTCGCCGGGCCGTGGCTCGAGCGGCCAGCCGCGCGTCACTACCGCGCCGGACGCCGCCCGCAACGGGTAGAGCGTCGGCTTCTTGAGGGTGGTGGGATAGATGTAAGAGGTGAACGGTTTCCCATCGACCAGGACGTCGACACGCCGCAGGTCCTCGTGGGGCACGACGTCGATTTGGGGACTCGGGGCTCGGGGTTCGGGGTCCGGAAGTCCCGAGTCCCGAGTCCCGAGCCCCAAGCCCCCAAGCACCAGCAGCCATGACTTGCGCATTTCTCAGCTCATCACGATGTCGCGCTTGGCGTCGTCGAACATGACCTTCCGGCCACTGTGCATCGCCGCGACCGTCATGCACAACGCGACGGAGTGGCTGTAGCCCGCATCGATGCTCGCGTTCGGCTGCTTGCGGCTGCGCACGCACTCCATCCAGTTCCGGATGTTGGCGGTGGTGGACGAATCGGCACCGGTGTTCGCCGCGGTCTCCGCCGGCGCGACCTCCGAGAGCTTCATGGCGGCCAACTGGTTGGCCTTCATCCCCATCTCCGCCGCGAACCGCTCGTTCAGACCGCCGGTGGGCGTGATCTCGTTGGTGTCGAGGTTGAGCATTCCGGCGTTCGAGTAGTACAGCTCTTTGGTGCCCCCCGCCGAATTGGTCATGCGGGACGAGTACACGACCTGGAAGCCCTTCGAGGGATCGTCCAGCGGCCCGTAGTCGAACACGATCGTGGCGGTGTCCCAGCTCTTGCGGCCATCTTTCCATAGATAGATCCCGCCGTTGGCCACGACCGAACGGGGGCGGGACAGCCCCGTGAACCAGTGCACCGTGTCGATCTGGTGCACCATCCATTGGTCGGGGATGCCCGAGGAGTAGGGCCAGAACAGGCGGTACTCGAGATACTTGCGCGGGTCCCACGGCTCGTAGGGCAGGTTGCACAGGTAGCGCTTCCAGTCGGTGTCCTGCTCCTTGAGCGCGGCGACGAGCTGGGGGCGACGCCACCGCCCCGGCTGGTTCACGTTCCAGGTCATCTCGGCCATCACCACGTCGCCGAACTTCCCCGAGCGGATGTACTCGTTGGCCATCTGGTAATTCGTGGCGCTGCGCCGCTGGGTGCCGATCTGCACCACGCGGTCCGACTTCTTGACAGCGTCGCGGATCGCGATGGCGTCCTCGATGCGGTGGGCCAGCGGCTTCTCGATGTACGCATCCTGTCCCGCCTGCATCGCCTCGACGCCGTGGTAGGCGTGCTGGAAGTCCGCGGTCGAGATGACGACCGCGTCCGTGGCCCGCGCCGCATACATCTCCTCGTTGTTGCGGAACGGCCGCGGCTTCGTCCCCATCACCTTTTCGATCTCGGTCACGCCCTCCTCGCGACGCCGGCTCCAGATGTCCGATACGGCGACGATCTCGAAGTTGAGCTCCTTGCCGAGCTTGCCGTACGCGGGCAGGTGCGCCTGCCGGAACCGGTCGGAGAAGCCCACGATGCCGACCCGCACGCGATCGTTGGCGCCGAGGATCTTCGCGTAGCGCGCCGCCGGCAGCGCGGTGGCGGCGGCGGCGGCGACCTTGAGGAACTCGCGGCGGCGGACCTGCCTCTTCGGCTTGGACATCACTCCTCCCTTCCGATCGATCAAGAGTGTGGGCGACGCTCGCCGGCGGCGAGTCCGGCGAGCGCGCCGCGCATGTAGGCGAACGACTGTTTCATGCCCGGCAGCGGGGCGTCGGCGTCGATTTCGTACTCGAGGTTGACGTATCCACGATAGCCGCTCGCCCCGAGCTGCCGGAAGATGTCCGCGATCGGGATGGCTCCCTCGCCGACGATGCACTGGCTGCCCTTGGCCGTGAGGTCGCGCAGGTCCTTCATGTGCATGTCGAGCAGGCGCGGGCCCGCGTCGGCGATCGCCCGCACCACGTCCGTGCCGGTGCGCACGGTGTGTCCGACGTCGATGCACAGCCCGATCCGGCTATCGAGCGTCTTGACGTGGGGCAGGGCGTCGTACGGGGAAGGGAAGTGCTTGTCCTCCGGCCCGTGGTTGTGGATGGCGACCTTGATGTCGTACTGCTTGGCGAACCGCTCGATGCGCGGCAGCAGCTTCGGATCGGTATGGATCGCGATGAGCGGCATGCCGGCGGCCTTGGCGTAGGCGAAGTATTTCTCCACGCCGGGGTCGGTGTCGTCGTCGAACGTGATCACGCCGCCGCCCACGATCACGAGTCCGGCCGCCTCGATCTCCCGTCGCGCTGCGGCGAGCTGCTCCGGCGACAGCTCGAACGGCAGGTGCACGGACTTGAAGTTGACGTAGGGTGTCCCGAGCGCCTTCACCATCTCGATGGCTTTGTCGCGCGGGAAGTTGCGGAGGGAGTAGCTCGCCACCCCGAGGCTAAAGGAGGTTGGGGGATGTTGGGGAGGTTGTGGAGGTTCTGGAGGCGGCGCCGCTGCGCCCGTACCGAGCGTGGCACTGACGAGTGCCGCGGCGCTCGTGCCCAGAAACTGGCGGCGCGGCACCGGAGCATTGGACATGATCAGTATCCGGGGTTTTGCGTGTAGCAGCAGGTCGTGCCGTCCATCTGCGTCCGGGGGATCGGCCGGAGCGCGTGGTACGGCTGGATGTTGGGCCCGCCGTCGGGGTTGTAGGCTTTGACCCGCGACACCAGGGTATGCGTCCGCACCAGATCGAACCACCGCTGCATTTCACCAGCGAGCTCGCGCGCCCGCTCGTTGAGGATCTCGCCGAGGGTGAGCTGAGCCGCCGTGAGCTCCATCTCCGCTTCGTGGCCGGGGATGGCGGCGCGCCGCCGCACGGCATTGATGTACGGCAGGGCGTCCGTCGCTCGCCCGTCGCGCAGCAGCGCTTCGGCCGCGATCAGGTACGTCTCGGCCAACCGGGCGACGAAGAAGTCCCGCGATCCGCGCACGTCGTTGACGGTGAGCCGGAACGAGTCGTGGAACTTGTTCAGCGACGGGAAGATCCTGTTGCTGTATGTCCGCGGTGTGTAGACACGGTACGGCCGGGCCGCCACCGCCGAGTCCGTCAGGACCGTGTCCGAGACGTAGACCGCGGTGTCGCCCAGCTGGAATTTCGGCGCGCCCGACGGGTACTTCGGGATGGTCGCCGCGTTATTGGCGTACCACACGCGCGTGAACTGGCTCTGGTAGCGCGAGTCCTTGGTGCGATCATACAAGCCCAAGAAGAACGTGGTAGGCCTAAAGCGCTTGAACGGGCGGCCGTTGGCGATGTCGCGCTGCATGCCGGGCAGTACGTCGTACTCCATCAGGAAGAACAGATGCCCCTGGTTGCCGTTCCCGGTGGTCAGGGGATCGTTCGTGAACTGCACCGACCAGACGACCTCCGCGTTCTTCTCGTTGTTGAAGTTGAACACGTCGGCGAACCGCGGCAGCAGCGCATACTGGCCCGAGTTGATGACCCGCAGTGCGTAGTCGGCGGCGTTGGCGAAGTCGCCGGCCTGCTGTTTGGCGGCTTCGTCGGCGGCGGAGTCCGGGTCGCGCTGCCAGGTCAGGTACACCTTGGCCAAGAGGTGCTGAGCGGCGCCCTTGGTGGCGCGCCCGTACTCCTTCGCCACGTACGGGAGCGTCGCTTCGGCGTATTTCAGGTCATTGATGATGGCGTCATACACGCTGTCCACCGGCGCGCGCGTGAACTGCGTGGACGCGGTCGTGGTCGGCTCGAGCTTGAGGGTGACGGGCCCGTACATTTGCACCAGGTCGAAGTAGTAGAGCGCCCGGAGAAAGCGCACTTCGGCCAGGCGCTGCGCCTTGAGGCTCGAGTCCATCTGCACCGTCGGCGCCTGCGCGATCGCCGTGTTGGCCGTGTTGATCGCCCGGTAGAAATCGGCCCAGGTGTCGCGGATGAAGTCCACGTCGGGATTGAGCTGCGCCGTATACTCGTTGACGTACTTGTAGCTCCCGTCGGCGCCCTCGGTATAGATGTCGGTCCCGAACTCGGTGAGCGTGAAGCCCCGCTCCTGCGCGTAGAACGTCCGCAGCGGCTCGTAGGTGGCGTTGACCAGCGCCTGGAAGACGTCGGGGGTCGGGTACGGCTGATTGGCCAGCCCGCTGATCAAGTCTTCGTTCAAGTCCACGCAGGCGGCGAGGCTCAGCAGCGCGGCGCCCCACAGTGCGATCGTCCGTCTCGACATGCC
>QHUT01000142.1 GCA_003222055.1 Gemmatimonadota bacterium
GCTCATCACGTCCGCCGTCCGCGCCCGGATGCAACAGATCCTGGCCGACATCCAGAGCGGCGCCTTCGCGCGGGAATGGATCGAGGAGAGCCGCCAGGGCGGCCCCAACTTCCAGCGCATGCGCCGCGAGCAGAACGACCACCTGATCGAGCAGGTGGGCGCGACGCTGCGCGCCATGATGCCGTGGTCGGAAGAAGGCAAGGGGTCGGGGATCGGGGGTCGGGGGTCAGGGCTCGACGCGCCTCCCCGGCCCCCGACCCCTGACCCCCGGCCCCCGCGTGCCGAGCCGCTCAGGGCATGACTCCCCGCACTCTGTTTGCGAAAATCTGGGACGCCCACGTCGTCCACCCGCTCCCCGACGGGCCGGAGCTCCTGTACGTGGACCTGCATCTGGTCCACGAGGTGACGTCACCCCAGGCGTTCGAGGGGCTGCGGCTCGCGGGACGCCGGGTCCGGCGGCCCGAGCTGACCGTCGCGACGGCGGACCACAACGTGCCGACCGGTGATCGCGCCCTCCCGATCGCCGACGCCCTGGCGGCGCGTCAGGTAGGGGCGCTCGCGGCGAACGCGCGCGAGTTCGGTATCGAGCTGTTCGACCTCGCGTCCCCCCACCAGGGCATCGTACACGTCATCGGCCCCGAGCTGGGCCTCACGCAGCCGGGGATGGTGATCGTGTGCGGCGATTCGCACACGTCCACCCACGGCGCGTTCGGGGCGCTCGCGTTCGGCATCGGGACGAGCGAAGTGGAGCACGTGCTCGCGACCCAGTGCCTCGTCGTCATGCGACCCAAGACCATGGAGGTCCGATTCGAGGGAGCGGCGGCCTCCGGAGTCACCGCCAAGGACCTGATCCTCGCGTTGATCGGGCGTATCGGGACGGCGGGGGCGACCGGTCACGTGATCGAGTACACCGGCGAAGCGATCCGCCGGCTCTCGATGGAGGGCCGCATGACGGTGTGCAACATGTCGATCGAGGCGGGCGCCCGGGCCGGGATGATCGCGCCCGACGACACCACCTTCACCTACCTCGCCGGGCGCCCGCGCGCGCCCGAGGGAGAGCGGCTCACCCGGGCGGTCGCGCGCTGGCGCCGGCTGAAGAGCGACGACGGCGCGACCTACGACGCGCGCGTGGCGGTGGATGCGGCGAGCGTCGCGCCGCAGGTGACCTGGGGGACGAACCCCGGGATGGTGGCGGACATCACCGCGCGCGTTCCCGACCCGGCGGGCTTCGCGTCGGCCGCCGAGCGGCAGGCGGTCGAGCGGGCGCTCGCGTACATGGACTTGCGGCCCGGTACGCCGCTCGAGGGCCTGCCGATCGATCGCGTGTTTCTCGGCTCCTGTACCAACGCGCGCATCGAGGATCTGCGAAGTGCGGCCGGGGTGGTGCGGGGTCGACGCGTGGCTGCGGGCGTGCGCGCGCTGGTCGTGCCGGGCTCCCAGCAGGTCAAAGCGCAGGCGGAAGCCGAGGGACTCGACCGGGTGTTCCGCCAGGCGGGGTTCGAGTGGCGCAATTCGGGGTGCTCGATGTGCCTCGGCATGAACCCGGACATCCTGGCGAGCGGCGAGCGCTGCGCGGCGACGTCGAACCGCAACTTCGAAGGCCGCCAGGGGCGCGGCGGCCGCACCCACCTGATGAGTCCCGCCATGGCGGCCGCCGCCGGGATCGCCGGCCACCTGGTCGACATCCGGACGTGGGCATGAGGCCCTTCGTCCGGCACGCCGGCCGGGTCGCGGCGCTGCCGCGCGTGAACGTCGACACCGACCAGATCGTGCCGAAGCAGTTTCTCAAGCGCATCGAGCGCACCGGATTCGCACCGGTGCTGTTTCACGATTGGCGCTACCGCGCCGACGGCTCGCCCGACCCGACGTTCGAGCTGAATCAGCCGGCCGCCGCGGGGGCGAGCATTCTGCTCGCGGGCGCGAACTTCGGCTGCGGCTCGTCGCGCGAGCACGCCGTGTGGGCGCTGCGGGAGTACGGCTTCCGTCTCGTCATCGCGGAGTCGTTCGCCGACATCTTCTACGCGAACTGCTGCCAGAACGGGTTGCTCGCCGTGCGCCTGGTGACGGGGGAAATCCGCGAGCTGTTCGCCCGCCACGCGCGCGCCGCCGGCCACTACGACGTGGTCGTCGATCTCGAGGCCCAGACCGTGGTCGACGACGCCGGCTTCCGCGCCGCTTTCAGCATCGCGCCCTATCATCGCGAGATGTTGCTCTCCGGGCTCGACGAGATCGGGCGGACGCTGCTCGAGGAGGACCGGATCGGGGCGTATGAAAGAGACCGGGACGAGGGACGGGGGAAGGGGGAAGGGTGGTGAGACAATACGCGATCGCGGTTCTGGCGGGGGACGGGATCGGCCCCGAGGTCACGGGCGAAGCGGTGCGCGTGCTGCAGGCCGCGGGCGAACGATTCGGACTCGAGTTCCGCCTGAGTCATTACGCGGTGGGAGCCGCGGGCGTCGCGGCGGCGGGCGATCCCCTGCCGCCCGAGACGCGGGCCGCCGTCGTGAAGGCGAACGCGGTGCTGCTGGGCGCCGTGGGCGATCCGTCGCTCGATCGTGCGCCGCGCCGGATGCGGCCCGAATCCGGCCTGCTCGCGCTGCGCGGCCTGCTCGGTGTGTACGCGAACCTGCGGCCCGTGGCGACCAACCCGGCGCTCGCCTTCTGCTCGCCCCTCAAGCCCGAGCACCTCGCGGGCGTGGACATCCTCATCGTGCGCGAGCTCGTCGGGGGGTTGTACTACGGCGAGCCCCGCGGCCGGGAGGATGGCGGGCGGGCGGCGGTGAACACGCTGCGCTACACCGAGGCCGAAGTCGAGCGTGTGGCCCGCGTGGCGCTCGCCGCGGCCCGGACCCGGCGCCGGCGCCTGCTGTCGGTCGACAAGGCGAACGTGCTCGAGACGTCGCAGCTGTGGCGCGAGACGGTCACGCGCGTGGCGCAGGACTATCCCGACGTCACGCTGGAGCACGCCTACGTCGACTACGCCGCGATGCGGCTCGTCACCGACTCCGCCGGCATCGACGTCCTGCTCACGGAGAACATGTTCGGGGACATCCTGAGCGACGAGGCCGCGGTGCTCGCGGGATCGCTGGGGCTGTTGCCGTCGGCGTCGCTGGGCGACGGCCCGGGGCTGTTCGAGCCGATCCACGGGTCGGCGCCGGCGCTCGCCGGTAAGGACGTGGCCAACCCCATCGGGGCGATCGCGTCGGCGGCGATGCTGCTGCGCTACGGGCTCGGGCTGGCGGAGCCCGCGGCCGCGGTGGAGCAGGCGATCGCCGCGGCGCTGGAGCAGGGAGCGCGCACGCGCGACATCGCGCGGCCGAGCGACCGCATGATCGGCACGCGCGAGATGGGTGCCTGGATCGCGGAGTTGGTGCGGTCGCCGGCGAAACGGCCGCTATCGCTCGTGCGCTAAGAGTCGGTCACGGCGCCCAGGCTCGCGCTCGACACCAGCTTCGCGTACTTCGCCAGCACCCCCGTCGTGTACTTCGGCTCGCGCGGCTTCCACGCGGCGCGCCGTTTCGCGATCTCCGCCTCGGGCAGCTCCAGCTCGAGCCGCCGCCGTTCGGCGTCGATCGTGACCGGGTCACCGTCCCGCACCAGGGCGATCGTCCCCCCCACGGCCGCTTCGGGCGCCACGTGCCCCACCACGAGGCCGTACGTCCCGCCCGAGAAGCGCCCGTCGGTGATGAGCCCGACCTTGTCGCCCAGCCCCGCGCCGATGATCGCCGACGTGGGGGAGAGCATCTCCCGCATGCCCGGTCCGCCCTTCGGACCCTCGTACCGGATCACTAGGATGTCCCCCGGCTTGATGCGGCCCGCGAGGATCGCGGCGAGCGAGTCCTCTTCGCAGTCGAACACCCGCGCGGGACCGGTCATCTTCAGGTGCTTGATCCCCGTGATCTTCGCGACGGCGCCCTCCGACGCGAGATTGCCACGGAGGATGGCGAGGTGTCCCTGCGGGTACAGCGGCCGGTTCCAGGAGCGGATCACCTCCTGATTCGCACGCGGCTCGTCGGCGACGTCTCGCAATACTTGCGCGACGGTGTGGCCGGAGACGGAGAGCGCTTCACCATGCAGCGCGCCATGCGCCAGCAGGATCTTCATCACTTGCGGCACGCCGCCCGCCGCGTGCAGGTCGGTGGTCACGAACCGGCCCGACGGTTTCAGGTCGCACAGCACCGGCACGCGCTCCCGCACGGTCTCGAAATCGTCCAGGGTGAGCGGCACGCCCGCGGCCCGGGCAATGGCGAGCAGGTGCAGCACCGCATTGGTCGAGCCGCCCAGCGCCATGACGACGGCGATGGCGTTCTCGAACGCCGCGCGCGTGAGTATCGCGCGCGGCCGCCGGTCGTCGCGCACCGCCTCCACGAGCACCTCGGCGGAGCGCGCGGCGCTGTCGCCCTTCTCGCCGTCCTCGGCGGCCATGGTCGACGAATACGGCAGACTCATGCCCATCGCCTCGATGGCCGACGACATCGTGTTCGCCGTGAACATGCCGCCGCACGCGCCCGCGCCCGGGCAGGCCCGGCGCTCCACCTCGAGGAGATCCGCCTCCGACAGCTTGTGCGCGCTGTATTGACCGACCGCCTCGAACGCGCTCACTACGGTCAGGTCCTGTCCTTTATAATGGCCCGGCTTGATCGTGCCGCCGTACACGAACACTGCCGGGATGTTCATGCGCGCGATGGCGATCAGCGCGCCCGGCATGTTCTTGTCGCAGCCGCCCACGGCGAGCACGCCGTCTACGCACTGCGCGTTGCACACCGTTTCGATCGAATCGGCGATCACCTCGCGCGACACGAGGGAATACTTCATCCCCTCGGTGCCCATGGAGATGCCGTCGCTCACCGTGATCGTACCGAAGGTCTGCGGCATGCCGCCCGCAGCCCGGACGGCGGCCTCGGCGCGCAGCGCGAGGTCGTTGAGCTTCGCGTTGCAGGGTGTGATCGTGCTGTGCGCGTTTGCGATCCCGACGATCGGCTTCGTGAAGTCCTGATCGCCGAACCCGACGGCGCGCAGCATCGCACGGTTGGGCGTACGTTCCACGCCCGCGGTGATCGTGCGGCTCCGGAGGGGGCTCATCGTTTCATCGCTCGCTCTACTTCCTCGAGGTGCGGGTCGATCTCGACCGGCCGGTTGGCGTGCGGCGGGGCTGGCTCGCGCTCCTGGTGATAGTGCGTCACGCTCGCCGGATCCTTGAGGACGTGCCCCGTGAGGATCGCCACGACCTTCTGCTCCGCCTTGATGACCCCGTCGTGCGCCAGGCGCCGCGTTCCGGCGATGGCGGCCGCGCTCGCGGGCTCGCACCCGATGCCGGCTCCGTCGACCACCGCTTTCGCCTCGAGAATCTCATCGTCGCTCACGGCGATGACGATACCGTCGGTGTCGCGCACGGCGCGGACGGCGCGGTCGTACGACACCGGGTTCCCGATACGGATCGCCGTCGCGACCGTGTGCGGCTCCACACGGTGACGCCGCGCGAATCCCTCCCGGAAGCTCAACGCGAAGGGGGCCGCGCCCTCCGCCTGCACCGCGGCGAGACGGGGGACGCGGTCGATCAGTCCCCACTCGCACGCCTCCGCCAGCGCCTTGCCGAAGGCCGCCGTGTTCCCGAGGTTGCCCGCGGGCACGACGATCCAGTCGGGTGGCTGCCACGCGAGCTGCTGCAGCAGCTCGAGCACGATCGTCTTCTGGCCCTCGAGCCGGAACGGGTTCACCGAATTGAGAAGGTATACGCCCAGCCGGTCGCTCGCCTGGTCGGCCAGCTCCAGGCACTGGTCGAAGTTGCCCCGCACCAAGAGCGTGCGCGCCCCGTAGGCGAGCGCCTGCGCCAGCTTCCCCAGCGCAACCTGCCCCTTGGGGACGAGCACCAGCGCGGGCAGGCCGCCCAGCGCGGCGTAGGCGGCGAGTGCGGCTGCGGTGTTGCCGGTGGAAGCGCATGCCACCGCGCGCGCGCCGATGCGCCGGGCCTGCGTCACGCCCACGGTCATGCCGCGGTCCTTGAACGAGCCCGTCGGGTTGTGGCCCTCGTGCTTGACCAGCAGCTCCCTCGCGCCCGCCCAGCGCGCCACTGGCGCACTGGTCATGAGCGGCGTGTTGCCCTCGGGGTAGCACAGCACGTCCTCCGCCGCCACGCTCGGAAGGACCGCCTCGCGGTAGCGCCACACCCCGGACGCCAGCACGCCCCGCCGCACGCCCCAGCGCGCGTCGAACGTGGCCCGCAGCGCGGCGCCGCCCTGCTCGGGACGGCGGTGGCGCACCTCGAGCAGCCCCCGGCAGCTCGGGCAACGGGGATGGGGGTCGGTCTCGGGAATCTCGCTGCCACAGCTCGTGCAGAGCTGCCAGGTGTCGCTCATGCGCCCGCGAGCTTCAGCACGTCGTTGAGGATTCCGCCCGCGGTCACCGCCGGCCCTGCGCCCGGTCCGGTGATGACGAGCGGATTCTTCTTGTAGCGCATGGTCGTGAAGATAAACTGGTTGTCGGTCCCGTTGAGCGAGGCCATCGGGCTCGACGCGTCCACCACGACCAAGCCCACGCGGATCCGCCGCGGCGTCACGATCGCCCGGTAGCGCAGCACCCCGTGGCGCTGCGCCGCCGCGGCCACGCGCTTCGCCCACGCCGCGTCGTATTCCTCCAACCGGCGCAGGAACTCGTCCAGCGAAAGGCGGTCGGCCCCGTCCGGCACGAGCGATTCGACGGCGATGTCCGCGAGCTCTCCCGGGAAGCCGAGCAGCCGCCCCAGGATGAGCGCTTTGCGCGCGACGTCCAGCCCCGAGAGATCCTCGCGCGGGTCGGGCTCGGGATACCCCTTGGCGATCGCACCGCGCAGCGCCGCCGAGAAGCTCGAGCCCCGGCCCAGCTCGCCGAAGAGATAGCCGAGTGTGCCGGAGGGGCAGCCCTCGATCTTCGCGACGCGGTCGCCCGAGTCCACGAGCTTCTGATAGGTGTCGATGATCGGCAGGCCCGCGCCCACGGTCGCCTCGTGCAGCAGGCGCCGGCCGTGCGCCTGCGCGGCCGCCCGGAGGGCATCGTAGCGGCGCTTGTCCGCGGTCACCGGGCGCTTGTTGGCGAGCACCACGTGCATCCCCCCGCCCAGCGCTGCCTTGATCGTGTCGGTCGTGTCGTCGGCCGTGAGATCCACGAGCACCGGGTTGGCGAGGGCGTGCCGCGCGACGAACCCCACCGCCTCGGCGGCGCTCGCCCGCCGCCCCCCCGTCGCCTTGGCGAGCGGCGTGCCCTTGGCCTTGGCGGCGGCGAGCGCCGCCAGCCGCCGCGGCGACAGGCCACGCGCGTCGAACACCAGCCCGCTCGTGTCGATCAGTCCGACGATGCGGAGCGTGAGCGAATCCTGCTTCACCTTCGCGATCATGGGCGCGAGCGTGCGCCCGATTTGTCCGAACCCGAGCAGTACCACGTCCGTGCGCTCGGGATGCGCCACCGCGCCGCCCCCGATCTTCGAGAGCTGGAACGCCGCGTGCACCGCGCGCTGCGCCCGCGGGGCGTCCTTGGCGGCGACCACGAGCGAGAGGTTCAGCTCGGACGAGCCCTGCGCCGTGGCGATGACGTTGATGCGCGCCTCGGCGAGCGCCGAGAACACGCGCGAGGCGATGCCGGGCGTGCCTGCCATCCCCAGCCCGACCACGACCAGCGTGGCGAGGCCGCGCTGCACCTCCACGCCGTCGATCTCCTGGCGAGCGATCTCGGGCCGGAACGTCTCCTCCAGGCTCTTCCGGGCACGCTCGGCGCTCTCCTCGGGCACGCTGAAGCAGATCGAGTGCTCGGACGACGCCTGGGTGATGAGCGAGACGGAGATCCCCTCGTGGTGCACCGCGGCGAAGGTCCGGGCCGCGATGCCCGGGACGCCGAGCATGCCGCTGCCGGCCACCGTCAACAGGGCTTGGTGCGGAATTGCCGACAGGGCCTTCACGGGATACTGATGCAGCGTGCGACGGCGCGAGATCTCGGTGCCGAGTGACGTGGGGTCGGCGAACGGGCGGATCCGGATCGCGACATTCCGCTTGATCACGGGGATCAGCGCCCGGGGGTGCAGCACCTTGGCGCCGTAGTAGGCGAGCTCCGCCGCCTCCCGGACGTGCACCTGCGGCACCACACGGGCATCGGGCACGATGCGCGGATCCGCGGTCAAGAGGCCCGGCACGTCCTTCCAGAGCGACACCTCGCGGGCGCCGAGCACGCGGGCCAGGAGCGTCGCGGTGAGATCCGAGCCTCCCCGGCCCAGCGTCGCGACCTGGCCGTCCGGCGCCGCGCCGAGAAAACCGGGTACGACCGGCACGGCGCCGCGGGCCAGCACGGGTCGCAGCGCCGTACGGGCGCTGCGCTCGGTGCGCCGCAAGTCGGGCGAGGCGTTGCCGAAGGTGCCGTCGGTTTGCACGATCTCGGTGGCATCGACGTAGGCGGCCGGGCAACCGGCCGCGTCGAGGGCGGCCGCGAACAGCTGCGCGGACAGCCGCTCCCCGCGTGCCGCGAGGTAGTCGGTCGTGCGCGGCGTGAGCTCCCGCAGAATGCCGAGGCCGCCCGCCACCTGGTCCAGCTCGGCGAACGCCTCGTCGATCGATCGCAGCAACTCCTCCAGCCGGGCGCCCGCGGGGACGAGCGCCCGCGCCGCCGCCGCGTGCTGGGCGCGCAGCGCCTCGGCGGCCGCCCGCATGTGACTCGCATCGCCCCGCGCGGCGCGGGCGGCGTCGTCGAGCAGGGCGTCCGTCACGCCGCTCATCGCCGACACCACGACCACCAGCGGCTGCGGGCGCTGGGCCAGTACGATCGCGACGGCATGGCCGATCGCCGCCGCGTCCGCGAGCGACGCGCCGCCGAACTTGTGGATGTGGGGAGGATGGGTGGAGCGAGCCCTGGCCATGGCTCAGGCCGTCTCGTAACCGCCGGCTGGGCGGTCGGCGTGGAACGTCTCGGCGGCCACGGCGCAGGCCCGCCACGCGCGCACCATCGCGTCGCCGACTTGGGCGGCGCGCGCCGCAGGACCCAGCGCCACCACCGTCGGCCCCGAGCCCGACAGCGTGGCACCGTAGGCCCCGGCCTGCCGCGCCGCGCCCGTGACCTCGTCGTAGCCGCGCACCAGCGCCCGCCGATACGGCACGTGCAGCACGTCGTCCAGTGCCGCCGCGAGCAGCCGGCCGTCGCCGTGCGCGAGGCCCTGCACCAGGGCGGCGCTCTTCGCGGCCGCGCGCACCGCCTGCCCGTGCGGCAGAGTGGTGGGCAGCGCCGCGCGCGCGCGTTTCGTCTCGACCATGAAGTCCGGCACCGCGAACACGAACGCAAGCGACGCATGGACGACCAGCGGCGCCACGACCAGCCCGTTCGGCTCTTGCAGGGCGAGCGTCGCGCCACCGAACACGGCGGGAGCGACGTTGTCGGGGTGGCCCTCGAGCTCGGTCGCGAGCTCGGCCAGGCCGGCGGCATCGAGCGAGAGGTCGAGCAGCGCCGCCGCGGCTGCGGCTCCCGCGACCCCGGCCGCAGCGGACGACCCGAGCCCGCGCGCCACCGGGATCTCCGACTCGGCGGCGAGCGCGAGGCCCGCGGGCACGTCGCGCCCGGCGCGGCGACACGCGGCGGCGAAGCCGAGATACAGATAATCCGCGTCCGGGGGCGTCTCGAGCGCGCGCAGTGTGCCGGCACGCTCGATCGTGAGCGGGCCGCCGGCGCGGCCACCGCGCGGCTCGAGCCGGGCGGTCAGGCGCAGCCAGCGCGGCACGGCGACGCCCACGCAGTCGAACCCGGCCCCCAGGTTGGCCGTCGAGCCAGGCACCCGCACGGTTACGCTCGCTCGCATCCGCCTTCCTCGTCCCCCTGAAAACAGCAATGCCCGGGCGATGCCACGCCGCGGGCGGTCGCTTTTTAGCACCTTGTTTAACGTGGCGGCAATACGCGGCAAATCACCACGAGCGCTTCGGTTGTATGTATGTTCAATACTCGCCGCAGGCGTTCGGTGCGTCAAGGAGCAGCGATGCGGAAGATTCGGGTCGGCATCCTCGGGGCGACGGGTACGGTCGGGCAGCGCTTTCTACAGCTGCTCGAGCGGCATCCACAGTTCACCGTCACCGCGCTCGCGGCCTCCGACCGGTCACAGGGCAGGCCCTACGTCGAGGCCTGTGCCTGGCGACTCCCGGGCGCCGTGCCGGACGCGGCGGGCGGCCTCGTCGTCCAGCCGCCCGAGCCGCCGCTCGACTGCGACCTCGTATTTTCGAGCCTGCCGTCCGACATAGCGGGGCCGGTCGAGACGCGGTTCGCCCGCGCGGGGTACCGGGTCCTGACCAATTCGTCGGCGCACCGCATGGACGATGCGGTGCCGCTTCTCATTCCGGAGGTGAACCCCGATCACCTCGCGCTGCTCGACGCCTGCAAGCAGACGGGGGGCGGGTTCATCGTGGCGAACCCCAACTGCTCGACCGTGATGATCGCGCTTGCCTTGGCGCCGCTCGCCGCCCGGTTCGGCATCGCGGCCGTCGCCGTCACGACGCTCCAGGCCATCTCGGGCGCGGGCTACCCCGGCGTGGCGTCGCTCGATATCACCGACAACGTGGTCCCCTTCATCGCCGAGGAAGAGGAGAAGATCGAGCGCGAGACCCGGAGGATCCTGGGTTCCCTGGATGCCGGTCGCGTGACCCCAGCGCCGTTCGCGGTGAGCGCGCAATGCCACCGCGTGAACGTCGTCGACGGGCACCTGGCGGCGGTGCGGGTGCAGCTCGACAGGCCGGCGGAGCCGGCCGAGCTGCGCGAGGCGTGGGCGTCGTTCACCGGTCTGCCGCAAGCGCTCCGCCTGCCCACGGCACCCGAGCGGCCGATCATCGTGCGCGACGAGCCGGACCGCCCGCAGCCGCGGCTCGACCGCGATGCCGGGCGCGGGATGAGTGTCACGGTCGGCCGCATCGCCCGGGACGCGGTGCTGGGGCACCGCTTTGTCGCCCTGAGCCACAATACGATCCGGGGGGCCGCCGGCGCGGCCCTCCTCAACGCCGAGCTGCTGCTGGCGAAGGGGTACTTGGGCTCCTAGACGGGGGGGAGTGTGCGCCGCGTCACAACGTCCGCACCTGCACCGTTTTCGTGACTTTGCCCCAGGTTCCGCAGTCTTTATTCTACCCGAAGCGCTGCTCTGGACGCCCTTAACGCCTGCACCGAGCCTTCCGTCTAACCGGCGTTTCCGTAACAGCGCCCCGTACTCGAACCCCTCGGAGGATCGTCGCATGCGCCGTATCACCCCGAGTGCTTGGCGGACCGCCGCCGGCACCATCACCGTCGCGCTGTTCGCCGCGTGCTCCACCTCACCCACGACGTCTCCCCAGAATCCCGTCCTCACGCAACCGGAAGCCAGCGCCGTCGCCGAAGTCGTCGCGACCGACGCTGCCTCGCTCGTTGGTGGGGCGACGCTCGACGCCGCGACCGGCATGCCGTTCGCCTTGGCCCCGATGCCCGGCGCGCCGGCGCTGGCTCCGTCGTCCGCGACCTGCACGCCCACCCGAAGCCCGTCTCCGCCGACCAACTCCGACGGCGATCCCGTGCCCGATTCGGTGCGGGTCGACTTCACCGGGTGCACGTTCACCGGCGATGGGCACACCGTCACGCTGAGCGGCTCGATCGACATCGTCGATCCGACTCCGGCGACGACCGACCGGGCGTTCCGGACGCGTTCCAACGCCTTCACGCGGAGTGTCACCAACTCGACGGGAACCACCCGCTCCGTGGTCGAAAACGGCGTCCGCTCGGTGGTGCCGACGGCCGACCAGGTGCAGCTCGCCGATACCATGACCACCGAATACACCTTCGCCAGCGGCACGACGGCATCCCACGTACGCAAGTGGCTGGCGACCTTCGCGGCGGACCAGGCCGGATCCATCCAGATGGGTTCGCGCCTCCCCAGCGGGACCTGGACCATCTCCGGGTCATCGACATATACGTCCGGTACCAACAGCTATTCCCTGTCTGTGACGACGAGCGATCCCCTACATTACAACACGAGCTGCAGCGTCGAGCCCCGGTTCGATTCGGGAACGCTCACCGCGGTCGTCACCAAGGGTACCGTGTCGACCACCATCACGATTACCTTCACCGCGTGCGGCCAGTACTCGGTCAGCAGGTCGGCCGCCTAGTGCTTGACCTTACCCCGGGCGAGAAGCCCGGGGTGAGGCGAAGGTCGGCTGGTAGTGACTCGAGGCCCGATCCGGCTGTGGGATCGGGCCTCAATGCTTATAATGGGGCCTCTGGTCCATGCCTACGTCATCCTCAATCCGGCCGCGGGGCGCGGTGCGGCGGCGCGGGCGCTCGACCCCATCGTGCGCGAGTTCCGGCGTCAGGGCTGGGCCGTGGAGGCGGAACGTACCGATCGTCCCGGGCACGCCGTCGAGCTCGCGGCGCGTGCCGTCCGGGCGGGAGCCGGGTGCGTGGTGGCCGTGGGCGGTGACGGCACGGTGCACGAGGTCGCGAACGGGCTGTTGGGCCAGGCGACCGGTGGGTTAGGGGCGCAGCATGCTGCGCCCCTCCTGGGCGTCGTGCCCATCGGCAGCGGCAACGACTTCGCGAAGCTCGTCGGCGTGGCGCGGCACAGTCCGCTGCGTGCGGTGCGGCGGCTCGTCACCGCCCGCGCGGTCGCGTTCGACGTCGGTCACGTGCTCGACGAGTACTTCGTGAACAGCGCAGGAGTAGGGTTCGGGGCCGAGGTGGTGCGCGTCCGGAACGCGATGCCGGGCCTGTCGGGGTTCCTGTCGTATCTCGTGCCCGTGTTTCGCGCGTTCGCGCGGTTCCGGCCGCCGCGCCTCGAAGTGCGGGCGTCCGGATTCCGCGAGACGGGGTACATGATGATGGTCGAGATCTGCAATGGCACGACCGCGGGCGGGAGCTATCGGTTTGCTCCCGCGGCGCTCCCCGGAGACGGGCGGTTGGACGTGTGCGTCGTGCGGCGCGTCTCGCTGGCGCGGTTTCTCCTCGCCGTGCCGCGCGTGATGCGCGGCACGCACGGCACGATGCGGGAGGTGGCGCTGTTCCAAACGCGCTCGATGACGCTCCGGTCCCTCGAGGGGCCGCTGGTGCTCCACCTGGACGGCGAGTTGCGCGAGTCGGCCGTGTGCGAGTGCACGGTGCGGGTCCAGCCGGGCCGGCTCAAGGTCCTGGTGGCACGGTGACGGCACACCGGATCAGGGTCGCGATCGGCGTCTGCTTCCTGTTGCCCGGCCCGCCCATCCGCCTGTCCGCCCAGGTACCCGATACCTCCCATGCCCCGCCGCCCATCGTCACCACGGGCGCCGTGGTCGTCGCTTCCGATACGACCCATCGCATCCGGCCGATGGGGGCGTTCCTGCGCTCGCTGCTCGTGCCCGGGTGGGGTCAAGCGGTGACGGGGCGGCACGTTGCCGGCGCCGTGTTCGCGACGTGGGAAGGGGTGAGCGCGATGATGACCCTCAAAGCGCGATCGGAGTTTCACTACCTGCAGGAGGCTCGATCGGCGAACGTGGGGGCCAAGCGGCAGGAGGTGCAGGACTGGCTCTTCTTGTGGATCTTCAACCACCTGTTTGCCGGCGCGGAAGCGTTCGTCTCGGCGCACCTGCAGGACTTCCCCAAGGATCTGAAGATCCGGGCGGTTCCGGGCGGCGTCGGCCTCAGCGTGCCGGTGCCCCGTCCGTGAACCCCGCTCCGCTCGGCGTGTTCGACTCGGGGATCGGGGGCCTCACGGTCGCGCGCGCGGTGTTCGAGCGCCTGCCCCACGAGTCGGTGATTTACTTCGGCGACACGGCGCGCGTCCCATACGGTCCCAAGTCACCGGACACGGTGCGCCGCTACGCGGGCGAGATTCTCGCGTACCTCCTGGGGCGCGGCGTGAAGGCCCTCGTCGTGGCCTGCAACACCATCAGTGCCCACGCGCTCGACTACCTCGCCGCCCGCTGTCCGGTCCCCTTGGTCGGCGTGATCGAGCCGGGAGCGCGCGCGGCCGTGGCGGCGACCCGCTCCGGGAAGATCGGCGTGATCGGGACCGCGGGCACGGTCGCGAGTGGTGCCTACGAGCGGGCCATCAAGGCGCTCAGGCCCGATACGCCCGTCTGTGCCCAGGCCTGCCCCTTGTTCGTGCCCCTCGTCGAGGAAGGATGGTTCGACCACGCCGCCACCGAGCTGATCGCGCGGCAGTATCTCGAGCCGTTGCAGCGCGCCGGCGTCGATGTGCTCGTGCTCGGATGCACGCACTATCCGCTGCTCAAGCCCCTGCTCGCGCGCGTGCTCGGGGCCGGCGTGACGCTCGTGGACAGCGCGGAGGAGACGGCGAAGGTCGTCGCCCAGGCGTTGGAGCAGGGTAGTCTCTCGACGGCACCGGATGCCGCCGCCGTTCATCGCTTCGTTGTCTCGGACGACGAGCCGCACTTCCGAAAAGTCGGCGCGCGGTTTCTCGGAGAAAAGCTGCAGATCGTCGAGGTGGTACCCCTCGGTTGACGCCGACCGTGCGCGACGTCTTCGTGATACGCTCTTGTGATACACCTTAGTGAAACGTCTGTAGTTCTACGTCGTTCTTCGTCACCACGGCGTACCGGTATCCGTCCAGAAACGCTCCCGGATTGAGATAGGCCCTGCCGTTCGGCAGCTGTGACAGCGCCGGACGATGGGTGTGCGCGAGAATCACGAGCTTTAGGTCGGGCCGTCGCGCCAGCAGCTCCTCGGCGTAGCGGGCTTGCGCGCGCTCCGCCCGGTCCACCACCGCTCGATCGCGGGTCTTGTCCGCCAGCTTGCGCGACAGCTGGTGCGCGATCCAGAGCCCCAGATCCGGGTGGAGCGCGCGGAACAGCCGGATGGTGGCGGCGTGGCGGGTCACGCGGTGCATCAGCCGCGCGCTCCACTGCTGCTCGGTCAGCCCGTCGCCGTGGGCGACGAAGCTGCGGCGTCCGGCGACGTCGATCTCGGCCTCGCCCGCGTGGAACGCGATGCCGAGGTCTTTCGTGAGGAAATCGCCGCCCCAGCGATCGTGGTTCCCACCCACGAACGTGACGGGGACCCCGCGGGCGCGCAGGCTCTGGAGCTTCGCCATGGTCCCGAAGTGACGCCGCGGGATCACCGCCCGGTACTCGAACCAGAAGTCGAGCAGGTCGCCGTTGATGAGCAATGCGTCGCCCAGGTCCGGCACGGCGTCGAGGAAACGGTGGAACGCGGCGGCGACGGCGGGTGGCACCTGGCCCAGGTGGGCGTCGGCGACGACGAGCACGCGCGAGGCTGGGGCAGGCACGCCCCAAGCTAGGAATCGCGCGAAACGCCCGCAAGCGCCTGTCGTATTTGACTTTTGCCGATCGGATGTGGATGTTGCCCCGGCGTGATCAGCTCGATAACGCTCCGCGTCAACTACTCCGAGACCGATCAGATGGGCGTGGTCTACCACGCCAACTACTTGATCTGGTTCGATCGCGCCCGCACCGAGCTGATGCGCGAGACCGGCGTCACCTACAAAGAGCTGGAGCAGCAGGGCGTGTACCTCGCGGTGTCCGAGGTCGATGTCCGCTTCCGCGCGGCGGCCCGCTACGACGATCTGGTGCGAGTGCGCTGCTGGGTCCGCGAGGTGGCGTCGCGACGCGTCACGTTCGGCTATGCCGTCGATCGCACGGCTACCGGCGATCTGCTCGCGACCGGTGTGACGTCGCTCGTCTCCCTCACGCACCAGCACACGCTCACGCGTCTCCCCGCGCATGTCCTCGACCTGCTCGAAGCGACTCCGGACCCGGTTCGCCTCTAGGTCTCGCGTGCTGCCCGTGGTGCTGCTGCTCACGGCGCGCCCCGCCGCGGCCCAGCGCGACGAGGGAGCCGTGGAGGCGCTGGCGCGTCTCCTCGCCGCGACGGACGCCCGCGCGTTCGACGCGGGACTCGAGCGGGAGACGCTAGGGGCTGCGGACCCATTCGTGCGCCGGCAGGCGGCGCTCGCCGCCGGCCGGAGCGGCGACACGGCCGCCGTGGCGCTGCTCGTCGCCGCGCTGCGGGACTCGAGCGCGGCCGTCCAGGCGGCGGCCGCGTTCGCGCTGGGGCTGCTCAAAGATGTGCGTGCCGTCGCGCCGCTCGCCGCGCTCACGCGCACGGGGGACGGTGCGCCCCAATGCGAAGCGGTCACCGCCATCGCGAAGATCGGCGGGGACGAGGGTGCGCGCGGCGTGGCGGACTTGCTCGACGTCAAGACCGCGCCGGGGGCCGGCACGTCGGCGGTCCAGCGAGTCGCGCTGCTCGAGGCGTGGCGCCTGGGGACCCGCGCGCCGGTGGCCCAATTGACGGACTTCGCCCGCGATCCCGATCCGGCCGCGCGGGCCCACGCGATCTACTCGCTGGCGCGGTTGCGGATCGCGCGGGCCGTTCCCGCGCTGCTCGGCGCGCTCGCCGACCCCGAGCCGTACGTGCGCGCCGTCGCGCTGCGCGGCGTGACGCGTGCCGTGAGCGACAGCGCCCAGATCCCCCCGCCGGAGGTGATCGCCCGCATCCGGCCGCTGCTGGGCGATCGCGACGGTCACGTCCGCGTCAACGCGTTGCGAGCGCTCGCGTCGTTCCGCGACAGCGCGCTCGTCGGTCTCGCGCTCCCGCTGGTCACGGACCGGGATGTGAACGTCGCCGTCCAGGCTGAAACGACCCTCGGGGCATTGGGCGGCGCGCGTGCCGCCGCGCAGCTTCGGGCCAGGCTGGCGAGCGCCCGGTTCGCGTTGCGCCGCCAGGCGGCGATCGCCCTGGCGCAGGCCGACAGCGCGGCCGGTGTGGCCGCCGCCGCCGAGCTGGCGCGCGACCGAGACTGGCGCTGGCGCAGCGTCGCGGCCGAAGCGTTCGGCGCTGCCCGCGACCGCGCCCGTCTCGACGCGCAGCTGGCGGACGCCGACGGTCGCGTGGTGGCGCAGGCGCTCCAGAGCCTCGGCCGCGTCGTGGCCGAGGGCGACACGAGCCTCGCCCCGCGCGCCCGGGCGCTGCTCGCCCATCCCGACGCCGCGGTGCGGAGCGTCGCCGCCGATCTGCTCGCGCGCCACCCCGCACTTGCCGACCTCGACGCGCTGGCGGCCGCCTATGAGCGTGCGGCGACCGACTCGTTCGACGATGCCCGCCTCTCCGCGGTCGCCGCGCTCGGCGCCATCGCCGGCACCGGCCCGGAGGGCCGGGCGGCCGTCACCGCCCGGTTCGTGGACCGCGCGCCGCGCCCGGACGATTATCTGGTGCGGCGGCTCGCCGCCGAGAAGCTGCCGGACGCTGCGGCGCGCTGGGGACCTGCGGCGCCGATCGCGACGGGACGGTCGCTCGATGACTACCGATCCGTCGTGCGGCGCTATCTCCTGCCGGTGCGTCGCGGCGACGCTCCCCCGCGTGTGACCATCGAGACCGATCGCGGCGCCATGGTGGTCGAGCTCTTTCCGGGCGAGGCGCCGATCACGGTCGCGGCCTTTCTCGATCTGGTCGATCGGCGCTACTTTGACGGCTCCTGGTGGCATCGGGTGGTCCCGAATTTCGTCGTGCAGGACGGCGATCCCCGGGGTGACGGCTGGGGCGGGCCGGGCTTCGTGCTACGCGACGAGCTGAACCCGGTGCGCTACGAGACGGGGACCGTGGGAATGGCGCTGTCCGGGCCCGACACGGGCGGCAGCCAGTTTTTCATCACGCACTCGCCGCAACCGCATCTCGACGGCACGTACACCGTGTTCGGCAGGGTGGTCTCGGGGCTCGCGACCCTCGGGGGTGTGGCGCAGGGTGAGCGCATTCGGAGCATCCGCCGCTGACTGTTCCTCGGGTTTAACTATTGAGACGGCAACGTTTTCCGCTTGACCGGCGGATAGCACTCTCCTACATTGGCGCCTGTGCGCTGCTGCTGCTCGTCGGCTGCCCTGGCTCGTTGCCGCCCCTCGTGCCCATGCCGCTCGCACCGGTGCCGTGGGACAGTGGCGTGGTCTGGGCGGCGGCGACCGTGCCCGCTCGCTCGACGCTGATCCGATTCCGCTGGAAGTATCGCGACGCGGACAAGAGCTACGCCGGCAGGGCCGCCGTGCGGATTGCGCCGCCCGATTCCCTGCGGATCGACTATGCCGGGCCTTTCAACTGGGGGGCGGGGGCGGCGTTCGTGGTCGCCGACACCACCGTGTGGGCCGACCCGGAAAAGAACTTCCGCTCGCTCGTGCCGGCCGTGCGGATGCTGTGGGCGGGGCTGGGCATCGTGCGGCCGCCGGCGGTCGGCGCCGCCGTGTTCGGGATCGTGTCGCTGCCGGGCGTGGATAGTGCGCGAATCTGGCGGTTCGTGCAGGGTGACGACACGCTCGACTATCGCCTGGCGAGGGGCGGCGCGCGGGTGCTCGAGGCGGAGTGGCGACGGCAGGGTAAGGTGGTGGCACGCAGCCGCGCCGAGTTGGACGTTCGTGCGATGCCGGCCAGCGCCCGCATCGACTTTCCGGAGGGCCCGGCGCGCTTTGAGTTCACGGTCGGTTCGGTGGACACGACGGTGGTATTCGATTCGGCGACGTGGCGCAGGCGCCGCTAGCGCTCTCGCCCTCGCGTTGACGGGGTGCGTGTACGGCTTCAAAGGCGGCGGCCTGCCGAATATCAAGACGGTCGCCATCCTGCCGTTCGACAACCAGACCGCCGAACCCGCGCTCACCAAGGAAGTGAACGATGCGGTGCTCGAGGCGTTTCAGGGACGGCTCGGGCTCCGCACGGCGGGCGAGAACAACGCCGACGCCGTGGTGCGCGGCAAGGTGACCCGCTACGATTCCGACGTGCCGCTGTCGTTCCAGGCGGGGCAGGGGCGCACCGACGTCACTCAGCGCCAGGTGTCGATCACCCTCGATGTCGAGATCCTGGACCAGCGCGAAGGGAAGACGCTGTGGCAGCGCCAGGGACTCAGCGAGGTGGGAGAGTACCGCCCGCCCCAGGAAGCGGATGGGCGCAAGATCGCGCTGCAGAAGCTGGTGAGGGACCTGGTGGACGGAGCGCAGTCGCAGTGGTGACCCGGCGGGGGACGAGCTCGATGGGTTGTCTCGTCACCCTCCTCCTCTTCGTCGCGGCCCTGTACTACGGCGTCAACATCGGCGAAGTGTTCTTCCGCTACTACCGCCTGCTGGACGAGATGCAGACGCAGGCCCAGCTCGCGCCGTCGCTGGACGACGGCACGATCCGGCGTCGCATCCAGGCGGCCGCGCAGGAAATCGGCCTCCCGGCCGAAGCGCAGCAGATTCGCATCGCGCGCCGGGCGTCGCCGCGCGAGGTCGTGATCGAGACCGAATACGGCGAGACCGTCACCCTCCCGTTGTTCAAGCATACTTTCACCTTTCATCCCAAAGCGTCCCAGCCGCTGTAGCGCCCGCGTGAACACCGCCGAGAAGATCCGGGCGGCAGAGGCCGCCGCGCGCTGGCGCCAGGGGCGCTCCGGCCCGGTCGTGTTCACCAACGGCGTCTTCGATCTGCTGCACGCGGGGCACGTCGCCCTGCTCGAGGCGGCCCGCTCCGAGGGCGTGGCGCTGATCGTCGGCGTGAACAGCGACGCCTCGGTGCGACGGCTGAGCAAGGGGAGCCGCGGTGACCGGCCGGTGGTGCCGGAGCGGGAGCGCGCCCGGCTGGTCGCCGCGCTCGAGTCGGTGGACTGCGTCGTCGTGTTCGAGGAAGACAGCCCGCTGGCCTTGATCGAGCGCCTCCGCCCCGATGTGCTCGTCAAGGGGGCGGACTACGCGCGCGACGCGATCGTGGGGGCGGGCGAGGTGGAAGGGTGGGGTGGGCGCGTCGTGCGCGTCCCGCTCGTCGCGGGCGTGTCGACGACCGAGCTGTTGGCGCGGCTGCGGGGTGGAGCGGGGCGGTGACGTCTCCCTCCGCACCAGCGAGGAAGCTCCTCATCGCCACCCGCAACGAGGGCAAGATCCGCGAGATCCGCGACCTGTTCCAGGGTCTGCCTTTTCAGCTGGCGTTTCCGGTGGACCAGTTTCTCGAGCGCCTGCCGGACGAAGGCGATCTCGAGCGTGGCACCAGCTTCGCCGAGAACGCCGTCGCCAAGGCGCGCTACTTCGCCAAGCGGGGCAACGTCCCGACCCTGGCCGAGGACTCGGGGCTCGAGGTCGATGCGCTCGAGGGCGCGCCCGGAGTGTTTTCGGCGCGCTGGGCGGAGATGCACGGCGCGGGCGCCGGCGACGCGGCGAATAACGCGCTGCTGCTCGAGCGCCTGGCGGGCGTTCCCGAGGCGCAGCGCACCGCGCGCTATCGCTGTGTCGTGGCCTATCTCGACACGCCGCTCGCGAAGCCGCAGCTGGTCGAGGCGACGTGCGAGGGGCGCGTCCTCACCGAGCCGCGAGGGAGCGGGGGCTTCGGGTACGACCCGCTGTTCTTCTCCGTCGATCTCGAGATGGCGTTCGCCGAGGCGCCCCTGCCGGCCAAGCAGCGCGTCTCGCACCGCGGGCGGGCGATCCGCGCGCTGGTCGAGGTCCTGGTGCGGCGCGCGGGGTAGCGATGTCGCAGCATCGCTTCCGCTACGCCGCCCGCGCTCTCTAGTACTCGATGTACACCGGTACGCCGGCACGCTGCGACAGCTCAGCCGCACGGCCAATGGCGTTCCTGATCTGTTCCGCCGTTGCATGAGGCCCGACGTCGATTGTTGGGGCTGTCGGAGACACGGACGCATGATCACTCTGCGCACACGTGACCTTGATCGCCATGGGTGTGTAGATGCCCAGGGTGAGCGCGTCGACCAGCTGGTTGAGAAAGCTCAGCTGGGTCTCGACCTTGGCCACGCCGTGAGGGCATTTACTGGCGGTTTCGACGGTGCTCGGCGAAACCAGCCCCCAGAGCCACACCGACGCCCAGCTCTTCTCGATGACGACTGTAGACGGTGTGAGGCCCGTTTCGATGGTGGCGTGGTAGCAGGCCGCGGCACAGACAAGAAGACCGGCAACCGAGAGTCTGAGAAGGCGGTTCATGG